>CADCGD010000012.1 GCA_902800925.1 uncultured Bacteroidales bacterium | reverse complement strand
CAAGGTCGACTTCTTCGGTGGCGACAAGCAACCCATGATGCAGCTCTACGAGGACATCCTCACCGATGCCAACGAGTTTGGTCTGCAGGTTATCTTCCACGGCTGCACGCTGCCTCGCGGTTGGGAGCGCATGTATCCTAACTACGTCGCTTCTGAGGCTGTCTTGGCTTCTGAGAACCTCCACTTCGGACAGGGCGCCTGCGATGCTGAGGCCTTCAATGCCTGCATCCACCCCTTCATCCGCAACACCGTGGGCTCGATGGACTTTGGCGGTTCTACGCTCAACAAATACTATAACAAGGACAACCAACACGGCACCGTTCGCAAGACCAGCGATGTCTTCGCACTGGCTGTTGCCGTCCTCTTCCAGTCCAGCGTCCAACACTTCGCCATGGCTCCCAACAACCTGGAGGATGCTCCCGCCTGGGCTGTCGACTTCATGAAGCAGGTGCCCACCACGTGGGACGAGACCCGTTTCATCGACGGCTATCCTGGCAAATACTGCATCATGGCACGTCGCGCAGGCACCAAGTGGTATGTCGTGGGCATCACCAGCGACGGCACACCTCTGCAGAAGAAGATAGACACCAAGGCCTTCTTCCCCAAGGGCACGAAGCCTACCGTCTATGTCGATACCGATGCCATCGTGATGATGTAAGAAAGTTAAATCAAATCTTTGCAGCGTGGTCTATCTAATGATAATTCTACTCTTCTTAGGGTGCAGTCAGTTGGTAATGGCAGAAAATGCCGACAGTACTGAACTGCAGCCTAAGTTTGCACTGACATATACTGGTGAGCTGCAAACCGACTTTAAGACCACCAGCCAGGTCAATCTCCTTCAGCTTCACGCTGAACTGCCCTTGTCGCGGTCACTGTCCTTTCAGGCTACCTCACTCAGCGTGGCCTCCACGCACGACGAGCTGCTCTTTGAGAATATGATGGGCTATTCGGATCTCGATGCCTACGACAAGTCTTTTGCACTCCAGAAGGCAGGTCTCCAGTGGCGCATCAATGACCGTCATACCCTTTTTGCTGGCGTTCGCTGCATGGACGAAGACTACTTCTGCAGTGACGGTCTTTCCCTCTATACCAGTCCTTCCAGCGGTCACTTTCCTATCCTCAGCTGCAACTACTTCGTTCCTACCTATCCCTTTGCCGCTATGGGCTTACACTACGTCTATGAGACAGACCCTCTGTGCCTGCAAGCTTCCGTCTATAACGGTACTCCCAGTCAGGATTTTACTGGTCGCAACAATGTGTTCCGCTTTTGTCCCAAGGACGATGGCATCTTTGCCTTAGCCCAGGCAGAATACCGCTATCGCGACAGCCGCTATTTCCTGGGAGCCAGCCTCTATAATGACTATGAGTACGACATTTATTTCGATGGTGAAGAACTTCAGGAGGAACCTCTCGGGCGCAAGACGTACCCCACTGCGTGGGCTTATGCTGAACAGTCCCTTTCGTCTCGTTGCATGCTGATAGCAGCCTATGGCCATTCTTTCAGCAGCGACGATTTGCTTCGCAACTACTACGGCCTGGGAGCGCAATATGCCTTGGGCAAAGTACAATTCGGATTCTATTCCGACTATGTCCGTATGCTGGGCGTTGACGAGTGGGATACTGAGTTCGTATGTAATATCGACCTCAACGACTATCTCTCCGTTAAGCCCGTTCTCCACATCCTGAATTGCGACAACAAAACCCAGTGCATCGGCCTGTTACGACTGACAGTGAATTTGAATAATTAAGAACATATGCAGGGCTTTTTGTCGTCATTATGTAATTTCTTGGTTATTGTTTGCAGAATTACATAAATATTTCGTAATTTTGCAGGTCGAAAACGAATAAACAAATATAATAATGTATAGGACAAAGACATGTGGTGAGCTGCGACTCACCGATGCTGGTCAGCAGGTGACGCTGGCCGGATGGGTTCAGAAGACCCGTAAGATGGGCGGTATGACGTTTGTCGACCTGCGCGACCGTTATGGCATTACGCAGCTGGTGTTCGACGAGTCGAAGGATGCTGCCCTGTGTGAACAGGCTAACAAACTGGGTCGTGAGTGGTGTATCCAGGTGACGGGTACCGTCAGCGAGCGCCAGGCAAAGAACCCGAAGATGGAGACAGGTGATATCGAGATTCTGGCTGAGCAGCTGAACGTGCTGAGCGAGAGTCAGACGCCTCCCTTCACCATTGAGGACAATACTGATGGTGGTGACGACATCCGCATGAAGTACCGCTATCTGGACTTGCGCCGTAGCTGTGTTCGTAAGAATCTGGAACTGCGCCATAAGATGACCATCCTGATTCGTAACTTCCTGGACTCTCTGAACTTCATCGAGGTGGAGACGCCTATCCTGATTGGTTCTACGCCTGAGGGTGCCCGCGACTTCGTGGTACCCAGCCGCATGAATCCTGGTCAGTTCTATGCACTGCCCCAGAGCCCGCAGACGCTGAAGCAGCTGCTGATGGTGAGTGGCTTTGACCGCTACTTCCAGATTGCCAAGTGTTTCCGCGACGAGGACCTGCGTGCCGACCGTCAGCCTGAGTTCACACAGATTGACTGTGAGATGTCGTTTGCTGACCAGGAGGATGTACTCCAGATTTTTGAGGACCTGGCACGTCACCTGTTCAAGGAGGTGCGTGGCGTAGAGCTGCCACCATTGGAGCGTATGACATGGCACGAGGCTATGCGTCGCTTCGGTAGTGACAAGCCCGACCTGCGCTTCGGCATGGAGTTTGTGGAACTGATGGACGTGCTGAAGGGTACGGGCGAGTTCCCTGTATTCAACGAGGCAGAATATATTGGTGGTATCGTGGTTCCTGGCTGTGCAGAGTACACCCGCAAGCAGCTCGACCAGCTGACAGACTTCGTGAAGCGTCCGCAGGTGGGTGCCAAGGGTCTGGTATATGTGAAGTTCAACAGCGACGGCACTGTGAAGTCGAGCATCGACAAGTTCTACCAGCCTGAGGTTTGGCAGAACTTGAAGGAGAAGACGGGTGCTAAGGATGGCGACCTCGTACTGATTCTCAGTGGCGACAAGGCTAACAAGACGCGTACTCAGCTCTGCACACTGCGTCTGGAGATGGGCGACCGTCTGGGACTGAGAGACAAGGACACTTTCAAGTGCCTGTGGATTGTGGACTTCCCCCTGTTCGAGTGGAGCGACGAGGAACAGCGCCTGATGGCTACTCACCATCCGTTCACACTGCCTAATCCTGACGATATCCCCTTGCTGGATACTGCTCCTGAGAAGGTGCGTGCGGTGGCCTACGACTTCGTATGCAACGGCATCGAGGTGGGCGGTGGCTCACTGCGTATCCACGACGGCAAACTGCAGGAGAAGATGTTCCAGATTCTGGGCTTCACACCAGAGCGTGCGATGGCTCAGTTTGGCTTCCTGATTAATGCCTTCAAATACGGAGCACCTCCTCACGCTGGTCTGGCCTTCGGTCTCGATCGCTTTGTCAGCATCATGGCTGGTCTCGATTCTATCCGTGACTGCATCGCCTTCCCGAAGAACAACTCAGGTCGTGATGTGATGCTCGATGCACCAGGCGAGTTGGACCCTAAACAGTTGGAAGAACTTCAACTGAAAGTGGAGTTGCAAACTGAGGACAAGGAAAACTAATTACAGTCCTTTCAGTTTTAACTCACTTGATGTAGGTCAAGAATTTAGCGTTTAATTCTTAAAAATAGTTGGTAAACAGCCAATTAGTCGGGAAAAGTTGTTAATTTTGCACCGCAAAGATAGGATACTATTTTAGCGTATAATTTTTTAAACAACTATGGCAGAAAAGAAGACTACAAAGAAGGCCGCTGCTCCCAAGGCTGAGGAGCCCAAGAAGGCCGCTGTGAAGAAGGCTGCTGCTCCTAAGAAGGCAGCAAAGGCAGCTTTCGCTGTAAATGCTGAGAACGCAGGTTTCAAGGCTGGTGATGTTTATCAGGCACTCGCTGCTGCTGAGAAGGCTCTGACTGTTAAGGAAATCGCTAAGGCTGCTAAGATCAGCGAAGAGGAAACTCTGCTGGGTCTGGGCTGGCTCTTCAAAGAGGGCAAGCTGGCTGCTGCTGACGAGAAGATTACACTTGCTTAGTCAATTAGAAGAAAGCATAAAAGGGCTGGAAGCTACAAAGGCTTGCCAGCCTTTTTTTAGATGACGTACGACCAACAGATACTGAAGATTCTCACTGAGGCTGGTGAACGGGGTATAAGCGTGCAGAATATCAGCAGGCACGTTTATAACCTGAACTGTACCTTTTTCCATCAGCCGGACTATGAGGAGGTGCGTAGTTACGTGCAGCAGTATCTGTTGAAGAATTCGAAGTCGCAGCAGTCATTGATTGAGAGTACGGGTCAGCGTGGCTGTTATCGTCTGAATACGACGGGTTCGAAGGATGCCCAACAGTTGATGCTGCTGTTTCGTGATGAAGCAGTTGCTAATGAGGAAGCATCCGTGTCGCAGGAGGACTTGTCGCTCGACCTATTTGAGGGAATGATATAGTTGGTGCAGCTGTTCTGCCGTTTTGCGCCAAGAGAAGAGTTTGGCGCGCGCTAATCCCACTTGTTTTTGTTGTTCGTAGAACGTCGGGTCTGTCTCCAGACGTAGCATCTGCTGTGCTATCTCGTCGCTATGCTCAGGATTGATGAGGATAGCGTCAGGACCACCAATCTCGGGCATGGATGACGTGTTGCTGGTGATGACGGGTGTGCCGCATGCCATCGCCTCCAATAAGGGAATGCCGAAACTCTCGCGCAGGGAGGTGTAGAGGAAGGCAAAGGCGTTGTTATATATCTTAGGAAGCTCGCTGTTGGGGATGTAGCCAGGCATATCGAGCATGGGCAGGATGTTCTCGATATGGTTGCGGCTGATGATGTCGTTGAGGTAGTTGCGGTCGAGGTCGGCCATCAGCAGGCGACGCTTGACAGCCGACTGCTCTAGATATTTGGAGTAGGCCACCAGTGTACGCTCGGTATTCTTCTTGGGGTCGGTGTTGCCGAGGAAGAAGAAAAAGCCTTTCCCCAACCCCTCCCAAAGGGGAGGGGAGCTTAGCGGCTGGAACCAGTCGTTGAAGCCATTGTATATCATCGTCATGCGCTCCTCGGGGATGCCCAGCTTGCGCATGATGTTATCTTTCTCGAAATTGGAAACGGTGATGATGCGTTGGCACTTGTCCAGGATGCGAGGTACTACCAGTCTGCGGTAGAACCATCCCATATTCTGATAGAGTGACTTGTTGCTTTTGTCGCGAGGCTCGAGGAAGATGATGTCGTGGAGGGTGAGCACCAGGGGAATGTCGCACCAGATGGGTGCCGTATTGCTGGTGCAGTGGAGCAGCTCTACGTCATACTTCTTGGCAGCGCGCGGCAGTGCCCACTGTTCCCAAAGCGGGTAGGAGGGACAGCTCAGCTCGACGATGTGTACGTTGGCAGAGTCTTCCACACAACGGTCCTCGCCAGGCTTGACGAAGACGTAGTACTCGTCGTCAGTCTGCATCTGTTGCAGTTCCTTGATTTCCTGCAAGACGACATAATCCATGCCGTGCTTGTTCTTGCGGAAAATGCGCTGGGCCTCGATACCGATTTTCATAGAGGTGAGGGGTTAGAGGTGAGGGGTGAGTGTTTTGATAACTTTTGCAGGAACGCCACCAACCAGTGTGTTGTCAGGCACGTCCTTGGTGACGACGGCACCTGCTGCTACCACACAGTGACGACCAATGGTGACGCCAGGCAGAATGACGGCATTGGCACCAATCCATACGTCGTCGCCAATGACGACAGGCTTCGTGCTGACGCCTTGTTCGTCGATGCGCTTGGTGGCATCTTCGAAGTTGTGGTTGAGGGCCGTCACCGTGATGCCTTGTGCCAGGTTGACGTGGTTGCCTATGCAGACGGGACCAATGACAGTGCAGTGGATGCCGATGCGTGTGTTGTCGCCAATGGTGACATCACCCACGGCATTGTTGATGCAGCAGAAGGACTCGATGACGCTACGTTTTCCCAACCAGAAACGACGATAGGGTGGTGTGTCCATGCGAGCGCTCCAGTAGATTTTCGATCCACTGCCACGATGCTGGTAGAGAGGTGCCAACAGTCGGATATACCACCGTGGACGGGCATCGCGCTGGTTCATGATGAGGTAGTCCAAGAATCGCTTCAGGCGTGGTGAACTTTTCAGTCCCTCTCGTAGTTGTTCTTTGTCTTTCATGCTTCTATGATTTGATGCCACTGACGGCTGATGGTTTCTATATTATATTGCTTAGCGATGGCAATGGCTTTCTGTGACGTACAGGGCCAGTCGAGTTGGGTGGCTGCATGCATCTGACGAGCTAAATCGTTGACATCGCCGTTAGAGAAGTAGAGTCCGAAGTCGCCCATAATCTCCTTGCATATAGGTAGATCCGACGATATGATAGGTAATCCATGAGACATGGCTTCCATCAAGACCAAGGGCATGCCTTCCCAGCGTGATGAGAGCACATAGACCTGTGCCTCATGGT
This sequence comes from uncultured Bacteroidales bacterium, assembly GCA_902800925.1. GTDB lineage: Bacteria > Bacteroidota > Bacteroidia > Bacteroidales > Bacteroidaceae > Prevotella. The sequence goes on along the minus strand of CADCGD010000012.1, from coordinate 92,550 downwards.
AATACTGCTGAATATTGTTGGTGAAAGGATGAATGGTGATGTGCTCCTGCTGGTGGTATTTCTCGATGAGCTGCTGATAGAGGGGCTCCTCAACGCCCTCTCCCACAATATCTAGTGTCCATTCTTGATTGTCTTGTGCAAAGATGCGGAAAGCCTCTATCAACAGGTCGAAGCCTTTGTGCAAACGAGAGAAGCGACCTACAGCCAGGAACTTCTTTGATGTACCCTCTGAGGGGGCCCCAGGCACTAGCGTCAGTGGGTTATAGATGACCTCCGTGGGGATATGATATTTTTGGGCATCGTCATGACAGAGTACCACTGTCTTGTCAAGCTTAGCCAACTGTAACTCATAGTGTTTGCAGAGTTCTGGCCCGATATAGAGTGATCCTTCACCAAAGAGCGCTTGATAGGAGTTGTGTATCCAACCAATGAGACGTGTTCCTTGCAGGTGGTGGCGACAGGTGGCCAGACGCACAGCCAAAGGAGCATGTACACCGATAATAACATCGTAGTGCCCTTCTCTTAATTCTTTGTACAGAGCCTTGCGCTGTTCATGTGGGAACGAACTGTAGGCATAAAGGTCGGACATCAGATGCGTCTGGGGCAGATGGCGACGATAGAGGTAGCTGTAGGCCTTGCAGAAGTAATACTTCCATCGTGAAACTTCGGGAAAGGAAAAGAACCGATAATCGATGTTGGTCTTGTCAAGTCCGTAGAACGTAGTGTCTTTCTGCTCCGGCTTGTCCTTAGTGACAATAGTCACATCATAATCCTTCGCCAATTCCTTGGCAATCACCGCCGTCACTCGTTGAACACCGCCAAACGAGAAGATGGAGTCGGTCAGAAAGCAGATTCTTTTCATTTCTGCGTACAAAAATACGGATAAATCTTGATTAATCCAAATTTTCTTCGTAAATTTGTGGCATTAAATACTATCAATGAAACAGAAGCCTTTGAAAATAGTATATCTTACACCTGCCCTGTATATGGCAGGTGGTGTGGAGCGTGTACTGACATTAAAGGCTAATTACTTTGCTGAACACTTCGGCTATGATATTACCATCATTCTGACAGAAGGCAAGGACAAACTACCGTTCTATCCGCTGTCGGACAAAATCAGGATTATCAACCTTGATATTGGATTCGAAGAACTATGGTCGTGTGGTTTCTTAAAGAAGTTATTCGTCTATCTGAAGAAACAGCGAACATTCAGAAAACTGCTTAGCGAACAGTTAATGCAACTGCATCCGGATATTACTGTGAGTCTGTTGCGTAGGGAAATTAATTTCCTCAACGCTATTCATGACGGTAGTAGAAAGGTGGGTGAGTTGCATGTTAATCGTGCCAATTATCGCAATTTTGAGGCGAATGATTCAAACTTAATTAAGAAATTTTTTGCAAAGTTCTGGATGCATAGCCTTGTTGGAAAGCTAAAGAAATTGGATCGATTCATTGTCTTGACAGAAGAAGATAAGGAGGCATGGCCTGAGTTGAATAATATATGTGTTATTCCTGACCCATTATCTTTTGTTCCGACCAAATGTAGCGAGCTTAAGGAAAAACGAGTAATTGCGGTTGGTCGGTACGTCTATCAAAAGGGTTTTGACTTGCTTCTACAGGCATGGTCGAAAATCGAGAAACAATACCCAGATTGGCAGTTAGCTATCTATGGTGATGGAAATCGTAGGCCCTATGAACTTCAGACTAAAGAATTAGAACTTGATACAAGTCGTTGTCATCTCAATGGGCCCACCAATGATATTCAACAGGAGTATTGTAATAGTTCCCTCTTTGTTTTCAGTTCGCGTTTTGAAGGATTTGGTATGGTTTTGGTTGAAGCTATGGCTAGCGGCCTTCCAGTGATATCTTTTGCGTGTCCATGTGGCCCCAAGGATATAATTAAAGATGGGGAGGATGGGATATTAGTAGAGAATGGTAACGTACAGGCGTTGGCTGATTCGCTAATGCGACTGATGGGTGATGAAAAACTCAGGTGTTCGATGGGGCAAGTTGGAGTGAAGAGTGTGCAGCGTTACAGTATCGACAAGATAGCTGAACGTTGGAAAGTGTTGTTCGAAAATTTGTAGGGCTATGCGGATATTGTTCTTGGTTTATCACGGATTCTCGCCTCATAGCGGTATCTCAAAGAAGATACATTATCAGGTGAAAGGCTTGAAGGAAAACGGGCATGATGTACGTCTATGCTATTATGACTTTGATGCAAATGGGCATAGTTGCCGATTTGTTGATGGCCAGGTTATAAAAGACTATGGAAAGGGCAGATGGGCAGGGTTTCGCCAGCGGATGGATTATGATTGCATCCTTGACTATTGCCTTCGCGAAAAGATAGAATTGATCTATGCCCGTTGCTTCCAAAATGCGAACCCTTGGCTCATTCGATTCTTTATGATGCTAAAAAAGGCAGGTATTCATTCTGTAACGGAGATTCCTACTTATCCATATGATCAGGAATTTAAGCATTTTGAGTGGAAGATGCGCATGGAGTTGAAGATTGATCAGTTGTTTCGAGATCGTTTGTACAAGCAGATGGATTCTTTAGTCACATTTAGTGATGCTGAACGCATATTTGGACAGCGTACCATTCGCATTAGTAATGGTGTTGATTTTGATAGCATTCCGTTGCATGAACCATTTGCCAATAACTATGAATTTCATCTCATTGGTGTTGCAGAAGTTCATCCTTGGCATGCTTTCGATCGTGTCATGTCAGGTATGGGTGAATATTATAGTCAAGAGCGATTAGCTAACAGCCCAAAGTCTGATGTTTATTTTCATGTTGTTGGAGGTGTACATCCCAACCGTATGAAGTTGGATTTCCACCCCATTATAGATAAATATGGGTTACAGGACAAGATAATATTCCATGGTCAGCTTTTTGGCGATGCGTTGACAGACGTCTTTAATCAATGTCAGTTCGCTATAGGTTCTTTGGGACGTCACCGGAGTGGTATTACAAATATTAAGACCCTAAAGAACCGAGAATATGCTACACGTGGTATTCCCTTTATTTATAGTGAACAGGACAGTGATTTTGATAATCAGCCCTACGTACTGAAAGCTCCTGCCGATGAGTCTCCGATTGATATTCAGCAAATTATTGATTTTATGGGTTCTTTTTCAATGAAGCCAGAAGAAATACGTAAGACTGTCGAACATCTTACTTGGAGAATTCAGATGCAGCGAGTTGTTGATGAAGTTTTTCATGAAAACACAAAATGATAGAAAAATATAATGAAATCATGAGAATTGTATATGTTTTTCCTCAGTTAGCGCGTTTAGCAGGTACAGAGCGTATCTTTATAGACAAGATGAATTATTTGGCTGACCATTTTGGTTACGATGTATATGCTTTAACATACGAACAAGGTCAGGCACCAGTTGCTTACAAAATGTCTGAGAAAGTAACCCATGTGGATTTGGCTATTCCTTTATGGAAATTATACAGATATAACAGGGTTAAGAGGCTTTTTTTGCATAGTAGATTGGTGAAGCAATTGTACAAGAAGTTTGAAGATTTTGTTTTTAATACCCATCCCGATATTCTCATTGCTACCCCATATCATGAAATAATACTAGATATGATTATTCGATGTCCTTATTCCGTTGTACGGATTATCGAATCTCATCTTAACAAACGTTTCAGTGTGGATAATGATCCGATTATTAGAGGTAACTTCTTTCGAAGAATAATGGAACGATATAGGATGCATCGAATAGAACACTATGTTAGCCATTTTGACATTTTAGTAGCTTTAAACCAAACAGATGCAGAAGATTGGTCGAAATTTGTTAAGACAAAGGTTATATGTAATATGGTTCATCTCAATGAGGAAGCTGTTAGTGATTTGCATGAGAAAAAAGTTATTTTTGTTGGACGATATACTATGCAAAAGGGTATTCCAGATTTATTTAAGGTTTGGCAATTAGTATATAGTAGGCATCCAGATTGGCATTTGTATCTTTATGGTGAAGTGGACGAGGATTATGACTATGCTTGCCGAGAGGCTCAACATCTTGGGAAGAATATTCATGTAAATAAAAGTACCAATAGAATTTTTGAAAAATATCGTGAAAGTTCTATTTTTGTGCTTACTTCCATATATGAACCTTTCGGATTAGTGATGCCAGAAGCAATGAGCTGCGGATTGCCTGTTGTTGCCTTCGATTGTCCATACGGTCCTGCAAATGTTATTTCTGACGGTGAGGATGGCTTTTTGATAAAAAAACGTGATATACAATCTTTCGCAAATCATCTTTGTCTTCTAATAGAAGACGAAAAACTACGTTTGCAGATGGGGAAAAAGGCTATAGCTTCTTCTCAAAAATATGCTGCAGATAATATTATGCCAGAATGGAAAGATTTGTTCGAGTCGCTTATTAACGAATTGTAGGAAAAGAAAATATTGGATTCCTTTTCTGTTTCGGAAATTATTGTTAACTTTGCAAATGAATAATTGTATTACTTTATGAGGGCTGTTACTTCAGAAGAACTGAAATCCATTCAGTTGGACTTGTTACAAAAGACCGCAGAGTTTTGTGAGAATAATGGTTTGCGATATTTCTTATGTGGTGGAACACTCATAGGAGCGATTCGGCACAAAGGTTATATACCATGGGATGATGATATTGATATTGCCATGCCTAGACCAGATTATGACAGGTTCGTGAAAACTTTCAACCAGCCAGATAATTATTATCAAGTGGTGAATTTAGACACAACCCCAGACTATGCATATGATTTCGCTAAAGTATATGATAATAGAACTATTTTCAATGAACTTCATTATCATGGGACTACTTTTGGCGTAAATATTGATGTATTTCCTGCGGATGGTGTAAAGAATGCGACTCAGGTAAATAAGATAAAGATGCTTCATAAAGTCCTTAATACTAAGAGGGCAAACTATTTCCAAAGGACATGGTCTAAAAAAATAATCAATACTTTTGGTAAATTGCTTTTGCTTCCATTCTCTGCTCGCCAAATTGCGATATGGATGGACAACGAAGCTCGAAAGTATGCATTTGGTAGTGTGCCGAAGGCAGGTGTAATAGCAAATCCCTATGGACCAGGAGAAATAGTTGATAAATCCGTATTTGATAGCGATGTTTTTGTGGAGTTTGAAGGGAGAAAATTTCGAGCTCCTATTGGCTATGATACATGGCTTAGGAACATCTATGGTGATTATATGCAGTTGCCACCTGAAGAACATAGAGTTCCGCACCACACCTTTGCAGCTTGGTGGAAAGATAATATTTGACAATAATTGATAATACCCAGTATCTATGAATATTGCATTAATTATAGCTGGTGGTTCTGGAAACCGTATGGGACAGGATATCCCTAAACAATTTATGCATGTGGATGGTAGTCCCATTATTATACATACCATGCTTCGTTTCCAGTGTCATCCTGATATTGATGCAATAGCAGTGGTGTGCTTGCATGGTTGGGAAACTGTGCTTCAGAGTTATGCAAATCAATTCAATGTTACGAAGCTGAAATGGATTTTTCCTGGTGGTAATAGTGGTATGGAGTCGATTCATAATGGTATTTACGGATTAAAAGATGCTGGTTGTGCTGATGAGGATCTTGTTCTTATTCATGACGCAGTCCGTCCTTTGCTTTCCCAGGATATAATCAGCAGCAATATTGCAATATGCAAAGCTTATGGTTATGCTATTACAGGAATCAAATGTCGCGAGGCTGTCTTAGAAAGTCATGATGGTTTCCATACAAAAACTAGCATATCGCGTGATACACTCATACGAACACAGACTCCACAAACATTTCGTTTACAATGTATAATAAATGTTCATGAGCGTGCAAAACAAAAAGGTATCGTAGACTCGGTATCTAGTTGTACGTTAGTTGCCGAACTAGAGGATGATATTGAAATGCACATTGTCCCAGGCTCAGAGATTAATATAAAAGTGACAACGGTCGAGGATTTGGAGATTCTGAAAGCGCTTATGCATACTACAAAAGATGAATGGCTGAAATGAGTTGTCATGATGACATAAGAAGCGGCAGTCCGGGAGAAATGAAGGTGTGACTGTCCCTTTAGTTTTGAAGTGGATTATGTTGGTTTTTCTTTATGTCTTTTCCAAGCAGAAAAGGATATTTGTTCTTGAATAGAATTATTATTGGATAAATTATAGAATCAAAAAAGATAGTCAAAACAATTGTAATGAATAAGGGATATGTAATGCCGTGACTAAGGCCTAATAGCTTCTGGAGTACGTAATTTGTTGATCCAATGAGCATCCAGTGTAATCCCATAATTACAATGGTTCCCAAGGAAATGTTTTCAATAATTGTTGAGCGAGTCTTATCAAATATCCTACAAAGGCTTATGGTGCCTATTACTGTAACAAAAGCACACAAATAGAACAAAGCGTAAATTGTTATTGTAGGGGTGTAATGTAACAAATATTCGTAAGAAAAGAAACTACCTGTGATCCCGATGGCGCAAACAAAATAATCATATTTGTTGGGTTCTAATGGAATGATATTTTTTCTTTTACAAAAATGTCCAATAATGAAGAATGGCATACATCTAATAAGTCCTGTAATAGGCAAATTTGTGAAGACCATATTTTGTTGATTATATATGTATAGCAATGCACAAATAAGTGAAAGCAATATTAGAAACAAATCTCCATTTTTGTATAGATAAGTAATCGACAAAACTAATTTCATGATTAATAATACTGCAACAAACCATGTGACTTCGTTTAATGGGGATGAAATAGGTGTGTGCAATTGTAAAAAGAATATGCCAATTATAGGTTTGATATAATCACTTATAACAGCATTAGGTACATCTACATTGTGCCGTACAATCCAATATGGATAAAATATAAGATTATAAAAAATATAAGGTATAATTAGGGTATGCCAATATTTTCTAATTGTATTAATATTGAAACATTCTTTTTTAGTTAAGTAACCAGAAATCAGAAAGAATAAAGGCATATGATAGTTGGTGATAAATTTCTGTATGAAATTATCAGGACTCATTGGAATATGACCGAATACTACTAGTGAAATAGCAATTGCTTTTGCCCAGTCTATCCAATTTAGCCTATTCTTAATCTCTATAGTATATCTCATTTCTTAATTAAATAGTAATGTGCAAAGATAATACAATCTTTGCACATTATAGTCATTGTTTAGATGATTTTAGTATTTCTTAAATAATGGTATTACTGATTACTGAACTTGTCGGGATAAACTAAGTCTTCAACCCAATAGAGATACCAGTCTTTGCTCACATTTATGTCCACAGCCCACGATAGGAAATCGGGATAAGCATCTGTTATGCTCTTCTTCTCCAGCGGATAACGGAAGCTGATAGGAACGATGATGGCGTTGGGGGCCTCACCCTTTTCTGGCATCTTAACGGTTTTTCCCATTGTGCGATTCTCGATGTAGATTGACTTCAGGAAGTCGTCCATGCGCAGGTTCTTTGCAACGGTAACAATTTCGGTGACAGGCTCTTTGTACTCAGCATTCTTTTCGGTATTGATGAATACCTTTTTGCCATAATCGTATCCGAACAACTCATGGACTTCTTTGCCATTGAAGCCTTTCTCCTCAGTACCTTGGATACCACCCAATACAAGGGCGTCGTAAGCACCGCAGGCAATGATGCTGAGCTGAATCTTGTCTTCGCTAAGACGTGTGGTACGAAGAACAACGTCGTTCATGTCGTAGTCGGCAGTCTGAGGACGGTCCTCGAAGCACATTGTGTAGGCTTCTGCCTCTGGCTGAGGGGTCTCGTCGATTTGGATAAGACCTCCAGCAACCTCAATCACCATATCGGTGAAGTTGCAGTCTACACCTTCCTCAAAGCACATATAGGTCTTTCCGTTGGCAGTGAACGTAGCAATACGTGGGTCTGTATAGGTCATGCCTCCCTCGGTTTCACCGCCCAAACTCTTATCTAGGGCTTTTTGGAAGTTTCCGAAATGGTTCACCTCTTCATTCAGACGACCGTCACCATATGTGCATCCGTATTCCACGTTTGAGATATCAGTACCGCTTTGACATTTCTGGTTCAAGAAACCAACCTTATAGCCGGCAGGGAAGATGGCGCTAGCTTCGACGTCTCCTTGGGCAGGTGTGCCTTTATAGAATGGCAGCAGGAACTCCTTTCTGTGGTAGATGGCACTGTCATTTTTCTCGGTAGTTGTCTGTACACGCTCCACCTGTATGGCTTTGTATTTGGGCAGTTGCTTGATATAGTCTACTTCGCTCATGCCCGATGGAATATCCTCCGGCTTGAAATAATAGTAGTAGATGTGGTTCTGCTTGAAGTCGTCCGTAAAGGCCTGGATGGGAATCAGGGTAACGGGATTGCCGTCAGTCTCGAAATAGTTGTTGTCAGTCTTGAAATAGGCGCTGTTGCGAATGGCAGGAAGATTATTCTTTTTAATCTTCTTGGCTTTGTTTACATACTTATGAAGGAAACCATTAAGGATGGCCTCCACATTTGCTCGCTCATCCTCAGTAAAGTCTGGGATATCACGGAAGATGACACCTCTATCTTTGACTTGATAGCCATTTTCTACACAGATATCCATTTTCCATCCGTTATCAAACTGCTGATCCACAGGGGCCCACATCTGGTCACTCCATTTTGAGTCGTTCCATGCGTCGTATTTGGCATCGCTCGACTCCGTACGCTGTGTGTTCAATGACTTCTTAGAAGCTCCCAGTTTAATTTTCTCGAAAGTGGGAACCTCGCTTTTAGCGGCTCTGCGTGATGAGGCATTAGCTTGTGGGAAACTAACGCTTTGCTGTCCTACATTGAATACCTGGATGAAGTAAACACCCTTGCTGTCGACACAAGCAGCAATCAACTTCTCATAGATGTTTGGCGTAGAGTAGGTCAGTTTGACCGTGCCTCCCTTTTGGACTTGGGCCTCGTTCAATACTTTGGCCTCGTTGTTCAGGAAGGGTGACTCTGTCAGAATCTGAACCTTTACGATGTCGCTCAGGTTGGCATTGGCTGTGATTGTTACTTCATGGCTAACGATACTGTTCCAATCCTGATTAGAGTCGATCTTGACATGATATTTCTGTTCGAAGTTAGCAATGGCCTCTTGGCTCTCACTGGGCTGCTGAGATGCATTGCCCACGGAGTCCATCTTGCTGCAACCTGTCAGAATAAGTGCTGACAGCATTGCAATTGTAATAGATTTCTTCATAATTTAAGTGTTTAAGTTTTGTATTTTGCTTACAAATGTACGGATTTTAAATTATTTTAGCATTAGAAGTGGTTGAAAAATGATTAAATGAGGCGATTATTTAACATATTTTTCAATTTTCGGCAATGATAAACTCTTCATTTTACCATTTATTTGATTTTATTTATTACCTTTGCATGGTAGAATCCGCGATTGAGACTATGGCAAATTGGTATGATAAATACATGAGTATCTATGGGAAACCTTTCAGTGAGGTTCCCCAATATATCGTTGACGAGACCCGTGAGCGTTTGGCAGCATTGCAGAGTCCTGAGCCACTGGCTAGTATTGTGGTGATAGGCTATAACGAAGAGAAGCACTTGCAGGCGTGTCTGTGGGCTATCAGCGAGATACGGTGTAAATATCCTGTCGAGATTATTGGCGTTGACAATGACTCGAAAGACCGCACGGCCGAAATCTATGAGAAGTCGGGCATACCTTATTATACAGAATACCAACATTCCTGTGGCTATGCCCGTCGTTGTGGGTTGCAACATGCCAAGGGCCGCTTCTATTTCGATGTCGACAGCGACACACTCTATCCGCCGCAGTATTATGAAATCATGCTAGACCACCTGTTGAAGCCAGGTGTCAGCTGTGTCTCTGCTACGTGGAGCTACTTCCCTGACGAAAATCATAGTAAGCTTTCATTGCGACTGTTTGAGATGGCGCGCGACCTGTTTCTGTGGATTCAGCATTTCAAGCGTCCGGAACTCAGCGTGCGTGGCCTTGTGTTTGCCTATAATGCCGATTATGGTCGTCAGGAACCCTATCGTGTGGACATTATCCGTGGGGAGGATGGTTCTATGGCGCTGAACCTGAAGAAGTATGGTAAGATAGTCTTTGTGCGCGACCGCCGTTGTCGTGCCATAACGGGTTACGGTACTATTGGCAATCAGTCGATGTGGCAAAGTTTTTGCGACCACGTACGCATCCAGATGCGTGGCATCACCCGCATCTTCCATTCCACCGATCATTACGACGATGCGGAGGACAACCTCGTTAAGAACAAGTGAATCTCATTGAATTCTAATCAGTGCAGAGCCGCTGGTGCCTAACTGAACGACATAGATTCCTTTGCTCAGAGTGGGCAAGGGCAGGTCTACGTGGCTGTCATTGGTATTGATGGTGAAACGATAAACCACGCTGCCGCCAGTAGTGTAGATGGTGACAGTGACGGGTGTTGCGGGCACATTGTCAAAAACAATGTGCAACAGTCCATCGCTGGCCCAGATGCGTGCATTGCTGGGCTCGTGCTGACTAATCTCCCTGATGGCCGTAACGCCCAGGATGTCCAGCAGACCACGGTAGGCATCAATCTCACCATAACCATATTTGTTGTTGGGGTAACTGAGCGCTTCCTCTGGCTGGCGACTGGTGCGCTGCAGGACACCCATGATGTCGTCGCGTGTCAGGTCAGGTTTGGCCTGTAGCCACAGGGCGATGATGCCAGCCGCTACAGGGCACGCCATCGACGTACCGGAATCCGTGTGCCAGGGGTAGCTGCGTCCGTTGACCTCTGAGGTGGCTACATCGTAGTCTGTCGCGGTGGGGTAGGCCTCCCGATAGTAGCTGCTGTATGCTGATATGACGTTCCTGCCAGGTGCACAGATGTCGGGCTTGGTGCGTTCGTCGAGTGTCGGCCCGACAGAAGAGAAAGGACTCCACAGTCCAGCTTCTTCGCCGTCATAGAGGCTCCCCTTCCATTGACCGTTGATGTTGCGGAATCCCAGGCGGTGTGTCGTAGACCCCACACAGATGGGTGCTGTCAGACAGCCTGGTCCTAGGATGTTGTGACTCACCATGGCGTCGTTCCATCGTGGGTCGGTATCGCGGTTGGCCAACGCATAGGTCGCAGAGCCGAAGACTGCCGCCTGCTGGCTGCTTCCACCAATAACGATGGCGATGGGCGACATCCTGTTGATGGCTTTGTTGCCTAGCAACTGCACCATCGCAATGCTTCCCTGTTGGTCGAATGCCGAGGAATAGCTGTTGATGACGATAGCCAGCGTGTCATTGCCTACGAAGAGCGTATCGATGATGGTTCCCGACCAGCGTTCGTCGTCTGCGGCAATCTGCAACTGGTGTGTGGGCGTGCTGCCCGCTGTGTAGGCATAGAATGTCAGAGTGACAGGTTCCTGACTCTTGATGCGATACAAGGCGTTCTGCTTGCTCGTATTCAGGAAGGCCCCCGCCTGCTCCTTGCCCATGGGTTTGTCGATATATGTCAGTTGGTGACTCTCGTTGCCTGCTGAGGCTACGAAGATGCGTCCTGGTCCGATGAGCCGTTCCAAGAAGTCGTTATACAACAGGTCATCGTCGTCCATATAGGGTGTGTAGCCCTCGCTGAACGACACCACACATGGCTTGCCCTGCTGTTCGGCATAGTCGAAGATGTATTTGAAGCCCAGCGCATCCGTCGCTGAGGTGTAGAGATAGTAGTCCTGCGTGTCAATATACATGGTGTCGCTGCTCACGGCATTGGCCACCAGACAAATATCACTCTCGTAGGCCACCCCACGATAGGGCATGTTGTAACTGCTGCCGGCGGCAATACCTGCTGTATGGGTGCCATGCGCCTGGGTCTTACCATCAGTGGCACAGCCCTGTGCCAGGATGTCGCTAGTGGTGAGAAAATCTCTGCCGACAGGCAGTTTCTCGTCATGTGGCTTGGCCAGCTGGTCCCAGAAGGCCTTGATGCGGTAGTCGCTCAGCGACACATTATTATAAAAGGTGGGGTGGGTGAGGTCGAAGCCCACGTCAACCAGTCCCATGACGACGCCCTTACCCGTGAAGGCCTGGTGTTCGGCAGTCCGTTCATAGACTGGCAGGATGTTGCTGACCCGTGGCACTGTGTCGAGTGTCACCTCAGCACGCTGGTTGGCCTCCACACGCAGTACCGTCGGGTTCTCGATGAGTTTTCCAATCTGCGACATGGGGATGGTGATAATGCTGATATCGCCTAGTTGCGCATAGATCTTGCCACCATACTCCACCAGCATCTCCTCTGTCAGCGTCTCACTGGTGCGCACGAAGACGGTGACCAGCCTATCGTCGCTCGCGGCTCGCCGACTTGCCTCTGCCTTCTTGCCTCTCACCTCTAGCTTCTCACCTCTTTCCCCTGTCCCCTGTTTCAGCCACATGGACAGTTTCTCTTGTTGCGCACTCATCGTTAGTGGCAGCAGGAGAAGGAGGAAGGATGCGATGCTTTTGTAGAATTTCATAACGTTCATGCATTTCATGTCGTACATATTGTTACCTTTTTTGGACCAGATACAACATACCTTCGGTTGTTCGGCGACTCTCGAATTTGTACTCCGGACGTGAGAGGATGCCTCCAATCTTCTGGAATGTGGAGGCTTCTTCCTTGTAGCCTTTGAAGTGACTCTTCAGCAGGGCTGACAGGTCTTTCAGCGTCATCCACTCACCCTCGCCGTCGTGTGGCTTCTGGATGACGGACATCAACATCTCGGCCAGTCCGCTGAGCTGTTGGAATACGAGGTTGTGCTCCATCAGCTGGTGCTCCTCATCTTTCGTCAGCCAGTAGCGCTGGCCTTGGGCTATCTCCTGTTTCAGCTGGGCATAGAGCTGTGAGTGATCGACGGGTGTCTGGAAATCGATGTCGCCCGTGATGAGCGTACAGATGAAGCGACGACTGCCTGTGGGGTCTGTCAGCGGATGTGTCTCGTTGGTGGTGCCAATGAACGAAGCATAGCGACGATGCTGTGAGTAGGCCTTGCCATAGGGTGGACGATACTTCAGATCAGCCGTCGACAACAGGTACTTTAGCACAATCTGTTGCCGCTGGGTAATCTTGTCGAACTCGTCGAGGTTGATGAGTGCAAATGACGTCAGCCCGAGGTTCAGGTCGGACTCGTTCTTGAAGTTGATGCGGTCGTTGTAGTAGTCCATCACCTCACGAGGCATGAGGATACGGCAGAAACTGGACTTGCCACAACCCTGGCGACCTATCAGAAGAGGTACGAGGGCGTTACCCGTCAGCTGGCCCTTGCCTAGCCACATAGCGACCATCGAGCGCATCCACAGGTGGAACAGATGGGGCCACGTCTCGTTGTCGGTAGGTATGCGCTGGGCCAGTGGTGTTACGCGATCCTTTCCGTCCCATTGAGGCAGACGCTCCAGCCACTCGTTAATGGGGTCGTAGGGGGTGATATCCTCTGAGTTGACGAAGCGGCGGATGTCCTTGTCCCAACAGCGGATGCCCAGTTCCAGGGCTCGCATGGTGATAGAGTTACGCGCCTCCTCCGTCAGATCCTGGTACGAGAAACCGATACCTGTGCGAGGACGGTACTCTGCCACTCCTCGCATCACGTTCTTGCGGAGGTCGTAGTTCTCCGTGAGGAATGTGTTGATCTTCATTGTCAACAGCGCCTCGGGTGACATGTGGCGTGTCAGCGTGATGCCTCGCTTCTGGGCCATTTTCTGCAGGTGTTCGTCGCGATAGACGTTTTCGAAGGTCTTGTTGACCAGCATGGGGTCGCTGTTCAGCCACGAACGCAGTCGTGTCAGGTGTTGGGCGACACCCATCGGAATGCCTGTCTCCAGACAGTATTGTGCCAACAGTATCAGCACACTATGACGGCGCAGGTCCTCGTCGTCGATGCCTGTGGTCTCGTCCAGTGCCTTGGTCATGTTGAACTCATAAGCGGTATGCATGGAGATGTATTGGTCGTGGTCGTCGCTCAACGGCTGTTTGGTGGCACGACGCAACGTCAGTTCCGTAGGCTTCTCGGCTTTGGCGAAGATGGAGGCGGCATCAGGATTGTAGTACACGCCAGCGTCGCTGGACATGTAGCAGATGCGGGTGGTTCTGGGTTCCAGCTTCTCGATGGTTACACCCAACTGACCATTATAAATCAGACGGGCCCGCTCGTACAGGTTCTCGTGAAAGAGTGCAAAGCTATCCTCTAACCCCTCACTTCTCACCTCTAACCCCTTTGGCAATTCTCCCCTACACACAATCTTTACCGACTGTCCGTCGGCGCCCACAAATGCCATCAGTGTCTGGGGTAGCTCTGCAGCACCCTGACGGATGGCCTCGGCCTCCTCACGCCCCGTCAGGTTGTTCACCTCCAGCAGCACCAGTCCTGTATAAGATAAGGTGACGCGCTGTTCGTCGCGCTTCTTCTGTTCGAGGGCGAACAAGATGCGGGGCAGTCCCTTCGTATATTCCTCGAAGCCCTCTAGTTCACCATCTACACTGCGTGTGCCGTCAAACAGTGGAAAGTGGTTGCGCAGGCGCTGAACCTGCTCGGCATATTCTCCCTGATGGATCTGTTCCGCCAGCTCTTCTATGGTCTTCAGGACGAGTGTGTCCTTACCTTTCGCTTTTTTTATTATCGTAATTTGTGTCATGTTGTTTCGTTTTAAGTTTCTGATAATGATTTGTTTACGCGTTATCTTGCGCTTCTGCTTGCAAAGGTAATAAATAAAATTGATACCACCAAATTTTTTCGCTCTCATGAAAGGCAAAAAGTGGGTTTAGCCTACATTATACTGCTTAAATCGCTGATTATCAGTATTTTAATATATGTAGGCTTGCCTTTTGAGCCTACATGAAGGCTACATAAATTGGGTGTTTTATATCAGCTGTACCTGTCTTCGTATTAGCTGTTCCCGTTGCAGGGACAGTTGTTCTCGTCTCTGTATTAGCTGTATAATCGACAAATTCTCTAGATAATTTGTAAAATTCTCTAGAGAATTTAAGAGATTTTCTAGAGAATTCTGTTCTGTATGCTTATGTAGGCTGTATGTAGGCTTAAGAGGCAAGCCTACATAGTCTAAATATCAGAAAATTAAAAGGTTAGGTGCGGTTATGTAGGCTAAACCCACTTTTTGCCTTCTTTGAGGGCAAAAAAATATTGATGAGATTAGTATTTCTCAAATGCCCAGTGCTGACCGTCTTTGCTAAGCAATAATCGGTCACTGTCGAGGGCGTCGATGCGCAGACGGATGTTGGTGAAAGGCTTCATGCCGAAGTCATCCTCAACGAATGTGGTGTCCGACTTCTCCTGATAGATGGACGAGCACTGCATGAACAGACTGTCACCCTCGTGCTGGAACTTGGCAAAGACAGCTTGGCCATTGTTCTTGCGGAACTGCGTGATGGTGCCAGAGAAACTGACATACATGTCGTCGTTTCCCTCCAGTCGCCACTGTCCCCACAGGTCGCCAGCATCACCACCTTCTTGACACGATGCCAAAAGGAGCGAGAAGAGAACTATGAACTTTGAACTATGCACTATGAACTGTTTAAAGTATCTTGCCATGATATCCGATTTTGAGGTTAAACGTAGAGCAGTCGCCAAAGACATTGCCCTTGTCGAAAGCGTAGGCTGCTGACACCTGCCAAGGCCCTTTCGTATAGGTTCCTTGCAGCATGGCATCGAAAGAGTGGCGCTTAGGATAGATGGGCTCGTTGTACGTGCCCATGCCCTCACGATAGGAACCTTTGACAAGATAGGAGAGGTGGTCTGTTAATTCACCGTTCACAGCTACATGCCATGCCTTAATGCGGTTGTCGCGATACATGTTATAGCCGTCCATATTATAAATAGGTGAGGTGATGAGCGGGTTGCCAGGTGTCATGCCATAGTGGCTGTAGCTGCCGTAATAGCCGTGGTTGTAGTAGTTGTCGTTGCCCACCACCAGGTCGGTTATCTGACTGCGGATTGGTTCCGGATAGTCACCACCGTCGTAGTGCAGGGGGCCCGACTGGTTGGTGGTCTGGAAATACTCGATGACGGCACCACGCACCCATTGTCTGCCTGTTGCCCGATTCACGTATTCCACACCCCACAGGCCATCCCAGCCATTGCTCTTGCGCATGCCAGAGCCGTCCTCAAACGGGTCGTCCAGATAGACTTGCACCATGTGATTGCGGTTGATGTTCCAGCTGAGCTGAACGGTCATCGATCCCAGATGGTTGCCGAATATCCAGTCCTCCATTGCGTCGTTCTCATAGTAGTTGGCATCGCCAACGGGCAGGATAATGTCGAAAAAGTCTTTCAGACCGACGGATTTCTCCTTGGCAAGCATGTTTCCATCGGCACTGCGCTCGTAACTGTTGCCACCAAACTGTGCCACATGCTCAATGCCGGCAGTTACGTAGAAACGTTTCTCGGGATTGGTACGGAAGTAAAGGTGTTTCTGGTGGTACCATGCTCCCGTGGAATAGCGATAGTTGACATCTGTGTGGTTGTTGTACACATCCTTACGATACTGGCTGTCTAGAAACTTGCCGTAGCCACCCTCGAAGTGAATCTGTAGCCAGCCGTTGGTAAAGGGCACTGTCCAGAAATCGCGCGTTCCGATGCGTACTTGTGGGATGGGCTTGGCATTGGTGCCCTTGGCAAAGGCGCCAGATGATAGCTGTGCATTGCGCAGGATGGCGTCATTCTCGCGGACTCCTATCTCAAAGAAGAACTTGTCGTACTCCAAGCTGGCGTACAACTGTTGCAGATACGCCTTGTGATCTGCATGCACGGAGGCTATGACATCCATGCCGCCCGTCAGCGTTAAATACTTCGACAGCGGGTGCTCGGCCTCGATAGCGCCTCTCACATAACCCGTATTGGGCCTTGTCGACAACACATGGTGGCGATTGCTCACCAACTGGTAAGCGGTAAAGTCGCCAGTCCCCACTGCTATTTCTGAGGACAGGTTATAGGTGACGGAAGTCTGAAGGCTGTCCTGTGCTGAGACACTTATGCTTGCCAGCAGTAATCCAAAGGCAATGGTTCTGTGTTTCACCATTATGTATAGTTGAAAGATGATGTGATTCGTCGTTCAGAACTTCTTGCCGAAGACAATGTTGACGAAAGTGAGGAAGACAATTTTGATGTCGAGCCACCAAGATCGGTGTTCCAGATATTCCAAATCCATCTCCAGGCGCTTCAGCATCTTCTCCATGGTGTCGGTATAGCCGTTGTAGATGGTGGCCATCGACGTGATGCCTGGACGAATCTGGTAGAGACATTCGTAGCGTGGGTCGTGCTGCATAATCTGGTTGATATAGAACTTACGCTCTGGTCGTGGACCAACAAACGACATGTCTCCTATCAGCACGTTCCAGAACTGTGGCAGTTCGTCAAGATGATGGTCGCGCAGGAACTTGCCCGTCTTGGTCAGTCGGTTGTCTGACTTTGCGTCCCACAGCTGTGGCTCTCCGTTTTTCTCTGCATCGACAACCATGCTACGGAACTTATAGATGTAGAATGGCCGTCCAAAACGTCCTATGCGTATCTGTTTATAGATAACAGGCCCATCATTGTCACGCTTGATGGCGATATAGCAAATAAGATAGAGTGGGGAGAAGATGATGATGCATACTAATGCTGCCAAGAAGTCAAACCACCGTTTAACCTCCTTTTCGAAAGCTGTCATACCATCGTATATGTAATTACAGTTTTTATCCATTCAAAGCTGGTGTTTTTCTGTTGCTTCTTTATTAAAAGAACGCACACAATATGGCATTATTGTATGAATTCCATTTTTTTTATTTTCTTATCAAGTTTTGTTCATAGGTTGTTGCTTTTCAGGTAGCGCTTACTGTCAGAGTCACGCTTCAAGACCTTGGCATAGTAGGTCGGCATGAAGATGAGGAAGAAGTAGAGGTAAGCACGAAGACGCGTATAGCCAAACACGGTCTCATACACGTTGACATTATATTTGACGAGCGAGAATTTGTTGCTCGACACCGAATTAACTCGTTGTCTGTAATAGGCCAGCGGCTCAGTAATGCAGAAACATATCTGACATTCTTTCAGGATGTTCAGAAATAAAGCCCAGTCTTGACGTTTGCGGATGGCAGGCATGTAGAACTTGTGTCCCAAACGTTTAATATCGTAGATAGCCGTCAGACAGCCTATCTTGTTGTCGCGTTTTAGCATGCCCAGCGTAACATGAGAAGGGGAAATATTGACACCAGTAATCTTGTCATTCTCATCGCAGATAAGATATGACGAACTGCACAGTGCACAGTCGTGCTTGCGCATATGGGCAATCTGTCGCTCCAGTTTATCGGGCATCCAGCGGTCGTCACAGTCGCAGAAGGCAATGTAGCGCCCTTTGGCACGCTCGATAGAACGGTTGCGTGCGACACCTGGGCCAGAGTTCTCTTTGAGGTATTTCACCTTGACACGCTTGTCGCGTTCGGAAAACTCTTTGAGAATGTTGCGGGTATCGTCCGTTGAACAGTCGTCGGTTATCAGCAATTCCAAATTGGTATACGTCTGTGAGAGTATGCTCTCAATGCTTCCAGCAAGATATTTGCTGGCATTGAAAGTCGGCATAATTACGGATACTAACTCTGGTCTCATACGTTACTTTTTCGCTTAGCGGCTGCAAAGGTACAACGTTTTTTTGAAATTTACTTCTTTATCGGCTATTATTTAACTAAATAGCTTATCTTTCCTTTAAAAGTAGGACTATGTATGGTCAATTAAATACTGAATACTTTTCCTGCCATGCATGACGGATAGCAGCATTCTGAGGGTCGATTCTCTCAATTTAGGAAGTCAACTGGCTGGCAATTGCCTGAATAAGGATAAGAAAAATGAGAATGGAAAGCAACCTTTTAGTCATGACATGTTGCTGAGGAGTTCTTGTATTACTACCTGAGGCTGGTAATCCTTGGCATGTTGCAGACAGTTCTCACGCATTGCCAATATCAAGTTTGGCTGCTGAACAATTTTAACTAATATCTGAACGAGAGAGGTTGTGGATTTAGCAGGAAAGAGATATCCTGTCTTACCCTCTTCAATAATTTCTGGATTAGCATGCCAGTCACTTGCTATAGTTGGAACACCAGCAGCCATGGCATCAATGAGTGTACCTGCAAAGGCCTCTCCTTTGTAATAGGTTGGAAATAATAATGCGAAATAGTCTTTTATAGTCTCCGTGCTCTTGTTGAAAGGCACTATTCCCTTGTATGAAATGGTGTCTGGTTGATTCTTCATTAATAAACTAAACCATTCCTTTTCTTCCACCTGTCCATAGATGTCCAACGTGCAGACAACCCTTCCCAGCTGTTGGTTACAGCTATTGACAGCCATGATGGCCTCTTCTATACCTTTTTCTTTTATCACACGTGAGAAGGTACACAGCCTGTATGGGGGATGCTGTTCCTTCAATAGTTCTTTTGTCAGAATCGTCAAAGGCTTGCAATTGGGCATGACGTGAATATTGTGAAAACCAAGAGCCTCCATTGCTTGTTTCATTCCATTCGTTTCAACATAAATATGGTTGAAGCGTTTAAGGATAAATCTTAGCAAAAAGAAACGTTGTGCATAGGAAGGCAGCCACCCCCCGATAACGACATAGTGTAATGTCCTACGTAAGACCAAGTTTAGCAGGTATAATAGAGGTGATATGATATGTATGCCTTTATATGCCGGCATCATGATTACCTGGCGACTGCTGATGAGCGCATATAGTACGACATAAGGCAGGCGTAATAGGAAAAGCCATTTGCCAGCCGTATCCATGACGCCAACATTCTTGTACCCTAAGTATTCTGTTAGTGCATTGGTAATGACTTTCGTTTTGATGACTTGTCCGCTACATGAGTCTTGGTGACTAGCGTAGTTTCCAATTATTGTTACTTGTTTCATAAGCAGATTATCTTGATGACTCGATGGCTTGGCGAATGGCTTGCAGATAGCCGTGGCCAAAGCGCAAATCAGGTTCTACATAGTTGCCTTCACCCCATTCGTTCCATGCCTTTAAGAAAAGGATCTGATGTTGCGGATGTTTGCCGCAGATAAAATGGCATGCCTCTTCAACCGTCTTCTGAAACTTTTCAGGTGTGCTGTTGACCAGTGGGTCAGTCTTGATACCTGCACGTGGCGTACGGTCCCATTGGGGCAAAAGGGTGGGGTAGACGTTCTCCCAGGCATCTTCTGCGACATAGTAGTGACGCATCACCTTCTCGTAGTCTGCTCTGAACGATACGGGTAGAAAGGTGTGGTTGGCAAGGAAATAAAGCGCCTTACGCCATTTGCCGTTGACTATGGTTTGCGCCCTCCCCAAGCCAGACGACATGACGGCATCGAAGCCCAAGTCGAGGACCTCCTGATAGCGTTCGGCTGACTGATTCTCGTCCCAGAGACTGATATGGCCATCCTTGGTGGAGCGTCCTGATGCGTTCTGTGTGTAGCCTACAAAGTGTATGCCGGGAAGTCCGTTTTGGCGTGCCAGTTGTTGCCAGAGGTCTATAAACTGGCGTGGCTCAGGAATCTTCCGGGGCTCCCATACAGCAAAGAGAGGCTTGTCGTCGACCGTGATGTATCGGTGGTCACGGAAGGCCTGCAACACATGGTTGAAGTGCAGTACATAGTCTTCCTGGCTGTAATGCTGCTGCATAATCATAGAGTCGCGGCGTATGCTACTACCTTTCTTCCAGGTTTTGTTAGTCCAATCGTGGTTGGCCCAGCATAGGCAGAAAGGAAAATCTGGCTTGCCGCTTTGGAGCACTTCGTTAAAGGGGCGTTCCAACAACTGTTTGCCGTTGCCGAACCAGTAGTGGTAGTAGCAGAATCCTTCCAGTCCTGCCTCGCGAGCCAACTCAGCCTGCTGTTCGCGCACTTCGGGCAGACGCAAGTCGTAGAACCCTAAGTCGGCGGGTATGCGAGGCTGATAGTGTCCGTGGAACAGTGGCTTGGCCTTCGCTACGTTAGTCCATTCGGTAAATCCCTTCCCCCACCATTTGTCGTTCTCGGGGATGGGGTGGTATTGTGGTAGGTATAATCCTATGATTCTTGGTTTCATACGTTATATTTCTCTATACGGCACTCGTACTTTTTCGTTTCTTTGCCTTAGTTAAGGCCTACAAATATGTTGCAAAGGTAGTATTTTTATTTTGAAATACAAAACAAAGTATAGAAATTGGAACTAGCTATAGTTGTTTAATGACTTTTGCAGGAATGCCTACGGCAACACTATAAGCAGGAACGTCGTGGGTAACGACGCTGTTGGCCCCAATGATGACTCCGTCACCGATGGTAACGCCAGACATCACGCAAACGTTGTTGCCAAGCCAGACCTTGCTGCCGATTACCACAGGTCCTTTGCTTACCATGGGACGTTCGTTGAATGGTAGGCACATGTGTTCCCGTGTGGTCATTCCGTGAGAGTTGTCAGTGATAAGCACATTGGTTCCTGTCAGCAGGTCATCGCCGATGGTGATGCTGTTGATGGCCGTGATGTGGGCGTTGTTGCGGATGGCGCAGTGGTTGCCAATGGTAATGGAAGGCGTGAAGCGTAGGCCATTGTGCGAGTCCCATGCCGTCAGTTGCACGCCTGAGTCAATAAACGTTCCATCGCCAACTGAGATGTATTTTTCGCCTTTTAGCCTCATGGCACGCCAAGCTATATGAGAGCCTCTCCCCCAATGTGCGAAGCGATAGCGGCAAAGAGCCGTATAAAGTCTCATGGTTAATACTTTAATTATTCTTGTTGTCATGGTGCATTTTTAACATTATGATTGGAATGCTTTTGCTTATCTATGATGTTTTGATATAACTCGTATACTTTCTTTGCATTTTGCTCCCTTGTGTACAATTCGTTTACTACGCGAAAGGCTTGTTTAAGATAGGATTGGTAGTAGTCAACAGAATGCGATGCTACCTCTACCAGCAGAGCGCCCAATTCCTCGGTGGTCTCATAGCGCAGGGCTATTTCCTGACCTGTCATTTCCAGAGCATTGTCGAGTTGCTCCTTGGTGCCGCTAGTGTTGTGGGCTATGCAGAGACATCCTTGCTGCATAGCTTCTGGCATACAGAAGCCAAAGCCTTCGTTGAGCGATGGAATGATGAGTGCCCTGGCGTTACGCATCAGATAGGCGATGTTGTCACACTCACCTAGTAACTGTACATTTTCAGACAAGTCGTTTTCCATTATAAAACGTACTTGTTGCTGATAATAAAAGTTGTCGCCATTGCTCCCGGCCACTTTTAGCGGTAGAGGTTGTGTCGTTTGTCTTGCATATTGTTTGTAAGCCATCAACAACTGATTCAGGCCCTTTGCAGGCTGAATACGCCCAGCATATAGGAAAAAGTCCTTAGTACCAGGTGATGGCAGTTCTCTTATAGCTTCGAATACACCATCGTAGATGACATGAGCATGTTTTGATTCCTGTATTAAGTGGTGCTTTCTGATACCTTTAGTAATGCAGACAGAATAGTTGTTGGCAAACTCCAGTTGCCTATGGAAGGCACTCTTGTTGGGAAAATAGTGAATGCCAAAGTCCAAGTCGCCATATTCCCTAATGTGGTAGACATGTGGGATTCCTACTTTTTGCGCGGCATCGAAACCGATGCGCACAACACCCGTATTGGAGTGCACAATATCAATCTTGTTGTCTTTTAGGAAAGAGATCAATGCCTTTGTTGCACGGTGGTTTACGATGATCCGGGCAATGAGTTTAGGAATAAAGAGCACTCTCTCCTTCAATGTGCGGAGGGGAGGGTAAGCTGATGTGCGGTAAGTGACAACAAGGGTTGGTATGCCTCTTTCTTTTAATACTTGAGTGACCCCCTCATTATCTGGTATAATAACATAAGGGGAAATTCCGTATGACAATAATCCATTCAACATGTTCAGAAAAGCTTTGGTTGCTCCACCTGTCAAAACGGACGCGTTGAGTACATATGCGATTTTCATGTGACAAATGTCTGAGATTTAGTATGTTTGCAATAATCATCAAGATTTCATAGGCTATAACCAGTTTAATCCTATTTGTTTTTCTTTCTTTCTTGATATGCAAATACTATGAGCGTGTCCGATGATCCATAACATCTCCATAGTGAATGCTCCAATGCGGTATTGATGCGCTTGAAGGTCTTTTGTGTAACATTGAACGAGTACTTTCGTCCATCGCAAAAGACATTTTGCAAGTCCTTGATTGATGTTGCAGGCCTCAAGGATGATGTCTCGACGTAAGCGTTTACGGTTGAATGCTTCCGTGTTTCCTTGTAATTTTCGGTCATGATACATATGCGCATCTGGAACAAGTAGTGTTTTGACACCATGATACACCATGCGGTGATAGTAGTTGTTGTCCTCGCTATAATGGAAGAACAAGGGATTGAATCCTCCAATCTTTTTGATGAGGTCAATTGGCATCAGCCAGCAGGCTGCACAAATCTCGGCAGACTCATAACACCGTTCTAACTTGTGACGTATGAGCAGATCATCGTTCATCAGGTTATGGGACTTTTGTAGCGAGTAGCGGAACATTTCGTCAATGCGAGTACCGTCGCCATTAAGATGTAGGGGAGACAGCAAAGATCTGCCATCGCTGACGACCAGCATCTTTTCTATGGCATCGGGTGCAAGGGTGGCATCTTGATTGAGCAATAGTATATAGTCGGCCTGATGTTCTAAAGCATACTTCATGCCAAGATTGTTAGCTTGCCCAAAACCAAGGTTTTTATCTTGAGGCATCCAGACTGCATTTGGATAGTGTTCTGGGACATAATTTCGCGTGCCGTCAGTAGAGCCGTTGTCAATAATCACAGGTGTAGTTTCTATTGTGCTCTTCGACAGACTATCTATGCTCCTGGTTATCCAGTTTCGCTGCATGGCATTATAAGTGACGATTATTGTGTAAATTTTCATATCTTAAATGTATATTTGAACAACATAGAAACAGTTGCTGTTAACATTAAAGCTATAGTGGTATAGTGGCCTATAAATGGCCATGCAAAGAGACCGCGAGTGAAAAATGTAATGAGCACTATTAGTAAAAAAGTTCGGTAAAATGTCATTTCGTGCCAATTATATCTTATAATTTGGTTGATAAACAGCCAAATAAGGAAGAATGTGATATATCCGAACCAACCCAAATCAAGGAAAATTTCTCCCCCAAAGGTATCGAATACGTTAACGATAATGTTCACAGATGCATGGATATTTTCGTAATGTTGTATAAGATCAAAATTTTGATGATTTACTATTTTGTTAGTTAATGGGAAAATACGCCCAATTTGCATGGGCGAGTCTCCTCCGTCAGAAATAGCAGCACAGAAATTATTGACATGCTGTCCAGCATAAGCGTATAAAGAAACTAATGGATCTACTTTGCTGCCTCTCCTTGAATCATCTCCAAATCGGGAAATTGTGATAATCAACATTTGTGTGATGATAATACCTCCGATTACAATAGATGCAATGGAAATTCCTTTTTTTAGATGCGATGAAAGATATTGGTAAAAGTATCCAAAGAGTAGGAAAAAGTCGAAAACCCAATAAATGAGAGCAGCTCTACCAGCAACGATAATAGATAGAATCGCTTGCACGATAGACGCCACAAGGAGTCCTATTCGGATGATCGCAGGGGTCTTTGTAAATGATTTAAGATAAAACCAAAGGAATAAAGCCAGTGTAGGGAATGGGGCAGACACGAATATTTGTGGTAGAAACAAAAGGTAGTTGCTCTCCCCATGGCCTCCAACAGACCGTAATGCGGCATTTTGATTGTAAACGTCTACCATATCCATAATTAATGCTTCCTTAATGTCAGAAAGACTGGTAGCAATCATGATAGAAGAAGATACAATGAGTATGATGATTATGGTGGATAGAAAAAAGAGTTTGTGTGGTTCGTGTTTTTGTAACTTGATACAAGATAAGTGATGTATGGGAAGTAATATTATAGTCCATTGAAGGCAATAAAGTAAGATAGAAGGAAGTGTGACAGCATATTCATTGATACCATAGTCACCATAGACATTATATATGTCAATGAGAATAGAAAAAAAAGAAATTGCAACCAGGATAAGTGTTGCAGTAATGTCAAGATTCAAGCACCGATGCTTCATATAAAAATATGCAGTAAGCAAAATGAAATATATGAATGGTATCAACAGCATGACTTCTTAGTAAAAAATGATTTTATGTTCTTAATATCCATCCACCCCAATAGGAGCGTTTCCGTTTGGCAAACAAACAGATGTCGATAGGCTGGTACCAATGCGTCGACCAGATATCCTGCGGCAATGTTACTGGCAATGGACACAAAGGCAGCAGCCATAATACCATAGCGAGGCAATAGCAGATAGTTGAGAAGAACACAGACGATACATCCGAAACCGTCGCGTAAAATGGCCCATCGCTGTAGCCCTTCGGTGACAAGCATGGCGCCGGCGGTATTAGACAGAGCCACGCTGGCGGCCTTGAAAGCCATCACCTGAAGTACAGCAACTGCCGGCAGGTAAGCAGTCCCAAAGGTGTAGCGTATGAGCCAGTAGGCAATAATGGAAACAAATGTGGCTGCAAGCAAAGACAACCAAAATGAGAAATTCATGAATTGTTGAGCTTTAGCATTATATTCTGCGATATCACGCTCTCGTGCTTTTACAAGAATGGGAGTGATGGTCTGTGCCAATATCATTGGGAGGAATATCAGAACTTCTGTAAACTTAGCTGCAACAGAAAAAAAACCCACAGAACTTTTGTCAATCATGCTGCCTATCATAACTTGATCAATACGCTGGTAGATGATAACAGCAGCGTTGGTCAATAGTAGAGGAAAGGACTCTTTTAAGAGAAATCTGGCGTAGTCACGGTCGAAATGCCATTCGCGAAGAGAACCAATTTTTGTTCGATATGCCATGATATAGCCAGTTCCCAATAGGACGAAGTCAAACATGTAGGCTGTGATAAACCATGTCAGATTTGCATTTGCCATCAGTAGAATGAGTTTGATGACGATACTAATCAGCGTGCGACTGATTTCTGCCTTGACAACATATTCGTTCTGAACGATGGCAGTGAAGTAATTGCGGATGACGATAAGTGAGTTCAGCACTACGACTAATGAATAGATGGCTACTAATAGGGTGGTATAGCCGTCGGCCTCCATTAACCATGAGGTAGTGATGGCAATCAATATGCAGCAACAGCCAAAGAACAACTTTAGGAAAAATGCCGTTCCGATGATGGTGGAATAAGATTTCTGGCCGCGTGCCTCTTCGCGAATTTCTATGGAGTCAAGGCCAAATAATGCAAAGGTTTGGAAAAGAAAGACGTAACTGATGACATAGTTCATCAATCCGTATTGTTCTGGTCCCAGGAACCGAGCGACAATGATACCTACCAACAATCCTCCGAACAGATTGACAAGTTTTCCCAATACTGCCCAAAACAAGTTTTTGGCAATAGCCTCCTTCGTATTTGACAGATGGAGTTTCTGGAAGAGTCTTGACAGTAATGACATACTTGGCACTTAGAAACTGAAATGGAAGTCTTTTTTTGTTATGTAGAAAGATGTGCCAATAAATGTAAGAAACATCATTCCAATAACAAAGATCATTCTCTTCGGTCCAGCAGGCTTGACGGGTACTGCGGCACCTTCTATAATGGTAAAGGCAGGAGTACGGTCCTGAACTTTAGCCTTGGCTGCTTCCAACTGTGTACACATGGTCGTATAGGTGTTGAACTTCAGCTGCATATCGTTTTCAAGGTCGGTAAGAAGCAACTCCATACTCTTCATGGTCACTTCCATGTTGGCATCCGAGGTGGCACCATATTTCCGGCGAACTGTTTCGTAATCAGACTTGGCATCGGCAACAAGTTTCTTATAATATTCATAGTCGTTGCGTGCCTTGTTGGTACGGTAGTCGATAATGAATTCCTGTAATTGACTCATGACTGAATCTGCCAATGTCTTGCAGATAAGTTTGTCTTGTGCCTTTGTAACTATCGTTATAACACCAGTTTTCTTGTCTATACTTATTTTGATATTGCCACGTATTGCCTCAGCAATATCGTTGTCAGCTCTTGAAAGGTCGTAAGGATCAAAAGCTACATTTTCTTCATTGCTGTCTGCATCTTTTGGTAATAGTTCCTTAATCCAGTGTAGAGGATATTTGAACCAGGCGTCTTTTTGATGATTTTTCAAGTAATCGTAGTAGGTGGTCTTTATCTCACCTTCAGCGTCTCTTACCTGAATATTGAACATGCTGGTCACAAAGCCATTGTCGTCCATCAAATCAGGATACAGTAATGGGGTAATGGCATCGGAGGTTTGCATGTCACTTAAATCAAAACCAAAGGAAGCAGCTATGGAACCAATTGTTCCCCCCTCCATGCTATTCCCCATTTCCGGGGCGATCTTGGCCTCAGAAGTGTAGTAGCGTGGAATGCTGAAAATATATACACAGGATATTACAAAAGCAATAGGAAGCGTTTTATAAAATAGTCGCTTGTTCGCCCATATCTTCTTTATTACCAGTCGCAGGTCTATTACTTCTGGTCGTTTCTTGTTTTCTTCCATAATGATTCGTGTTTACTTCAATAGGTTGGCAATCGTGGCACCCATGGTGGCAACAGCGGCAGCGGTGCTACCGATGGCCAGATATTCAGAGAGACCGGCCTTGCGGTTCATAGACTTCTGTGGAACGACAATCTCGCAGCCAGGGCGGATCTTTGCACCGTCGCTGACCTTGGCGACAGTACCATTCATATAGATGACGTAGGCCTGATTCTTCTTAGCATAGCGGTTGTAGCCACCAGCCTGATTGATATAGTATTTGGCACTCTTGCCGTCCTTGAAGGCGACGGAGTTGGGATACATTACCTCACCATCAATCTTCACTGTACCATTGTATTTTGGTATGATGATGCGGTCACCCTCACGTAGCACGATATCGTCATCGCTGCCAGGATTCTTCAAGGCTTTCACCAATTCAATACCTACGGGGTAGGTGTCGGGAATCCGTGTGACAGACTGGATGTTGACAA
This sequence comes from uncultured Bacteroidales bacterium, assembly GCA_902800925.1. Lineage (GTDB taxonomy): Bacteria > Bacteroidota > Bacteroidia > Bacteroidales > Bacteroidaceae > Prevotella. The sequence continues at coordinate 64,512 of CADCGD010000012.1, read as the reverse complement.
CTTGCGCCATCTCGCTGACGGAACGCTGGTTGTTGATGGCTGCCTCCTGCATGATGCGCTCTTGTTCTTCCTTACGCATCTGGGCAATTTCTTCCAGACGGGCGCGCTCGGTTTCGTTGACTTTACGTATCAGACGAGCACCCTCGATGTAGGCAAGGTCTGTACCGCCTCCAGCTCGACGGAAGACATCGCTGAGGCGCTCGTTCTTCTTGGTGAGGGTGTATTCGCCGGCAAACAGAATCTCACCTTCAATAGTAACGTTCTGCTGTTCATAATAGCCGGGACTCTTGCGAACATAGACTTCATCGAACGGCATCAGGACGAACGACTGCTGTCCGTCGATAACGAAGCCGTCCTTGAGTGAGAACTTAAAGGTCTGAGCCATCACTGAATCTGTCGTCAGTGCATGAGGATCTAAGACACGGCGCGAGATGAGCACGTTATGCATGGAGGCCGACTCTTTCAGTCCTCCTGCCTGCAGTACGAAATCCTCAAGGGTCTCGTTGTCGGCAAAGCGATAGGTGCCTGGATACTGCACTTCTCCATGAATAGCAATTGTTTTCTCTATTTGCGACTCTGTACGGGTAGGAATGAAGAGTACGTCTTCATTCTTCAGAGGAATATCAGCTACGGTACCGTCAAGAATGCCCTGGATGTCAACTGACAGGGCTTCGAGCGTGCGGTCGGCCTTCAGACGATGCATCACGGCGTGGGCTGTGAAGGCTCCCTCGGTGACGCCCTCTGCTTGTTCCAAAAGAGTCTTCACACTATAGACAGACTCGCCAAGTTGGTACATACCCGGACGGAAGACGGCGCCCTTGATCTCGACCATGTTCGAATAGCGAGGCAGGATGCTGTCAACGCTGACAGAGTCGTTGTCGGCCATGCGGAACGAGCCCATATCGAACTCGTTGACGTTGTGTACAGAGTACTGACTGCCCGATTTGCGGACTATGCGTACGGACTTGCGATAGGCATCGCCGGTAAAGCCACCAGCATAGTTGATGAGCGTACCAACACTCTCACCGGACTTCATCTCATAGTACATAGGACGCTTTACCTTGCCCGATACATTGACGATGCAGTCGTAGGGACCTACTACTACTACGTCATTGTCGGCCAGGCGGACATTGCCACTGAGTTTGCCATTGAGGATGTAGTCATAGACGTCGACAGTGCTAACCAAGCGATTCTTGCGGTATACCTTGATGTTACGAAGCGTACCGATGTCGCTTGGACCGCCAGCCATATACAAAGCGTGGAAGACGGAAGCAAAAGCTGCGAGTGTATAGGTTCCAGGGGTCTTGACCTCGCCCATCACATTGATAGTAATGGTGCGCGTCTGGCCCACCGTAAGACGTATCTTACTGCTACTATAGCGGGCTCCTAACTGGGAGCGGATACGACTATTGGCTTGGGAAACGGTGAGGCCGGCAACCTGAATAGGTCCATAACCCTCGACCACGACGAAACCATCGGGAGAAATGGTGGCCTCGACGGTTTTCTGTGATGCTCCGTAGATATCAATGAGTACGGCATCGCCAGCGCCCAAGACATAGTTGTCGGGAGTGGCTATATTCATATTGGGTTCGAAGGTCAACTCTTGGTTGTTGAAGATGTCGCGACCGAAGATCTTCTTGCCACCCTTGCCTTCCTGTTGCTTCAGGTAGTTCTTGATGACCATACGGTCATAGATGTCCAGCGAGTCGGGCAGGAAATCGTCAAGCTCGGTCTTGATGTCTTGCTCGTCCTCTTGAACATAGCGTTTGTTGAGCTTGGCCTGCTGATCCTTACGAACATTGGTTAGGCGGTCGTCCTTCAGTTTCTCTGTAGTTGAGAGTTCGCTCTTGTCCTTGGCATTGTTGCGACGCAGGCGGGCGTCAATCTGTTCCTCTTCGGTCATCGACTTGTCACGAACAGTTCCTAAGCCTTCGTTCTTCTGCATGCGTTCATACTTTTTGCGAACACGACGAATCTGGTCGATGTTAACACCTCGTTGAACAAGTTTGGTAACAATCTGTTGCTGTGACGAACCGGCCTGTTGCTCTTTGATTACAAACTTGATGAGCTGGTCGTCGGTCATGGTAGACTGAGCATAGATGTTGCCCAGCGAGAAGATGGCAAGAAGCGCCGTTAGTAGGATTTTCTTCATATCTGATATCAGTAATTGCAAGTGTGTATATTGTAATAATGTAACTCTGTTTCTGCAAAATTATTGCAAAGATACACATAATTTTGTTATTTACAAAAAAAATCCTGCCTATAATTTGGTGGTTTCAGAAAAAGATGCTACCTTTGCAAAATTGGCGAAACAAAGTACGCTCTCGCTGCCTAATCGAAGTACAGTAGATTACTGGCTTTATTCTCTTACAAGGTGAGAGAACGAGACATCGCTCTTCTGGATGTTGTTCCGAATCAGGAAGGTATAGCGGTGCAGGTAAATCGGAAATAGTCTCTTGGGGGCCTCGACTGAGGGATGAAGTTTTAGAGGATAAGGCTGTGATTGGTGGCTTGGGTCTTGTCATAGCCCGACAATGAAGGCCAAGATAAGCATGTAGAAAGCGTATGGTTTCCCTGTTTGGACGAGGGTTCGACTCCCTCCAGCTCCACTAATGTTATGCTGTCGGGTAATTAATACAAATGCCTTATGGATTGGATGAACATTGGAGCAACCATTTTGCTCGTTATTATCGGCATTGCCATCTATATTCACAAGAGAAAAGGTGAAGATTGACTACACCATGACGAGTGAACTCATCATGTAGTCGCTGACAAACAACCCTTTGCGTGTCAGTGATAGACGATTGTCGCACAATTGTAGTAGACCGTCGTCCAGAAATCGCTGTGCCTCTTTCATACAGTAGTGACGATGACGATCGGAGAGGGTAGTGAGGTCCAAGCCGTCGCTGGTGCGCAGGGCTACGGTGATGCGGTCGTTGTAATGGGTGTCACCATCAATCTCTTCCTGTTCTGATGGCAGTTCGCCACGCTCAATAGCCTCGATATACTGGTGGATGTCGGCTACGTTCCAACTACGGCAATGCCCGTCGTATGAGTGGGCGGCGGCACCAAGTCCTACATAGGGCGTGTCGTTCCAGTAACTGCTGTTATGGCGCGAACGATAACCGGGCTTGGAGAAGTTACTGATTTCGTAGTGCTCGTAGCCGGCAGCTGTCAGCTTGTCAATGAGTAGTTCGTACATCTGCCGCTCCAGTTCCTCATTTAGGGGACAGTCCCCCTGTAATCCGCTTCGCTCCTCACAGCTGGGACAGTCCCCGTTGCGCACCATTTTTGCCAGCGGGGTACCTTCTTCTATCATTAAGCAGTAGGCTGAGAGATGCTCTACGTCTAGGGAAAGGGCGGCATCGATGTCGCGTCGCCAGTCGTCGAGTGTCTCGCCTGGGAAGCCGTACATTAGGTCGATGCTGATATTCTGGATGCCATTGTCGCGCAGCCGTTCTATAGCCTCTGTTACTTGATGCGAGGAGTGCCTGCGGTGTAGCCACTTTAGTCGTTCGTCGTTGAATGTCTGTGCTCCCATGCTGACACGGTTCACGGGCAGCATACATAGTCCGTCAGCAAAAGCCTCTGTTACGTCGTCAGGATTCATCTCGATGGTGACCTCAGCATCCATCTCCACCTTATTATATTTATATACAGCATCGAAAATCTGGTGCAATTGTGGAATGGTCAACTGGCTGGGCGTACCACCACCAAGGTATATTGTTGCAATGCTATGGTCCTCTTTCTCCTTCTTCCTCTTTCTAACTTCTTCCATTTCCTTTTTTACCGCATCGACATATCGCTGACGTAGTCTCAGCGATGTTGTGGAGTAGAAGCCACAATAGATGCAACGACTCGCACAAAAGGGAATATGTATGTATAATCCGGCCATCTTGTATGCTTTGTGAGTACAAAAGTACTAATAAAGTTTAATATTTGAAAGGTTTCGTTGGTTTTTTGCACAAAAATGTCTACCTTTAGCCTCCGTTAACTAATCAAAAACATTGCACTCATTGGCAGTGCGGGTAGCGGCAAGACTACTCTTGCCGAAAGTATGGTCTACGAAGCTGGCATCATCAAGCGCCGCGGTACTGTCGAGGGCAAGAACACCATGAGCGACTACTTCCCTGTTGAGCAGGAATATGGCTACTCGGTGTTCTCTACTGTTTTTCATGTAGAGTGGAACAACAAGAAGCTCAACATCATCGACTGTCCGGGTTCTGACGACTTCGTGGGTGGTTCTATCACTGCCATGAACGTTACCGACCAGGCCGTGATTGTGGTCAATGGTCAGTATGGTCCTGAGGTGGGCACGATGAATGCTTTCCGCAACACGGAGAAACTGAAGAAGCCCGTTATCTTCTTGGTGAATCAGTTGGATCGCGACAACTGCGACTTCGACCAGATTCTGAACAATCTGAAGGAGGTCTATGGTCCGAACTGCGTTCCTGTGCAGTATCCTATCCAGACAGGTGCTGGCTTCAACAGCGTCATCGACGTGCTGCTGATGAAGAAGTACTCTTGGAAGCCCGAGGGTGGTGCTCCCATCATCGAAGATATTCCTGCCGACCAGTTAGAGAAGGCCAAGGAGTGGAAAGCTGCTCTCGTTGAGGCTGCTGCCGCTGGCGACGATACACTGATGGAGAAGTTCTTCGAGAGCGAGGACCTCAGCGAGGACGAGATGCGTGAGGGTATCCGCAAGGGTCTGGTTACTCGTTCTATCTTCCCCGTCTTCTGCGTTTGTGCTGGTCGCGACATGGGTGTTCGTCGTCTGATGGAGTTCCTCGGCAACGTGGTTCCCTTCGTGAGCGAGATGCCTGTCATCAAGAACGCTGCAGGCAAGGATGTTCCTGCTGATGCCAACGGTCCTGAATCACTCTATTTCTTCAAGACCGGTGTTGAGCCCCATATCGGTGAGGTTCAGTACTTCAAGGTGATGAGCGGTGTCGTGAAGAGTGGCGATGACCTGACCAATGCCGATCGTGGTTCTAAGGAGCGTATGGGTACGCTGTATGCTTGTGCAGGTGCTAACCGTATTCAGGTTGACGAACTGCGTGCAGGTGACATCGGCTGTACGGTGAAACTGAAGGACGTAAAGACTGGTAACACGCTGAATGGCAAGGATGTAGAGAATAAGTTCGACTTCATCAAATATCCTAACTCGAAGTTCTCGCGTGCCATCAAGGCCGTCAACGAGGCTGAGACCGAGAAGATGATGGCTGCCCTGCAGAAGATGCGCCAGGAGGATCCCACTTGGGTCGTTGAGCAGTCTAAGGAGTTGCGCCAGATTATTGTTCATGGTCAGGGTGAGTTCCACCTGCGCACCTTGAAGTGGCGTATGGAGAACAACGAGAAAATCCAGGTTGAGTATCAGGAGCCGAAGATTCCTTATCGTGAAACCATCACGAAGATGGCTCGTGCCGACTATCGTCATAAGAAGCAGTCTGGTGGTGCAGGACAGTTTGGTGAGGTTCACCTGATTGTGGAGCCTTATACCGACGGCATGCCAGATCCTACCTCATTCACCATTGGCGGTCAGGAGTTCAAGATGAACATCAAGTCGAAGGAAGAGAAAGACCTGGAGTGGGGTGGCAAGCTCGTCTTCATCAACAGCGTTGTTGGTGGTGCCATCGATATGCGCTTCATGCCCGCCATCTTGAAGGGTGTCATGGAGCGTATGGAGCAGGGCCCGTTGACTGGTTCTTATGCCCGCGACGTCCGCGTCATCGTCTATGATGGTAAGATGCACCCAGTAGACTCTAACGAGTTGTCGTTCATGCTGGCAGCCCGTAACGCCTTCAGCGCTGCCTTCAAGGAGGCTGGTCCTAAGGTGCTCGAGCCTATCTATGACCTGGAGGTGCTTGTTCCTGCCGACTACATGGGTGATGTGATGTCAGACCTGCAGGGTCGTCGTGCCATCATCATGGGTATGGACTCAGAGAACGGTTATCAGAAACTGACTGCTAAGATTCCTTTGAAGGAACTTGCTTCATACTCTATCGCTCTGTCCTCTCTGACTGGTGGCCGTGCTTCGTTCACCACAGCTTTCAGCAGCTACGAACTTGTGCCGAACGACATCCAGCAGGCTCTGATCAAGGAGCATGAGGCTGAGATGAAGGACGAGGATTAATACATCTGTTCCGCAGACATTATACAAAAAAGCGGCCTGACTCGTCAAGAGCCGGGACGCTTTTTCCCATTTATGAGTGATAGCTATGAATAGTACTACTGAGAAGAAGACATGGACAAAGGCACTGCTGAGCGTTGACTGGCGGGCCGATCGTCATACCGAATGCCACACCATTGAGTTTGAACGGCCCACGAAAGAGAATCCCCGCCCCGACTATCCCGTCGAGAAGGATAAGTTGTTGTCGAAGAGTCGCCTACCAATGAGCGGCGAATGGGGTGGTCTGTATGATCGTATCATAGTAAAAGACTTCGACGAGTACTCGCTGACGTTTCAGTATGGTGAGAAGGAATATACCATCACCCCGGAAGACGGTTCGTTCAGCTTTGGCGAGACGGGTATGAGCTACACCACCTTCTGGCTGTCCTTGTGGCTGAAGGAGGAAGACCGCACACTGAAGATTACCCACAACGAAGCTTTCCTGCGTCGTTTCCGCACAAGGCTAAGGGTCTTGCAGCTAACAAACGATGACGTAGAGGCCCTGCGTAATGTAGCGAAGCAAGGCGATGCCTATGCCCAGTATGGCTACGGTCGCTGGCTGTATTATACGCTGCCCACAGAGTCATCGATGCAAGAAGCTGAAGAACTGTTCTATTCCAACAGGGGAGTCTTGCCCGAAGCATACGTTGCCTACGCCCGTATGTGGCAATATGGCGAAACGAAGGAGAACCGTGTAGACATGGACTCGTGTCGCCGTCTGATGAAGATAGCCGCCCAGCAAGGCAGCGAGTGGGCTAAGCTGGAACTGACCCGTAACCGCATCTTCGGCAACGGCTGCGAAGCCGAGCCAGAGAAGGTTGCCCATGAGATAGAAGAAAAGCTCTCAACTGATATCGACCCCATGTGGTACTCTTTCCTGGCCTACAGCTACGAACTTATGGAGGGTCGGGAGGAAGATGTCATCCGCATGTACGAGTTGTCGACGAAGAACGGACAGTGGGATGACTATTACTATCTGGCCAATATCTACAAGGAGCGTGGCAATATGGCACTCTATGAAGAACTGATGGAGGAAGGCATCAACCGTGGCAGTGGTCTGTGCTGCTTGTTCCGCGCGGATATGACGCAAGAGGACTTCCAGGAATTCCCCGAAGAGGAACAGAAACGACTGCACGAGGAACTTCACGAACGCTTGTTGCTCGGTCTGAAGCGTGGCGAAGGATGGTGCGCCTATGAGCTATGGCTGCAATACCACTATGGCGGTCTGGGTTACAGGGTGAATGAAGGTTTGGCAGTGCGGTATTTGAAAGACGGCGTAAAGTTGGGGAATATTGAGTGTATCTGCAAATTGGCAGAACTTGCCGAAGATCACCACGAACATCTGGACCGTCTTCAGATTGCTGAACTCTGGCTGAAGGCCGTTCGCTATTCGGGTGGTGATAATGATGCCCTACGAGGCTTGCGCCTGCAAAGCGACCCCACGTTCCTGTTGCAACACAAGGAAGAGATTGAGAAGTATTGGCAACCCATGTACCCCAAGTTGGTAATAACGAAGAGAGAAAAGACAGCTACTGAACCGGTTGTTCTCATTATCTGGCCCTCTGGTCACATAAATGTGGCGGAAGTCGATGTCTATAAGATGAAATCGCATAAGGAGATGGCAAAGGAGCTCATTGACGGCGAAGGACTGGATGCCGTGCACTACTCACCGTTGTTAGACAAGATATACAAGGAGGGTGAACTCGACCTACCATTAGTGATGTACTGCGATCGCGACGCATACGCCAAGAACCTTGACGACAATGCCATTGGTACCATGCTCTATGGTACGGGTCAGGAGGTGCGAGGTCCCATCATCATCTGTCAGGAGGACCCCACCCACGATTGCCACAGTTTTAAGACAACAGAAGACATTATCACAACCTACCGACTCATCGACCAGTACAGTGGCGGTCTGCTCATCATGGATTACGAAGACGATGCGGATGATGGACGATGGGACGCCTGGACATAAGTGTATAATGAATAATTGGTTACCGCTATGAATAACGAAGAGTACAGAGATGAAGGATTCCGCCTCTATAATGAGGATAGGGAGAAAGCACTGGAGTGCTTCATGAAGGCTGCAGAGGGTAAGGATATACCTTCTGGTGTGGCTATTGCTGTCTATTATTATGAAGACTGTGAGGATGACGATGCCAACAAACACGCCAAAGATTGGATAGAGAAAGTCTTCGAGTGGTATGAGGAGAAGGAGGAGGAAGAGTATGCTTTTTACGTAGGAGCGGCCCACAACCTGCGGGGGCAAATGTACTATTACGACGAGTATAATAATGCGATGGCCTGGTTGGAATTCTGTCAAGCAGCAGATCTTGGATATGCCGGTGCCTATAGCTCCCTTGGCGATATGCTGTATGCCGGTGATTGGACGGCCGACGGCAACCCCGACGTGAACGGTGCACTGGAACAGTGGCAGCAAGGCATGGAACTAGGCGACGAGCGGTCGAAGGAACTCTATGAAGAACACCAGCACGAACTGATGAACGATCCTGTGGAGGTAAGCTTCGACAACGGCAACCACTATAGGGGCGACGTGAATGCCGAGGGCCAGCCGCATGGTAGCGGACACATGGATTACAAGTTGAACGGCTATTATGGCGAATACGATGGCGAGTGGAAAAACGGCATGCGCTGCGGCAAGGGACACTACCACCAGTTCTCGAAAGGAGGCAGACGCTATACCTCCGACTACAAGGGCGAATGGCTTGACGACAAGGAGCATGGACAGGGTGTGGCCACTGAAAGCAGCGAAAAAGGACTGCACTGCGCCACGGTGACGGAGACCTACACCGGTGAGTTCCGTGAGGGCAAGCGTCACGGCCATGGTGTTGTCGTCTCGGACAACTTCGATGGCAACTTTACAAACGGGAAAAACCGGTTTGAGAGCGATTTCGAAGACGGAAAAGCCGTAGGAGCGGGTGTGTGGGACTATGCCAACGGCGACCATCTCGAGTATGATGCCGACGGACATGGCGTATATACCTTCAAGAGTGGTTTGCGCTTCGAAGGCGTGTGGGAAAACAGCATGCTGCAAGCCGACAGCATCAAGGCCGACCCGTCGATAGAGACACCGATGCTGGTCGTCAAGGAACACCACAGCGGTTTCGACTACGACCAGACGGGCACATTCCTCCTTCTGTTAACGGAAGTGGGCTACACTCACTATGCCGATGCCATGACAATCAGTAAAGACAGCAGTTTCAACATGAAGGGCTCGGGCATCAATATCATGGCCGTCACCCCCGACAGCGTCACCATTGAGGTAAAGGCAAAGTTCTTTGCCGATAACACGGCGCAGCAGGTGACTATTCATCGCGGTGAGAGTCTGCAGTTCAAGGATGCCCGAAGGTCTACTGCCACCATCTATGACGAAGACTACGACTACACCATCGAGGACTCGTTGGAGGTGAAATGCGTGTAAGAATTGAAAAATGAGTAACACAATGAGTGATATCGAGATAATAACAGAACGCCTCTTGGCTATCGTCAACGAGATGCGCGAGAATGCAGAAGACATGCGCGAGTGGCGCAACCTGCCGCTGGCTGATGAGTTTATGCAGTTGCTGCGTGGCATAGAAGATGCTGAGGAACAGGGTATAGGGCAGGTACGCGCCATTGAGGCGATGGTGGACTATCTGCCTGAATACGATGTGCCGCGCCGTGTGTTGGCTATCCGCCGCTATGAGCAAGAGCAGTTGGCCCTGTCTAGCGAAGACGACCTGAAAAACGATCCGTATCTGGCTGAGGAACTCAGCGAGCATATCCGGAAGTTGGAGGACTATATTGACACAGAGCACGTCAGTGACAGCGAGTTTCGCGAGAAGTACGGTAGACATCTGAAGTCTGACCCTGTAGAGCGTACTTTTGAGTGGGAAGAAAACTTCTACGATGTGGAGCAAGAAACCGACCGCCGTTTAGGCGACACGCCTCGTGGCATGGGCTTCTGCTTTGCCTATTGGTCTGTGTTGCGCAACGTGCTGGCCGAGCGTGGTATCGAGTGGCAGTCGCCCCATGAGTTGAACCCCAGAGTGATGTTCGATTAACTACTTAAGCAAGGTGTTATGGCAAAAGCAATCCTCATCAATCGTTATGAAGACTATAGTGACCGCGGTGCCGTGGTGCATCATAGCCTGAAAGAGTCCGTCGAAGTGGATGTCACAAAAATCATTGTCGGTAAACCTTTGCCGGGACTGCCCGGCAGCATCGTGCGGCACTACGATTTTACACTCCTCGAACTGGAGTACGACGGCAAGACCTTCCGCATCACGCCAGGCAAGGAGGTGGAAGTAGGTTACAGTGGCTCGGGCGGAGAGATGGGCGTCTGCCAAGACATGGTCACCACCATTAAGTACGCCCTCGACAAACCGCTCTACCTCGGAGGCTTCCAGTTTGAAGACCGGGTTCGTCAGGAACTGAAAGGGCCCATTGGCGATGGTGAGGTGTGGCTACCGGGTGGCGACCACTTCAAGGGCTACTTCCACCTGAACTACGCCTGTATCAATGGTCCCGCCTATGCCGCCGAGGGTCGATATACTTTTGGCAACGGCGACTATATCGAGCATGCCTGGATCGAGACCGATAGCGAATTTCAGCGTTTCCAGTTAACGGGACTTTACCGCATCTGCACTGAGAGTGGTTTTAACTACTGCATTGCCATGTTCAACGGTGGCCGTCGCCACGGTATCGAATTGGATATGCCCAATCGTTTCTGCAATCGCTGCATAGCCCGATTTTGGTATGACAACGTGGTGGAGCTTAGCTGTCCCAGTGAGGTCATCGCCCACGACATCGACGAATCGGAAGGCGATGATTGTATGTGCCTCACACTCACGCTGCACGACTCGAAGGGCGACTACATCGTTCGCCAGTGTGGTGGCAGCTGGTTTGAGAACGAATACGGCAAACGCATCTACAAGCCCAAAGTAAGTATCAGCGTTACCCTCCCGAATGGCGATGTCATCGATGACTTCGATAAGGCTTTAAATTTGTTACAACACAATGATAAAGATTGAGACACACCCGACAGAAAGTCCCCTGACCGGCCAGAGCAAATGGTGGGGTGAGCCGGACATGCCCGAAGAATTCGACTGGCCAGAGGTAACAGTAACAGATGAGGCCGGCGAGACATACGATGATCCGCTGACCTTCGTCTGTCAGATACGTTGCGAGGATGTCGCCGCCCTTGACCCCGACGGCTGTTTGCCCCATGACGGCATGCTCTACTTCTTTGCCGCCCTCGACTATTTCCTTGGCGATATTGACACGCCGGCCTATCCGGGTATGGGCGAGTGGGGTAGGGAGTATTTCCGTGTGCTATATGCCCCTATGCTCGATGATCTGCACACCCATCACCTCAACTATCCTGACGGCACCTCAGCTTGTATGCCTGCTGAGGCTGTCACGTTCAGCCCCTGTGCTACATACGACGACGGACACAAGCTGTTGGGTGCCCCTTATATAGAAGAGGTGCGCGAGGATGTGGGCAATGACCTGCTCTCGTTGCTGCAGATTGACTGCGACGACCGTTGGAACCTGCTGTTCCACGACAGTGGCACGCTGAACTTTCTCATTCATCCTGACGACCTCCGGCAGCGACGATGGGACCGGACGAGGTGCTACTTGTTTTCATTTTGAATATTAATAATTATTCCTTTCTAAAAATATGGCAGAAGATAATGTAAGAATGCGTCAGCGCGAGGAGGTACGGACACAGACACATACCGCCCCAGCAAATGCCACCGCCACAAGCAGTGCCATGCAGACCCGCGAGGCCGATGGTGTGTGTCCCAAGTGTGGTGCGGCTATCAGTGCCGATATGGAACTGTGTCCCGTCTGTGGCTGGAAGGTTGTTGACTACTGTACATTCTGTGGTGCACCGATGACCCCCGACGATATGGACTGTCCGGAGTGTGGTATGCCAGCCGACGGCGTTCTATGTCCCGACTGTGGAGTCCGCAATTTCCGTCCGTTCTGTCGACAGTGTGGCAAACCGCTGTCGCGTGCCGCCCGTATGGCCGTCGAGAAGGCTAAGGCCGACCCGAAGGTACAAGAGACAGCTCGTCTGATGCGGCGCATGGCTGAGTTGCAGGCTGAGTTAGAGGCCCTCGAACGCGAAGAAGCCATTGAGGCTGAAGCTGCAAAGCCCCGTGAATTGAGTGATGTCGAGAAGCGCTACCGTGAGCTGATGGCAAAAGTGGGCTTTACGCCCGCCGAAGTTCCTAAGGTCTCAAAGGTCACCAAGTCTACCCGTAGTCGCGAGGCCATACTCACTGAGTTTAAGAAGACCGTCGATGACACCGACCGCGTGCTGGAAGAGATGCTGCCGCCGGCTGGTACCACTCCCCAAGAGCAACGCAACTACTTCACCGCTCGCAAGCAGGCTGTTATCGAGATTGCCACTGAGGTATTCTACGGCATCAACCCTCAAGAAACGATGGTGTGGCAGTGCAACCACTGTCACGTCACCCATAGCAGTCCTGAGGCTTGCAGCTTCCGTGAATTTGGCGGCAAGTGGGTTAGCGACCCCAATTGGAAACAATGGGAGATCGTTGATGCCGGTACCGAGGGTGCCGTAGAAATCTACGACTATCATGAAAAGAAAGTATATAAAAGATAATCGCTATGATGGAAGAACAGAATAAACCACAACCCCCGCAGAAGACGGCTGTTGCACCACAGAAAACGGCTGTTGCACCACAGAAAACTGCTGTAGCACCACAAAAGACAGCTGTAGCACCGCAAAAGACGGCTGTTGCCCCACAAAAGACTGCTGTTGCTCCGCAAAAGACCGCCGTGGCTCCGCAGAAGACAGCTGTCGCAGATCAAACTGTGGCTGCAGGCGGTCAGCTGCCTCCTGCTGATATGCAGGTGGGTGGAAGCATAACCGTCGGAGGGAAAAACTACAACATAGAGAAGCAGATAGGTAGTGGCTCAGAGGGCAATGTCTACATCGTCAACGATGGCAAGCGGCGCTATGCACTGAAGGTGTGCAATCCCGACTTCCATACCAACATGAAGGTGATGCCCACGCTGCAGCAGCTCAACGACCAGCACGTACTGGTCGAGATTGTCGACTTTGCCGACGACTTCGAACTGTTAGAGTTTGTCTCAGGTGGTAGTGCGGCGTCGGTAGACCTCAAGGGCAATGCCCAGGCCATCACCGCCATCGCCATCAAGACTGCCCTGGCCCTCGACACCATGCATAAGGCCGGTGTCATTCATAAGGACGTAAAGCCCGCCAACATCCTGCTGCGCGACACCACGTCGTGGGACAGTGTACTCTGCGACTTCGGCATTGCCGACGTGCTCACAGAGAGAGGCTCTGTCAACACCGAACCGACACGTACCATCGTCTACGCCGCTCCGGAGATGTATGACGAGGATAATATCACTACCAATCCTGCCGACGGAAAGAGGTATTGCGAACTCACCGACAAGGCCGACTTCTACTCCTTGGGTATGACCATCCTCTCGCTGTGGCTGGGCGAAGAGAAATTCCTGCAGCAAGAACAGGAGCTGGCTATGGACAAGAAGAAAGGGCGTATCACCATTCCGGACGACATGCCCAACCCCCTGAACAAGATATGTCGCGGATTGCTCATCTGTAAGCCTGACAAGCGCTGGGGTATGAAGGAGATTACGGCCGTCCTTGAGGGTGAAGAACTCACCGTCGACGAGGCAGACCTCATTCCCGATCTGAAAATCACGTTCAATGCCGTCCAGCACCTCGTTGCCAATACACCCAAGGAACTGGCCGACTGTATGTCGCAAGACCGCGAACTGGCCATCAGGTACCTATACAAGGGAGATGTAGAGAAATGGCTGCAAAACCTCTACCCCAAGTTGGCCTTCGCGATACATGACATCGTTGAGGAGCGTTTCAAAAAAGACAACGAACTGGGATACTTTGCCGCCATTATGGCGCTCGATTCCACCTACCCTTTCACGCTGTCAGGCTTCTCGCGCACTACGGGCGAAAAGATGGAGCGCGACTGTGTCGAGCTCACGGATATCAGCAACTTCTGCAATGAAGCCCTGCTCGACGATGAAAGCAAGGCCGACATCGAGTCCGACATTTTCAAGGAGTGGGTACGTGTGCGCAATGCTGATAAGGTGCGCTCTATCGAACTCATCGAAACTGATGAGGCAGGTTTTGCCGTGCCCTACATGCACATCATACAGACCATTGACCCACTGTCGGACATCAACCTCATTAACGATCGCAACCACCCGGACTATGCTATGACAGGCGAGGCATTGGGACGTTTCCTGAACCAAATATACAACATCTTCTGGAACGTCTGTGAGGGCGATATCACCAAGGTACGCAGCGTCTGGGAGCGAAAGGAGCATGCTCCGCTGAACCGCCAGATTTCTGCCGACGTCATCATCAATGTGGCTGCCAGCATCATCGACCGCGACGAGTATAAGTTCCTGCACAACTTCTTTGCCACCAAGGGCTCCCACTTCAGCAACCAGGAGAGCTGGTACTATCTGTGCACCGACAATCAGGCCAACGACTTTCAGGAGAAACTGGGACCGAAGGACGACAACTACTTCGTCCAGATATCGTGGATGCGCATCATTAAGGGCTACGGTGCTACGCCTACATACCTCTTCACCGATTCCGGCAAGACCGTCACTACTGCCAAGGAGGCTCTTAGCGAGAGTAAGAAGACACTCAAGTACGAGTATGAAACCAAGGGTTTGCAAGGTTTCTTAGCTGTATGTCATCAGGAAGACCCCACAGTCAACATGAAGCCTCAGTTTACCTACGAGCAGCTGTTGGCTGACTATGTGGAGGACCTGGCAAAGATTGACCCAGACATGGACATCGTACAGCGCTACTGCGAGGCCAAAGAAGAGGCAGCCCGCCTGCTGAGTGAAGGCAAGGGTAAAATCCGCAAACTCGTGGCCTTCAACGTGCTGCAGTATGTGCTCACCATGCTCTTGGCAGTCTTGCCTGGTCTGCTGCTATTGCTCATGCTGGTGCTGTCTATTATCGAGCATCCGCTGGTCGACACCGAGTCGCTGAACCTGAAGAGCTACATCTGGATTGTCGGTCTGCTCTTCGGACTGGGTATCTGGATCAACTCGCTGAAGGACGACGAAGAGAATATTGGCTGTCTAGCTTCCCTCATTGCTGGCGGCATTGTTGCCGGCATACTCTATGTCCTCGTCCTTTTCCTTGGCAAGTTTGTGCTCTACTTCTATGTCGTCATTGTGCTCGCCGTGCTGGGCTTCTTCAGCTGGAAGACAGTATTCTCACCGAGCAAGTATGCCCGTCGTGCCCGCAAGTTCACTAAGCCCGGCTTCGACGAGAAGGTGCTCGAACCCCTCGACTATGCCTTTGGCGACGATGATGAGTTTGACTCCTCGCTCAACGGTGCGTTCAACGACCATGAACTGGGTCAGTGGAAGGGCGACCTCAAGGTGCGTGGCATCTTCGTGCTGATCTTCATCGTTGTAATGTGGGTACTGATGTCGTTTAGCCTGCTCATTCCTCAGAGCGAGCGCTTCAGCCGTTTCTCCGCACCTTTCGTCGAGTTCTTTGGTTTCACCCCAGCAGCAGAAGCAGAGGCCGAGTTGCCGCCATTGCTGCAGCAGACTCTCAAGCGGGGCGACCAGGGCGATGCCGTCAGGACGCTCCAGCAATTCCTGTTAGACCGTGGTCTCACGCGCAACAAACCTGATGGTGACTATGGCCGTGGTACGGAGAAGGTCGTTAAGGCTTTCCAGCAGGCCAACGGTCTGGAGGCTACGGGTGCTGTCGACGAGGCAACCCTTGCAGCCATCAACAAGATTGCTGCCACCGTAGCCGCTGCCGAGGCTGCCGACAATGCCGCCGCTGAAGAGAACCCCAAGGTCAAGGAGACCACCAAGCCCAAGGCTAAGGAGACCACCCAACCAAAGACTACGGAGACTGCCCAGCCTGCAGCAAGTGAGACCGCTCAGCCTAAGGCTAAGCCTGCTGCTCAGCCCCAGCGCGAGGAGTCTTCGCAACCTGCTGCCGCTCCTGCTGCTCCCGCATCGTCTGGCGAGAAATCTGTCTCATTAGACCAGCTGATGAAGATGAGCGAGAAAAAAACAGAATCCTCTAACCCCTAATAGCTACCCCTATGATATGTAAAGCTTGCGGAAAAGAAAACCGCCCCGATGCATGCTTCTGTCGTTTCTGCGGCGAAGCACTTATACAAGAGACCACCCAGGAGGGACTCATCGGCAAGGACAACATCATCCCCTTGCTCGACGACCTGGACAAGAAACTCAAGATAGCCAAGGTCGTGGCACAGAACGGTACCAAGATGGGCTTCGACAGTCTCATCCTCGGCGACTCAGGAACGGGCAAGAACTTCATAGCCAATTTTGTGACGTCGAAAATGATGGCCAGCGGCATTGCCAAGCAGGCAGTCACACGTGTCGATGCCGCTGACTGGAATGAGTTCCTCGGAGACTTCGACAAGAAGATGGGTGCTCTGAAAGATGGTATCCTGCTCATCACCAATGCCCAGAAACTGTTGCCCACCGACAAGTCTAAGGAGGTTAACCAGCTCGATAAGTTGTTTACCCGCATGCGCAACAGCGAGGGTGCCCCCATCGTAGTGCTCTGTGGCCTGCTCAATGACATGCTGGGATTCTTCGACAACAACAAAGGTGAGCGTCGATTGTTCGAGCATGAGTTCAAGCTCGATGCCTTCGACATCCAGAACCTCATCGACCTGACCGTCAGCGTGCTCACCGAGAAGTACAAGGCCGCCATTGGCGACGACCTGTTGCCTAAGCTGCATAGCCACTTTGCGTGGTACATGCGCCAGAAGGATACGGGCTTCGTCAATGGTCACTTGGCTGAGAAGGTGGCTGCCGACCTCATCTTCCGTGCCTACGACCGCGGCAGCCAGAGCGTTGATGCCCAGGATATCGATGACGCTGAGTGTTTCATCCCCAGGAGCGAGGAGGAGATACTGGCCGACCTCGACAACTACATCGGACTTGACAGCGTCAAGGACGAGATTCGTGCCATCGTCAAGAATGTCAAGAAGAAAAAGGATAACGGCATGAACGAAAAACTGCTGAAGGACCACTACCTCTTCACTGGCAACCCAGGTACTGGCAAGACCACCTTTGCACGTAAGTTCGGCGAGGTGCTCAATGCCATCGGTGCCCTGCCCACAGGTCAGTTTGTCGAGATTTCCGGAAAGGACCTTATCGGACAGTATGTGGGCGACTCCGAGGCCAATGTCAGGCGCTACGTCAATCAGGCCATGGGTGGTGTGCTGTTCATCGACGAGGCCTATGCGCTCAAAGGCAGCAGCGGTGACAAAGGCAGCTACGGCATGGATGCCGTCAACACCATTCTCAACCTGTTGGAGAACCGCAAGGGTGAGTTTGTCTGCATCATGGCAGGTTATACCAAGGAGATGGCCGACTTTGTACGTATGAACCCCGGTATACCGTCGCGCTGTAATGTCACCATTGAGTTTCCTGACTACAGCGCCCGCGAACTGGAGCAGTTGTTCCGCATGATGTTGGAGCACAATGATGAGAAGCGCAATGGCGAACAAGTCGTCTTCACCCTCGACCAGAAAGCTGAAGAGATGTTACCCAAGGTGTTCGACAAGATGTACCTCAAGCGTAGCGACACTTTCGGCAATGCCCGCGAGGTGCGCAACCTCTTTGACGCTTGTCTGAAGCGCCATCGCAAGCGCGATGCGCAGGATGACATCTTCACGTATACCGATCTCGTCGGCGAGGAAGCTACTGAAGAAATTTCTGTCGACGACATCATGAAGGAACTCGATCAGTTTGTTGGCATGGAGAGTGTCAAGAGTGCCATACGACGCATCGCCCAGGATATCGCTGTCCAGAAGCAACTTGTCGAGATGGGCGAGGCTGCCGAGGGACTCACCAAGTTCAACTTCGTCCTTACTGGTAAACCCGGTACCGGCAAGACCACCGTAGCACGCACCTTTGGCAAGATTTTCAAGGCTTTGGGTGTCACCAGCACCGACCGTGTCATCGAGAAGGTGCCCGACCAGATTCTCAGCCAGTACGTCAATGAGTCGTCCAAGAACATGAACGATGCCATCAACGAGGCTATGGGTGGCGTGCTGTTTCTCGATGAGGCCTACGGCATCGAACCCATGGACGAGGCTGGCAAGAGCACATCTTCCGAGGGACGTGATGCCATCAAGTTGTTGCTGACGCGCATGGAGAACGAGGCTGGCAAGTTTGTGGTCATCTGTGCGGGTTATCCCAAGGAGATGGAAACGTTCATGAACTCCAACCCGGGACTGCGCAGTCGTTTCTCTCACACCATCCATATCGACGACTATACTGCCGACGAGCTCCTCGAAATCTACGAGCGTGCTGCCAAGGCCCGCAAGTACAACTTCACGCTGGCCGACGACGAGGTGCGCATGAAAGCTCTCAACATGTTCCGCAACATGGTGGCTATGAAGGACGACAAGTTTGGCAATGCCCGCGAGGTCATGAAGAAGGTCGAAGAGACCAAGACCAACATCAACAACCGCCTCAGGACTGTTCCCTACGATCAGTGGACTCCCGAACTCATCCATACAGCCTTCCTCGACGACATCCCTTACGTCGAGCCCGCCAAGGTGTCCATAGACGAGTGCCTCGCCGAACTCAACCAGCTCATCGGTCTCAGTGGTGTCAAGAACTCGCTTACCAAGCTGGCTCACACCATCAATAATGAGATAGAGAGTGCCCGCTTAGAGAACCGCCGTCCTGAGATTCCGCTGGGCCACTACTTATTCCTAGGCAATCCCGGTACCGGCAAGACAACCGTAGCCCGTCTGATGGGTAAGATTCTTTACTCCATGGGGGCCCTGCCGTCGCCCAACGTCGTCGAGGTCGATCGCAGCAAACTCGTTGGTCGCTTTATGGGCGATGCCGAAAACATCACATCCCACGTCATCGACACTGCCATGGGTGGCATTCTGTTCATCGACGAGGCCTATCAGCTGGCCGATAACTACGGCAGCGGTAGTGGTTATGGTGACAAGGCCCTGCAAACCCTTGTGACACGCTTGGAGAACGACCGCGGCAAGTTTGTCTGTATCGCTGCAGGTTATACGCATGAGATGGAGGACTTTATCCATGCTAACAGTGGTTTCGAAAGCCGTTTCCCTGCACGCAACCGCATCATCTTTGAGGACTATACCCCCGACGAGCTGTTCCAGATCTTTATGATTCACGCCAACGAGTTCGGCTACGTGCTCGACGCAATGGCTGAGAATGCTGTCCGTGGCAAGCTCACCATGATGTACAACAACCGTGGTCGCTCGTTTGGCAATGGCCGCGAAGCCCGCAACCTCTTCGACGATGTCAAGAGCAACCTTGCCGCCCGTCTGGCCGAAGAGGGCGGTGAACATACACCCGAAGAACGTAAAACAATCAAGATGGAGGACGTACTATGATACAATGCCCTGAATGTAGACAAATGCTGCCCGAAGACAGCGCTTTCTGCGACAAGTGCGGAAAGGAACTCAAGTGGTGCCCCGTGTGCCGACGCCCCAAGCGCGGTACCGAGTGTCCCGTGTGTGGCAACGACCTGATAGCTGGTCGCAAGTACCTGGCCATGGTGGCATCGGGTACCGACATGCGTCCCGTACAACAGACCGTGTCGCCGATACAGTCCGTGCCGCCGAAACAGTCCGCACCATCCATACAGCCAGTCCCCCAAGGCACCGCCGTCGCTAAGCCACAGCCCACCGCTCTGGTAGGCAGCGGTTTGCGTCTGACGCTTGCCGAGGGTGCCTTCGGTCGTGTTGGCGGCATGTGGCCCCAGTTGGCCTCGTGTACCTATGTTTCCAGCAACCATGGCGTCATTGGGCGCACGGCTGCCGGATGGACCATTACCGACAATGGTACTACTAATGGAACTTATGTCAACGACCAGCGCCTCGCCCCGGGTTCTCCCGTCGTGCTGGCCCTTGGCAGTCGCGTACGCATTGCAACCCTTGATTTTGTCGTGGAATGATAATTGAGATTGATGCCCTCTGTCACAAGGGCTTGGTACGTGACAATAATGAGGATGCGCTGGCCATCAACGGATTGCTGCTGCGCGACGACGTAGCCTCTCTGACCGTTGACATTTCTGACGAGGGTTCCTTCACGCTCCTCGTGGCCGACGGCATGGGTGGACACGAGAATGGCGAGGAGGCCAGTCAGTATGCTTTGGAAAGTCTTCAGCAGCGCTTCAGCGAACACATCATTGGCCGAGACACCTTCGAAGACGATATCCGCCAGGCTACACGCGACGTTGCACTACGTCTCAACCAGACGGCTGCCGAGCGTGGTCAACAGTTACCTATGGGCTGTACGCTGACGGGACTCATTTGGCACTATGGCCATACGTGGCTCATCAATGCCGGCGACAGTCGTACCTATCGTTTGCGTAACGCCATGCTGCGCCAGTTGTCTGCTGACCAAACCGAGCGTGGCTTGACCGGTAATCCCGAAGCCTCTAAGCTATTGCTCAACTGTCTGGGTGGTGGCAAGGATGGTGCTCTCGACATTACCGACATGACTGGCAAGGTGCTCTCCGACGATCTGTTCCTCATCTGCAGCGACGGTCTCTGCGACATGGTCACCGACGACCAATTGGAGCAGGCTCTTGTCGACGGTGCCACTGCTGCCGATCTCTACCGTATGGCTTGTGAGGGTGGGGGCGTCGACAACGTTTCTATCATTCTTGCTCGCTGTCAGTCAGACGGTTATTAGTAAAAAGAAGAACGTAGCTTCCGATGTGGAGGCTACGTTCTTTGATCCTTCGTTTTCTTACCAAGCCATCATGTCGCGTTCGTCAGGACGATGGGCTTTACCGTCTTCGCCCAGCACGTAGACCTGCAGGTCCTCAAAGTATCCACCGGTCTGCTCCTGCAACTTCTTCAGTTCACCCTTAGTGTCCTCGAAGCCCTTGAACTCCTTTGCAGAGGCGAGGTGGTTGGTAAACTCCAGTTTCTTGTTCTCGGTGTCCAATACTGAGATCCACTCATCTTTCGTGCGGTCTCCAATCAGAAATTTCTTGCTCATAATGTTTTAGCGATTAGTTTTTAAGTATTCGTTTTCTTTTTCTGATGCAAAGGTACGAAAAATCCCGATACGCTATTCACATATCGGGATATTTTTAACGTAAACGTTTGTTTGTATTACTCACCCTTAATGGCAGCTACACCAGGCAGAACTTTGCCCTCGATAGCCTCGAGCAGAGCACCACCACCAGTAGAGATGTAGCTAACCTTGTCGGCCAGACCGAACTTGTTAACACAAGCCACAGAGTCACCACCACCAATCAGTGAGAAGGCCCCCTCAGCAGTAGCCTGAGCGATAGCGTCACCGATAGCGCGGCTACCAGGAGTGAAGGTATCGCACTCGAAGACACCAGCAGGACCGTTCCACAGGATGGTCTTAGCACCCTTGATAGCCTCAGCGAATGCCTTCTGGCTCTCAGGACCAGCGTCAACACCCTCGAAACCAGCAGGTACGTTGTTTGCAGGGCAGGTGATAATCTCAGCACCGGGCTTCACGCTCATGGTGTCGAAGTCGAGACCGTTGGTAGCTGTGCAGTCGCTGCCCAGAACGAGCTCTACGCCATTCTTCTTAGCCAGTTCCTCAACACCCAGAGCTACATCCAGCTTGTCCATCTCAACGATAGAGTCACCAATCTCACCACCGTGAGCCTTAGCGAAGGTGTAGGTCATACCACCGCAAAGGATAAGCTTATCAACAGGTTCTCGATGATACCAATCTTAGAAGATACCTTAGAACCACCCATGATGGCAACGAAAGGACGCTTGATGTTGCTGAGCACATTGTCAACAGCCTGAACCTCCTTCTCCATCAGCAGGCCCAGCATCTTGTTGTCAGCGTCGAAGTAGTCAGCGATGACAGCGGTAGAAGCGTGCTTGCGGTGAGCGGTACCGAAGGCGTCCATGACGTAGCAGTCAGCGTAAGAAGCCAAAGTCTTAGCGAACTCCTTCTGAGAAACCTTCAAGGCCTTCTTAGCCTCGTCGAACTCAGGAGTACCCTTCTCCAGACCTACGGGCTTACCCTCTTCCTCGGGATAGAAGCGCAGGTTCTCCAGCAGCAGAGCCTCACCCATCTTCAGGGCAGCAGCAGCGTCAGCAGCCTTAGCGCAGTCAGGAGCGAAAGCAACGGGAACACCCAGAGCCTTTTCCACAGCCTCACGAATCTGACCCAGAGACTTCTTCATGTCCACCTTACCCTTGGGCTTACCCATATGTGACATGATGATGACAGCACCACCATCGTTCAGAATCTTCTTCAGGGTGGGCAGGGCACCGCGGATACGGGTGTCGTCAGTAATCTTACCATTCTCGTCCAGGGGTACGTTGAAGTCTACACGTACGATTGCCTTCTTACCGGCAAAGTTGAATTCATTGATTGTCATAATGCTTTGTATTATTAAAAATGTTATCTTCTCCAAAAACGATTGCAAGGACAGTGCAAACGAATGCAGAATCAAGCTTGCTTGTTATGCTGAGTTCCGCCTGTTCTCGCAAAAACTTTTGCAAAGATACAATATTTAATTGAGAATTGATAATTGAGAATTGATAATTTAAGAGTTTTTTACGAACCAATTTAAATAATGTAAGGCTGAGTTTGCAAAACTCATAAAAAAGGACTAACTTTGCACGCCAAAAAAGAATAAACGAATAAAGAAAATGGAACCAATCAAGAATATTCCCGTCCTGTTGCTGACGGGTTATCTGGGCAGTGGCAAGACCACGCTGTTGAATCGCATCCTGAAGAATCAGGAGGGTATTAAGTTTGCAGTCATCGTCAATGATATTGGCGAGGTGAACATCGACGCCGACCTGATAGAAAAGGGTGGAGTAGTGGGTCAGAAGGACGACTCGCTGGTAGCTTTGCAGAACGGCTGCATCTGTTGCACGCTGAAGATGGACTTGGTGGAGCAGTTGCGTGACATTACCCGCATGCACCGCTTCGACTACATCGTTATCGAGGCCAGTGGCATTTGCGAACCGGCGCCTATTGCGCAGACCATCATCAATATTCCGTCGCTGGGTCCTGATTATGTAAAGGACGGCTATCTGCAGTTGGACTGCATCGTCACCGTGGTCGATGCACTCCGCATGCGCGACGAGTTCAAGAACGGCAACGACCTGATGCGTAAGAACATAGACGAGGAGGATATCGAGAATCTGGTGATTCAGCAGATTGAGTTCTGTAACATCATCCTGCTGAACAAGGCTTCTGAGGTGTCGAAGGAGGAATTGGCTGAGGTGAAGCAGATTATCCGAGCCATCCAGCCGAAGGCCGACATCATTGAGTGCGACTATGGCAACATCGACCTCAACCAGATTCTGCATACCGAGAAGTTCAACTTTGAAGAAGTGGCAACGTCTGCCACCTGGATTCATGAGTTGGAGCATGATCATGACGATGACGACGACGATGACGACGAGCACGAACATCATCACGAGCATCACCATCATCACCACGACGAAGGCGAGGCTGAGGAATATGGCATAGGCACCTTTGTCTATTATGTCCGTCGCCCGTTCAACCTCGGATTCTTCGACGATTTCGTGGCTCGCAAGTGGCCTAAGAACATTATCCGCGCCAAGGGCATCTGCTATTTCAAAGGCGAGGAAGAGACCTGCTACCTCTTCGAACAGGCGGGCCGTCAGGTGTCGTTGACCAATGCCGGTCAGTGGTATGCCACGATGTCTAAGGACGAGCTGGAAATGATGATGGCCCAGAACGACCAGCTGCGTCGCGACTGGGACGACCAGTACGGCGACCGTATGCAGAAACTGGTGTTCATAGGCCAACATCTGGACAAGGAACAGCTTACTGCCGACCTTGACTTCTGTTTAGTGTAATCTCCCAATGATTTTGATAAGTTTACGTTGTGACAACTCGGCAGGATTCGTGCCGGGTTGTCCTTCTGGTACGGCCATGCCTCGCTGAGCGTAGAATTGAATCCAGTAGTCGGTAATGTGGCCTGTGGCGTCGTGGAACGACATGGGAACAGTGGTAAATAGGCGTTTCCCTTGGCAGTCTACCATTGACAGCTGTACCAATTCAGAACAGTAGATGTCGTCATTGTCAGCCAGGAAAACAAAATCGTAGCTGCGCCCCAGATAGCGGCGGGCATTGACCAACGACTGGCGGCTGTCTGCATGCTGGACACGCCCAATGAGATAATAGCCCTCCTGATGGCGTAGTGAGTCGAGTGGGGTTATGACGACACCCCTGTGCTTGGCCTCTATCACGCTGTCCTTGTTCATCACAATGGCTACGTGGTCTATCATGCCAGGCGTGACGTTTGTAATCTGGTTGGCTGCTGGCGCCACATGGAACAGCAGGTCGGCTGGCTTCAGCTGCTGGGCCATGACACTGATGCCTTGCAGCATCAGCATCATGGTTAGCAGGCGTGTCATCATAGTTACCATAGATTGATGTTGTATTTGACTCCCGCCGTCAGCCAAGTGCCAGGCTGTTGCACATTGCCATAGTCCACATACTTCTTGTTGAACAAGTTGTTGGCCTCCATATATATAGAATAGGTGTCGGCATTCCAGGAAAGTCGTGCGTCTACGAGGTTGTAGGTGTGGTATGGCTTCACCTCGCCTGCGTTTGTGGTGTAATTGCCAGTTCGCTTTTGCAGCCGATACTTTACCCCAAGGTCGAGTCCTGCTATCAGGTGCAACTGCAGCTGGGCCACCAACTTGTGGCGTAGATACTCCAGTGTGGACTGGGTTTGGATGTCACCCGTGCCTGCTTTGTCCTGGTCCATATAGCAATACTGGATGTTGAATGAGGAACGTTTGATGTGGAGCAACTGTTCAAGATTCAGGGTGGCAGAGGCTTCAACCCCGAGGGTGTTCACCTTCGTATAGTTGACGCTCTTCCATATTGGCTCGGCTTCTGTCGGGTCGAGAATCCAGTCTATCATGTTGCGGCAGTGGTGGTGGAACATGCTGGCTTTCATCGTCAGCCACAGACCAGCGTACTTGACGCCGCCCTCGACGGCTCTCAGTTCTTCGGGCTTCAGGTATTTGTCTGCCTTATGACCGCCTACGCTATAATAGAGCTCGGTGAACGACGGCATGCGCAACGACTCGTTGTACGAGACATAGACCTTCCAGTTGTTGCCTATTCGATAGCTGGCGTCGATGCCCGGATAGATGGTAAACGGCATCTGGTTCCACGTATTCTTGATGGCGAGGAAACCTGCCGACAGCGTGAATCGGCTGAGCAGGATGTTATGCTCCAGGTGGAACGACAGGTTCGAGCGGTTCAGTCCGTACAGGTAGTCGCGGTCTGTCCCGCTGATGGGTATGGGCTTGTTCAGGGGTTCTCCCAGATTGCCGCTCACAATGTCCTCGTTGCGGAACTCGGCTCCAACGGCTGTACGGCCCAGCTGCCAGTCGAAATAGCTGTTCAGGTTGATGCCTAACACGTCGGTGCGGTGGTAATTGAAAGGCACCTTGTCTTCCGACCCTCGGATAAGTTCAAAACGGTCGTGCGAGCGATTCCAGTAGACGGATGGGCTGAGGTGAAACCATCCTTTGGCTTCGCCCTTAATGGCCGTATATATCTTCGTGGTTTTCTCGTATTGTTCGTCGAACTTGGCACTGTAGAACGTGTTCGAACCGAACCCCTTCATGGACAGTCCTGCATGCCAGTCGATGCGGATGTCTTTTGTGTCGTATCCTCCTTGATAGTACACCTTTCCGCCCGAATAGTCGCTGTTCAGCGCTCCCGACTTGGCACGCTGGTAGCCGTCGCTGCGGGTGTAGCTCGCGGAGAGTTGAGAGGTGAGTGGTAAGAGTTTAGAGGTAAGAGCAATGCGCCCTGCTGTTGACAGATAACCATACGACCCGCCTTCCAACCGTGCCGCTCCTTCCCATTTCTCATTTCTCCTTTCTCCTTTCTCATTTCGTCGTGTAACGACGTTAATCGCTCCCATCAGCGACGACGTGCCATACACGCGTCCGGCAGGCCCCTCCAGCACCTCGATGCGCTCGATGTCGCTCAAGTCGCAGGGCAGGTCGAAGGCGTTGTGCCCCGTCTGCGGGTCACAGATGTTGATGCCGTTCAGCAGGATGGTTATCTGCTCGCTCGTTCCTCCCCGGATGCCGACATCCGTCTGGGCACCGATAGGTCCGCGCTGGCGGACGTCAACGCCTACGGTATACTTTAGCAAATCGTTAATACTTTGTACTGGCGCCGCCTGAATCTCTTCACGGCTCAGTACAGTGACCATTCTCGCGGCTTGCCCAAGTGCAAGCGGTGCGCGTGAGCCCGTCACCTCGACGTCGTCGAGCGTTGCCTCCTTGTCTGGGATGTTTGCGACAAAATCGCCACCCACGCTAGCGCCCACCACACTCAGTGTGTCGGTTGTGGTGGCAGCTGCTGCGCGTAGGGTTGCTATGCTCAGCACGCCGATGGTGACGACGCGTCCCAAACAGGCAAACAAGGCATATCCCTTCCGCGAAAAATAGCGGAAGCGGAGGGCCTTGCGCTGGTTGAAAAGTGCTTTGTACATAATGTTACCTTGAAAAAACAGGTGCAAAGGTACAAATTATGATTGATAACAGCAAGAATATTTAGAATTAATTCAGAATCCCATCACTTTCTCAATAACAGGTGCAATATCGTAGTATTTGTATTCTGCTAATCCTCCTCCAAAGGTAACATGCTCAATTATCTTTTAATGTTGTTTGTAAGGCGATAATATCCTTGGCTATAACACGGTCTAATAATGTATAGCCTTTTTCGTTCAAATGCATCTGGTCGTCAGTATATAACATGTTCAGATCCTTCTCATAGTCTTTGTTCCATGATTTATACCGAATAATGCTAATTTTGTCTTGATAGCCTTTTTCTTGTATTAATTCATCTAATGCGTTTCGAAATACTTGCTTACAATCAATATCTGTTCTATTAACAAACATAGATATATGTCGGATGATTTTATCTTTCGTTGTTTGTCTTTCAAATACACTATGTATATTATAATCTGGTATCTCCTGAATAATAGGATGAATATGGTTGGTCAACATGAATTGTATGATACAATCCATACTTTTTTGGTAGTAAGATGCGCTCATCTTTTTATTTGTATCGTTTATACCGGCAGAGATAAAACAGAAATCATACCCTTTCTCAATGAAATGCCTAAAACTGTCTAGCTCGAAAAATGCATGATAAATCTCCTTACTGGTTAATCCTCCTATTCCATATGAATTCACGATGACGGGACGCTGTAGATTGTTTTCAAGTAATTCTTTTATACAGCATTGATGAAACTGATGACCATATGCCCAACTATCACCAATGTAGGCAATACGAATCGTATCGTCATGATGTTGAATCGTCTGATATATTGGACGTTCCTTGGCAGGTGCATAATATGATAGGCATTTAACTCTCCCAATGATGCAAATGCTTATGATCATAACGAGAAGTATTATAAATTTGTATTTCATTAGTTTCTAGATAAGACGTTTTTATACAATAAAAATAATACCTAACAATTACTCTTTTATCATAATTATATTTTATTTGGTACAAAAATACAAAAATATTTGGATTTGTTTGCTAATTAAAGCGAAAAATTATATTTTTGCAGTATAATAATTTGAATATGATAAAAAAAAGAGATTCAAATATAGAATTGTTAAGAATAGTCTCAATGCTACTAGTACTAATAACTCATGCGAGTTATGTGTCATTGGACCCTCCTTCAAAAACAGATATTGAATCTTCTATCGGAGGAGCATTTATACGAGGTTTATGTGAGTCTTTTTCAGAAGTCTGTGTTAACTCATTTGTCTTAATTTCTGGTTGGTTTGGAATTCAAACCCGATTTTACCGTTTTGCAGAGTTTGTTTTCCAAATATTGTTTATCTGTATAACCATATATTTCATAATGTATATTTTGGGGCTAACTAATCCCATGACTTCTAATGAGTGGATAGATTTAGTTATGTTCAAATATGGATCATATTGGTTTGTAAGGGCATATATTATTTTATATCTGTTTGCTCCAGTTCTGAATGCTTTTGTAGAAAAATGCGATAGATTCCAAGTGAAATCCTTCTTGATATCTTTCTATTTTGTTCAAACAATATATGGGTTTTATAACAGTTGCGGTTGGTTCTCTAGTGGATATTCTCCATTATCATTTATGGGATTATATCTCTTAGCGAGATATATGAGACAATACCCAAACAGATTTATGCAATTCAACAAAACTGTTGACATCTCTTTGTATATTACAATATCTTTACTTACATTATTTTTTTCTCTTGCATCTACATATTTTTTTGACAAGAGTGGTACAGTATTGTTCTTATATTCATCTCCGATGGTTATTCTGAGCTCTGTTTATTTCTTTTTGTTTTTTACAAAGTTGTCATTTCAAAGTACTATTATTAATTGGATTTCAGTATCTTCTTTTGCGGTTTATTTGGTTCATTGCTCTCCAGCCATTTTTCATCCCTATTACGTTGATGTTATAAAGCATTGGTTTGAAGTTTGTACAGGTGCAGAGTTCTTTATATATGTTTCTGGATTTATTATTGCTGTTTTTATTATTTCTATATTGTTTGATAAAATACGAATTGTTGTGTGGAGATTGATGTCTGCACCATTTTTGAATCAAAAGAGCTTATGGTACAACAATTAAGTGAAAAATACGATTTTACAAAGATCGTTCCTAATTTCATATATAATAGAATTGATCTTTTTAGCAAAGATTTCATAATTCTGCGTATTCAAAATGAAAAGCATGATTATCAACTAGAAGTACAATTGTTTGACAACCATGCTGAAGTTGGAGCGTGGATGATGACTATTTCCAAATGCGATTTTGATGAAATAGCATTATTCTTATTCCATAATTATAGAAACATTGAGTATATATCTTTTTTCAATGTTGTCTCTGATAAAGTCTTTATTGCAAAGAACCATTATCATTTGATAATTCCTAAATCATATGAAGAACTAAAAATGTGTATTTCTGCTAAAAGTCGGAACACTATGAGCAGAAAAAAGAAGAAAGCAGAGGTGGATTATGGAAAAATTGAAATGGTGGAGTATGAGAATGATAGTATTTCATGTGACATTATAGCGGCGTATTTTGAAATGAAGCAGAATACTCATCATATTAGATACAATCTGACATGGAAAGAATACTTAGACAGATATCATGTTTCAAACGTCTATATCCTATATTTCGGAGAGCAAATTGCAGCAATGATACTAACTTGTGAACAATGTCCTATAGTTTATTTGGAGAATTTGTCATACGACAAGGAACTATCAAAGTATTCACCAGGTATGATGGCATATGAGATGGTTTTGGAAAAACTGATTTCAAAAGGTAAAACCGCTTTTTATTTGGGTGGTGGTGATTATGATTACAAGAAGAAATATGATAGTGTGGAAACCGCTGTTACAGAAGGGAAAATCTACAGATCATGGCTCATCGAATTGAAATATAGGTGGATTGATTTTTATTACAAACGCCTTTATTGGAGGATCCGGTGTTGGAAGCGTAAGTTATTTGCGTAGCATGAACCGTGGCAGGTGTGTCATGTTGTTAATGTCGTTTTTAGTAACTACTCCCCCAAATGATACAAATGCAGTCTTGAAGTCGTATAATTTGAGGAATTCGTATTCCCTTGCCCCGTCTTCTTTGATGGAGCCGTAGGGATAAGCAAAGTGACGGATGTCATAATCTACGACTGACTTTAGTCTTTTAATTCCTCCATCAATCTCATCTTTAATCTCATTAAGTGTGAGAGGGGCGAAAGACGGATGGCTCATGGTATGACCTCCGATGGTACATAGGGGTTCCTTGCCAAGTTCCCTGATGTTGTCCCATGACATAGACATCTTCTGTATAGGTTCAAGCCAGTCTATCTGATAGTAGGCAAAAAGATTTTGTAGGGAGGCGAGTAGATTCCGTTGGTCAAGCTTGAGAATCTTTTCCCGAATAAGACGGAACGTATCCCATTTTTGCTGGTAGGTTTTGCAGATATATGTTGAACCATCCGATAATTGCAATTTGTTATTCGCCAAGATTAAATTTTCAATGGAAATCCACCATAGGATGGCGCGCTTGTCTGGAAAATCTGTTGCCACAAATATACAGAATGGAACATGATTCCGTTTAAAGATAGGATATGCTATTGTATAATTATCTAAGTAACCGTCATCTAAAGTAAATGTGACAAATGGCTTGTCAATTTTGTTTTTCCCAATGATAACATCATGGACCTCATCAAGTGATAAAAATAAAAAGCCAGCCTTCCTGTATTTATTGATAGTTTTTTGAAGAAATGTAGGCGACACTTTTAGGTCTTCATTAGGAACAAGCCTTGCCTTGTCATATTCTGCAACTCTATGAAGCATTAAAACCACACCTAATGCGCCTTCGTCCATAGCCTTTTTCCGCAGACGAAGATTTAATAGCGGGAATTTCTTTTCTAATATCACATCAATCAATCTGTTGTTGATGAATAGCAGCTTATTAGATATTCGGTGTAATAGATGAATCATAACTTAAAATTGCTTTTCCAATAGCGGTAATGTAGATATAGTGTGACTGGAAGAAATCGAATCAATTTGGTACCAGTTTTACTGAAACCTAATTTCCAATGGTAATCCATGAGCACATCGGAGTGCTTTTTGATATAGGAAATCACTTTTTGGACTCTCGCATCGTGATACATCTTTGGGAAGAGACAAATTCGTCCAATTAGTTCATTATAGTAAAAAATACAATGATAGGTGCTATATTTCTGTAAATGTGGGAATCTTTTATGGATGATGTTGTCAACCAATTCTAGGCGTAGAATGCGATTGTCTATGTACTGACTGATATGATCTCTATAATAATCCTTTGATAATGATTTTTCGCGGTGTGTATAGATATAAAGTGGTTTGTCGACTATACAGACTGTCTTGCTACAGGCGAAAGCCTGAATATTATAGATAAAGTCTTCTTCTGTTTTTAGCCCTTCTCTATTCCTCACACCATTTTCCTGCATAGTGCTTCGTTTGTAGATTTTTGTCCAGCACTGAGAGTAGATTTTGTCTTTGATGAGGATAGCTATCAGGGCTTCTTCTTGAGTAAGGACATATTCTTGGCCAGTGTGCTCGGTATGTGAGATATTGCCCCCCTCGTCTATCTGGATATAGTTACAACAGACGATGTCTGCATTGTTCTGGTAACCGGAATGAAGCATCTGATAGAACATGTCTGGCTTTATTTCGTCATCGCTATCAATAAAGGCGACATAGTTACCAGTTGCAATGTCATAGCCTATGTTCTTGGCAGTGGAAGGACCTGCGTTTGGCGTGTGGATACATTTAATCTCAGAGTGCTTGGCTGCATATTCATCGCATATCTTTCCTGAGGAATCAGTAGAGCCGTCATCGACAAGGATGATTTCATAGGAAACGTTTTCCTGATGTAGCACACTGTCAACACATTTTTTTAGATACTGCTCGACATTATATATTGGTATGATAACGCTGATATCCATGATGCTCTATAAATTATTAAAGAGATTGATCCATTGTGCCATAATTGTCTCAGGCTTATAGCGAGTAATATTTTGTATTGCCTTAGTACCCATATTCTTTCTAAGTTTCTCATCGGACATGAGTCGTTCAAGGTTTCTTGCTAGATTCTCAATGCTTCCATCTTCTGTAAGAAATCCATCTTCCCCATCCGTTATAATTTCACGAGGTCCGTAAGGGCAGTCAAAAGATACGCAAGGAAGGCCACAACTCATAGCTTCGGCCAACACAAGGCCGAAGCCTTCATATCTTGAACTCATAACATAGATGGAACTTTTAGAGAACTCCTCTGCGATATCTTCGGTAGCTGGCATCAAATAAACCGTTTCTCCTAATTGTAATTGGTCGGCTATTTCTTGATAGGGGATTCTGTCTCCATTGCCAAAGATATACAATTGCCAGTCGCAGAAATTTTTATTGATGAGGCTCCACGCTTTTAAAAGTCTGTCGAACCCTTTTTCTGACATATACCGGCCTGCTGAGATGACGCGTTTTGCTCCATAGTCCGATACCCTCTTGGGAGTGATAGTCAGCATATTCGGAATCACTTCAATGCGCCAGGTATATCGTTGCCAGAATGGTACATCTTGTTTTGTCAGTGTGACTACGCATGAACAGTATCGTAAACTCTTCATGATATGGTGATCCCATAAAGATAACAGTTTATGGAGATAACGGTTGTATTTAAACTTATGGGCCATCGTAACAGTCTCCCCTTTAGTATGGGATTCCAGAATGGTCTTGATGTCTTGCTTATGACATACGTTGATAATGATGTCAAGTACTTGAAAAGAGTAAACTGTGCATATGACGATATCAGGACGGATATCGTTGAGCAAAGATAAAAATCGACATTTTAAAAGGGCGCGAGTTTGAAAGTAGGCTTTCAGCCAACTGAAGAATGTCATCTTATTCCTCAATGGCATGGGAACATAGATGGGCTGATACGAGATGTTTTCGTTTAGTTGAAAAGGTAAGCCTTTAGATTGTTGATCGTATGTTGTTAAGAATACGGTATGAGCTGTTTGCTCAGAGATATAGTTCATCTTGCAGGACAGAATTCGTTCTATACCTGCATAATTTTGCATTTTATCTATGATAAACAATATCCTCATCTAATGAAGTGCTTACATCTTAATAGGATTGTCGCAAACCGATATATCCAACGTTGAATAGAAGGGGACTCTTTTAAATCTGGTAATAACCTAACTAAAGGAACCTCGCCAGGTGTGAACATTTTCTTGTAGTCTTTGAGAATCCTTTCGGGGAACAGTTCTGCAAGCAATTGACCCCATTCCTTATCGACAATGGAGAGGTTGGAACTGATGCCGTTGAAATCATAGTTAGCTACAATATAATCGATAATTCTTACAGAGCAGTTATCGTAGATGATAGACTGATAATTGAATTTCGCGTCAGACTGTATGACATAGTTCTCATCATATAATCTTTTATCAAACAATTGTCTTTTGATGAATGTTGCCTGATGATTGAAAGTGTTCTTGAGCATTGTCAGGAGCGTTACTTCTTGAGGCATAATGATATGCTTGATATCCTTTTCTTGATCGTAAAAGCCACCAGTAATAATGTCTTCGGTATAATTCATCTTAGCGATCTCCTCTAATACCATTGGTGAGTAGAAAGAATCTCCAGAGTTCATGAAATTAAGATAATCGCCTTTTGCCTGTTTGATGCCTTTGTTCATAGCAGCGTATCTGCCACCATCGGGTTCCGACACCCAGTAGTCTATATGGTCTGCATTTTGCTTGATAATATCTGTACTGCCGTCTGTCGATCCTCCGTCAATGATGATAAACTGATAGTCGTGAGAGGTCTGCTCAAGAACACTTTGGATGGTTTTCTTCAGCCCTTCTTTGTTGTTGTAGTTGATAGTGATGATAGAATATTTCATGATGCTTACATTCCGTTCATGCTGTTAATAATATTCCAGTCATTATCCAGACTGATGCATTTCTCTAAACCTAAGAAGAAGGGTACAACGCGACTGAGATTTGATGTATATGTCCCAATAAAGAAGTCGGAGTGTATCAATACCTCCATATCCAATAACACGTTTAATGTTTCTTCTTGTCTGGCTTGTTTTGAGGCATTATTAAAGACTGTTTCATTAAAGCCTGTGCTTTGATTGCTGCTATTATAAAAGATTTTAAAATCATAAGGGCGCAGCTTTTCTTTTATGTCGTTAATGATACTTGTGTCATCTGTCGCAATATAGACATTGGAACTGACGCTCTTATAATTGACAATGGTATTAATGTATTTGTCAAGACGGATTTCCTGCATCTCTTTTGATGTGATTTTATCTCCTCTGCGAATATGAACACCGATATAGTCGTCTGGAAGCCCCAGACTGTTTATTCTGTTGCTCAAATAATCCTTTGTGTTATTGTTTAATATGTACATTTGTTTAAAGGTGAATGCCATGAGGCTGAAAGCGTCCTTTCCTAGAATGTTATGAATGAACTCATTGGAGCGCATGTCCACAAATATATCTTTTGTCAACAAATGATGAGGATGTAAGATGCGATAGATGAAATTAAGAATCAACCTGTAATAAAAAGAAAAAAATTCTTTTGGATTATAATATATTTTTCCAATCCAAGGCTTCTCATTTGTATATACTTTATCTTGGGCGGAAAAAGGATTATTGTAACAATCCAGTGTTGGCTCAAAATAATCCTCCCATCCTCTCTTAATTCGAGAGTTCCATAGCCATGTGTTCAACTTTAGATACTTTCGGTGATGGTGGGCATAGACGATGGCAAGACACAAGTTGAACAATTCTGAGTACATGCCACGCGTAGAAAGGCTATATATGATTCTTTTTTTCTTCATAGTTTTCCAATCCCATAAAACCATTATGTTCTTGACTCAATGCTCTTCCATAGCCCTCTTGGAATCCTTCGCTTTCAAGAGAACAGCAGTCTGGTGCCTGCATCAGATATTCCACCATGGGATGGTGGAGGTATAAGTCCATCATCATGACTCCCTTGCTGAGAATACGTGGGAGTTCAATTTCGCGTTTGAGAGAAAATACACCCTTTTTGAGATGCTGGATTATCCCGAAGTAATGTCCAACCGCATATGTGGCAAGAGGCATACCATCTTTGGTCTTGAGTGTCATCATGATGTCATAGTTCATATCTTCTTCACTGGAACCTTCAATGATAATCTCTAATGATTTCTGCCCGTTGTGTATAGTTGATGATGATTCCTCTGTTCCATTAATCTTGATGGAGTTAATCTTCAACGTGTTTTTTTTCCATTTGATGTTCTCTACGATCTTTGACTTTTGTTCAGCTCCATCGCTTTTTAGATAATGATTTAATGTGTCCGGAATACTGCCCATAAAGTCTACCATACCATTTTTCAGCATGACACCACGTGTACAAAGACTGCGAACTGCTGCCATATTGTGGCTTACAAAGAGAACGGTGCGGCCTTCGCCTTTGCTGACATCCTGCATCTTACCGATGGCTTTTTTCTGGAATTCTGCATCACCGACGGCAAGAACCTCGTCAACGACTAATATTTCAGGTTCCAGATGGGCTGCAATGGCAAAGCCCAGGCGAACCATCATACCTGAAGAATAGCGCTTGACGGGTGTGTCGACATATTTTGCAACACCTGCAAAGTCGACAATCTCATCGAACTTGCTTTTGATTTCTGCCTTAGTCATGCCCATAATAGAGCCATTCATGAAGATATTCTCACGACCAGTCATCTCCGGATGGAATCCCGTTCCTACTTCCAATAGCGAAGCAATGCGCCCTTTTATCTTGATATTTCCGGTAGTTGGGGATGTGACACGAGAGAGAATCTTCAGTAGCGTAGATTTTCCTGCACCATTCTTGCCAACGATACCTACTACGTCGCCTTGTTCCACCTTGAAATTGATGTCGCGAAGAGCCCAGACAAAACGACTATCACTTTTTTGCGTGCGGTCGTTGGTTTCGCCAATCTTCAAATAGGGATCTTCCTTACCTCGGATATTGGCCCACCAACGATTGAGGTCCTGACTCAATGTACCTGTACCTATGGAGCCTAGGATATATTGTTTGCCTACGTTGTTGAATTCAATAACAGTGTTACTCATAGTCAGAAAACATTAGATGACATCCATAAAGTTGCGTTGTACGCGGTTGAAAATCACGATGCCTAGCAATAGGATGATGATGGTAAAGGCAAAGCTATAGCCCAAATAGAACCAGTTGAACTCGCCAACACCAGTGAAGGCATATTTGAAGGTCTCAAGGATAGCTGTCAGAGGATTGGCCACCAGTACCCAGATATACTTGGGGTAGGTGTCTTTCATTACTGATAAAGGATAGATAACAGGTGTGGCATACATCCATAACTGCACGCCAAATGTTATAAGGAATCGCAAATCGCGATACTTAGTGGTCATCGAAGAGATAATCATACCAAAACCTAAGCCCAAAGCACCCAGCATGATGATAAGCAGAGGTATGAGTAAGAGGACGGCATTAACTTGGAAATCAATGCCTGATGCGAAATAATAGATATAGACTACTAAGAATAGGGCAAACTGGATGCCCATCTTTATCAGATTAGAAATGACGATAGACAAAGGAACGACCAATCGAGGGAAGTAAACCTTGCCGAAAATGGCCTGATTGGCATTGAATGTGTCGGAGCACTTGCTGAGGCAGTCCTGAAAGTAGTTCCAGCACACAAGCCCTGCAAGGTAGAATACAGCTTGGGGAATGCCATCGGTGGAAATTCCTGCAATGCCACCAAATACAAACATGAACATGATGGTAGTGAACAAAGGCTGGATGACAAACCAAAGTGGTCCCAGTATAGTCTGTTTGTAGAACGTGATGATATCGCGTTTGACATACATGGTCAAAAGGTCACGATAGCGCCATACCTCGCTCAGATCAAGACTGAACAGACGGTTTTTGTTTGTAATGATGATATCCCAATCGTTTGACATATTGTCTTCTGTTATTTATCGTGAGTAGTGTGAATGAAGTCCGTATTCTTGCGGTCTATCTTTAGGATGTTCATTACCATCTTCCAAACGAGTTTAGGTAGTGATAGTATCTTGCCAAAGACAGAGTGACTACGCAACTGTTTGGGCGTGGATACGTAGAGAGACAGACAGATAAAGAGGAACAATAACCACCACTTGATATACCATGTGAGGGAGAATATCAGCGAGAATGCTGTCATGAGAACTGCCATGCTAAATGCACCAACCACCAGCATGGAACGTGGGATGA
The DNA here is from genome assembly GCA_902800925.1 of uncultured Bacteroidales bacterium. Lineage (GTDB taxonomy): Bacteria > Bacteroidota > Bacteroidia > Bacteroidales > Bacteroidaceae > Prevotella. Next base: position 27,438 of record CADCGD010000012.1, on the reverse strand, counting down.
GGGCTTGCTGGACGGTTTTGTCGATATAGTCGATGTTGCCTTCTATTACAGCTTGTGGGAAGTAGGGTAACAGTGAGAATAGGCTCTGAATCTGGGCGGTCATCCAACGCAGACGCTGTTTCTGAAAGTTCTCCTTGTTAGAGACTTTCTCGTCATAAACGTGGATGGTGGGCTCGTAATGGATGTGAATTCTCTGACGCAGTAACAACGCTTCTAGCTCACGGTCTTCACCGGCAGTGGAGAGCTTATAGACATTCTCCTTGAACCAACTGAAGCGGAAGCACATGCCGGAACCAATGAGCGCTGAGGAAAGACCAATGCGGTTGTGGGCCTTGCGGAAAAGCGTGTTGTTAATCTCCTCACTGACACCATCGAGCACGGCAATGTCGTTATTCGAGTTCTTGGCGCATCGGTGACACTGGATGGCATCAAAGCCTTTATTACAGAGCTCGTTGAGGTTGGACAAGAACTCTGCTTCTACCACGTTGTCGGCATCGAGGATGACCACATAGTCGTAGTCGCCTTTGACCTGTTGCAAGGCATATTGCATCGCTTTGGCCTTACTGCTCTTCTCAAAGACGGGCTGCAGGAGGGTGATGGGCAACTGTGCCAGTTGTTCATTGGTCTCCGGCTGCATGTGGTCGGAGATAACGACTACGTGGAAGCCTTTATAGGGATAGTACTGTCCTAAGAAGGTCTGTACAGAGTTAACGATAACGCGGTCCTCATTATAGGCAGGATAAAGCACGAGGAAGTTGTTTTGTCGTGCCTCACGCATGGAGCGTAGCTGTCCCTCCAAATAGGCGGAGAGGGGCGAAACAGGCTTCTTCCATAGCATGGATACTAGAGCGAAGAATAGAATGTATGCACCGGATGCTGCCAATAACAACCAGAGGAGAATCTCAATGATATGTAAAATAAGCCAAATCATATGATAATAGGGAATTAATGGTTATAGTTTTTTGTTGGATATAGTCTTTAACTTCTTTCCAATAGGAGTTTTTGCTAATAGAGACGAAAGGAGTATGACCGGTATGGAGAAAAAGGTTCGATCCCACTTGTCGTCAACCAGATAGTTCGGGGTGGCCAAGGCAAAGATAAACAACACCATGGCAAACAATACCCACCACTTGAGGGCCAGCGTAAAGTAGATGAAAGGCATAATGATGCCCATAATGATAATGATAGCCATCATCAGCATACGGGGTATCAGCATCCACTGGATGATTTTGTCGATGAGGTCGTAATGGCGCTCGATGATGGCTCCCGGCAGATAGCGGATGTTTCGCGTGATGGTAGCCAGATGCGACAATAGCCAACGTCTACGCTGACGGTTGAAATCCTCTGCATTGCGGGCTTTCTCGGAGAATACCATGATGTCGTCGAAATAGTCAACAAAAATATGTTGACGCAATAGGCGGGATTCTAACTCCTTGTCGTCCCAAGTGGTGTTGGTCGTCAGAATATTGGCCTTAAACCAGTTGAAATCAAAAGCCATGGCGGAACTGGCTGCAGCAGCAGAAAGTCCTAAGGTGATGTGCCCACGACGGAAGATAGAGTTGTTAATCTCCTCAAAGATGGCACTTAGACGAGCAGATATCGTATCACGGTTTTGTGAGAGCATGTGGCACTGGATGGCTTTGGTGCCTGCTGCTTCATAGGCATCATTGACTTGACTGAGATATTCTGGCTCAACAATGTTGCCAGGGTTGAGTACAATGGCAATGTCATAGAGTTTGAACTGTGGCAGGTTGTTGATAGCCAATTGCAAGGACTTGGCACGTGAACTTTTCGTAAAATTTGGTGTCAGCAAAGTGATTGGCTGTTGAGCCAGACGAAAATTGCTCATTTCGTCGAGTTGGTCCGCTATCACCGTGACATCGAACAGACGTTGGGGGTATGTCTGTCCAAGGATAGAGTTTACCGTTTGTTCAGCACTGGGCCCATTCTTGTATGCAGGAATGAAGATGATGAAACGATTCTCCGTACGGCTCTTGGGAACTTCCTGATGCTGACTGAACATCGAGGCCATCGCAAAGATACCCATATACACCACCGTCATACAGACGAAGATGAAAAAGACCAAATCGCTATAATATAAGATATTCCAAAAATCCATGTCTTCAGTGTTTAATGAAATGCCAGAGTCCTCGAAGGGAGGCTTTTGCCAAATCGAAGCGGCGGTTAAACAACTCTTTCGCTATTCCTTTTGCCCCTGCGATGAAGATGAGATACAGGTACGACAGGTAGCGCCAAGGTAGTGGGCTGTTGCGTCGAACCAAAATCAGACGGTTACGCGTAATATAATAGGTACGCAAGGGGCTTTCTTGCCCTGTAGTCCGACTCTCCTTATGATAAATGGTGCTGGCTGGCTCGTACCAGATGGTATATCCTGCACGGCGAATCATCATGGACCAGTCGAGTTCTTCGTAATAGAGAAAGAAACAGGTGGGCATCATGCCAGCCTTGTTGATGGCTTCGCGCCTAACCATCATTGCTGCCCCATGACCATAAGGGGTGGGGTGTGCCGTGTCGTATTGCCCATAATCTGCCTCATTGAAGCCTATGGCGTGGTTGCGCAGCGTGACACGTGAGAGTGGGGTATAACCAGCAAACTGGATAGGACGTTGTCCCCAGGTGAATCGTATCTTGGGGCAGACCATACCAATCTGCGGGTCAGACTCCATGCGTTCCACCAGATGACGGAGGTCTGCCTGCATGTCATGTCTTACTTTCTTGAGAGGAGACTCCTGATTGTCCAGCAATGTGTCGTTATTGATGAAGAAGAGGTATTTACCTCGAGCTGCCTCGATACCAAGGTTGTTTCCACCGGCAAAGCCAAGATTCTTATGACTACGGATGACCTTGACTTGTGGATAGCGTTGCTCGATAATGGTGGCTTCGTCTTGATAAGAGGCATTATCTATCACAATTACCTCTATCGACGTATCGTCTAAAGGTAATGTGTCCATCAGCTCACAGGTGTCTTTCACCCCGTTGAAATTGATGGTGATTATAGATATTTGTATATCCAGCTGTACCATGGTTTCACTCTCATCCTTTCAATTTTCTCAAGGCGAAGATTGCGTTTCTCTGCTTGAGTCTTCAGTATGTTGTTTTCATAGTTGATCCATTCTTCTTCTATGTATGGAAGGACATATACTATGGTAAGGCCTCCGTAGAATTGAAGGCAGTTGGGGAACTGCATGAGTACTTGGTTACCATATCCCCCCAATTGAAATGATACAAAAGCGCAACAAAAACCAGCCCCGATACCTCGAAGAGAAGAACTCTTTAAGGAAAATAGAACAATCCAGCAGGCTCCTCCAAGCATAATGGCTGTACAAATCAAAAAGAGCGTAATGCCAACTTTTCCTGTTCTAATCCAAATATAAACATACTCAGAATCTGCGGGAATCGTAGACATTAATGCATATTTATTGTTGGCAGGAACAGAGCCATAACCTTGAGCAATACCAATCCCAAAAGGCGCTTCCTTCAAATATTTTTTCATGGCTTCCTGATTGATTGTACGTGTATTGGCAGAAGCATCTTTTTTGTCAAAAGCACTACGCATGCGGCGAATGGACTGGTTGCCGTCGCCAATTTTTGTAAATACCAAGATAAAGGCAAACAATCCAAAGATAATGGAAAAAGGAATGGCAATTTTAAATGACTTAGATAAGAAAATATAGGCTATAAAACCTGCCATCAAACATGCCATGGCAGTTCGTGTACCAGAGGGGAACATTGCCCAAGCAGCAGCAAAGCCTACAATCAAAAGAAATATTTTCAATTTCCTAATTTTTGCTGTGATGCCAAAAATAATAAATGCTACAGCTGTAGAAGCGATGCCAATACCAAAATTGGCAGCATCACTATAGGTTGAAAAGTATCGGATAAGAGAACCTCCCTGTAATACATGTGTCTCTCTGCCTCTACCGAATAAGAAAGAGTTTTCCGCGGGGGTCAGTCCGATGTTTTTTTGTTTCCAAACCCAATATGCCGCAAATAATGATAATGCCCCCCAAATATACAGATATTTGATTAAAATATTGGGTTTGGAAATATAGAGAGAAAAAACCAAGAAGGCATACATGATTTGAAAAGCCATCAAACGTGCACCTGTGTACCAGGCTCCTGCGTTTATACCAAGACTACAGGTATCGTTTAATACTTGAAGGGTACAATAGCCACACCATATCATCAAAGAAAACAACATAAGGTTTCCTGTACGTTCAAAATGGCTATTCTTGACATCGATAAGTGCTATGGCTAATAAGACAATCTCTAATAATTCGTTATATAGAGACATCGGGCCAGGAAAGTGGGTGTTTTTATTCTGTAAGAAGGCATTTACTACAATAAGAATCCAAAATATCCAATTACTACGTTGGAAGGTTATTACTATAGGTAAAACCAATAGAGGAGAAAAACAGATAATGGCAAAAGCATTGAACCCCGATGTAATAAGCGCATAGATTGCCAGTAAAAACAGGAGAAAGAGTAGTGAAACTCTTCCTCCATGTTCCTTCGTGTATGAGCTAAACGTATGCTTGTTCATTATGTTATAATGCGTGTTCGTTTTCTGTAGCAGTCAATCCTAATTGAGACATACGGTAAACGAAGTTGTTGAACTTCGTATAAGGTGGTAACTGACCAACAAATTCCTCAACAGCGTAACGACTGGCCTCCGTCAGGTACATGAAGAGCGAGTTCTTGTGCTCTTCATCCAGCATGGCTTGTACTTCATTGAGGGCTTTTTGGTCAACGTCCTTCCAAGTGCGGTTGGCGCGGGTTACCATTATATTGATAGTACCCATATTCAATAGTGCTGGAGAGATGGAATAGTCGTCTAAGTTGGGATACTCGATGATGGCAATTTCCTCGGGGAGAATGTCTGGACAGAGATCCTTGATGCCCCTGGCTAAAATGAACTTACTGTCTTCTGCCAAAAAGTCTTCATCATAGGTCAGACGACGAACCTGCAAGCCAATGGATATCCAGTAATTCTCCAACTCCTGAGCGAGATAACTCTTGCCATTGCCAGAGTCGGTGGAGAGGAGGTTAAGCACATTTTGCTGGCCTTCCTTGAAATTTGGTAACAAGGCCTTACTCAACTGCTTCATAGCCATATCGGCAATGGTTTTGTTGTAGCGGCGATAGCGCAAGTTGCTCTCTTGAGGGAAACAGCCCATGACGGGTACTTTTGTGATACGCTCTGAACGCATGCGGTCACGCAAGGTGCGATCGAGCATTTCGATAATCAGGAAGTAGAGGGTGGTAAGCATGAAGGTAAGCATAAATGCTCCCAACAATATCATCATACGGTTGGTGGGTTGCGCATTCAGCGGAAACATGGGCGGATTGAGCACACGTAGGGTTGCTGTCGTCATCTGCAGGTTACGTTGGCGCATACGGGCTGCATTAAGTGATTTTAGCATCTCCATGTAGTTGCCTTCAATGAAACCAATATGGCGTGCCTTACGGTCGAGCGTCGCTCCAATAGGTGCATAAAACAAGTACTGCCTGTCCAGATTGTCTTTCATGATATCAGTGGCAGTCATCTCTGCTTTAGTTTTTTCCAATAAGAGCAACTGTTCCAGCCAACGTCCTAACATGTCTTGAGCTTTGACGCCGGTCTCCGTGCTGAAGGAGGCGGCTTCGATGTCTCGAGTCAACTGATTGACACGTCCTGTTGCACGTTGCAAATCGCGCTGTGCTTTGGCTAATTCTTCCTGAGATTCGTTATTGTTGCCACCACCTTCACTGCTCATCAGCCGTAGGTTGGAAATACGGGATTGGATGCGTGAAATATCACGCACCTGACTAGTAAATTCCTTGTTTGAGCGAATGACCTGTGCACGGTTTCCTAACTGGCGCTCCAAATAATCGAGCAGGGCTTTGGCGGTGGTGTAGTTCATCAACTGGTCATTGCGGAAGTTCTGTTGCTGAGCTTCCAAGGAGGCTACTTGCTTGGTCTGTTCGTCATAGTTGATGATACGCTTTGAAACGTTGTAACGGATAAGGTCATCCTCCGCATTGGTCAAAATGCGGTATAATCGAGCTACTTCACGTTCAAAAAACTTGATGACGTTATTGGTCTCGCCATATCGTAACTGCTGATATTGGCGGGCAAAAACATCGTTCAAGATATCCAATGTATTAAAAGCAATACCTGCATCGTTTGCAGAATAGCCAATATCGATAATATCACTACGCTCCAACTGAAGCACCTTTAGACGACTAGTAATATTGTCGATGCCAAAGTAGGGATGATAGTTGAGTAGTCCAAAAAGAAAATTGTCCTGAGTGGGCTTTTCATAAGCTTTCAGATTGGCATAGGTTGCGGACTCATTGTTGTGGTTAATCAGTCCCTTGACATCTGCGGGGACGGTGGCATTCAACTGGCGGAAATGTTCAGCGGAGATGTAGTTGTTGTCCTTGTTTGGATTACCGTACATCATACAACGGGCAAACAGTCGTAACGCAACTTCATGGATGGTGTTATCGGTGGTGATTATCAGCATGAGGTTGGTGATGTTGGTTTGGTAGTTACCTCCTGCAGCACCAGTTCCGCCTTCAATGTTGTAACCAGTAATCATACCTGTATAGATAGTTGTGTTGGTGTCGTAGATGCGCTCCATGTTACGGGTTGAGAACCACGCAACAATCAACGCAATCATTGGCAAGATGACTAAATACCAACGTATTTTATAGAGGAAGCGGACAAAATATCTAAACAAATCCATATTGAGTGCGAGTTATTATTTTCTTTTCTTCTCTTGACGAGCTGCTTTGCGGAGTGCTTTCTTCTCAGCTTGTTCTATCTGGCGATAACGCTTATCTTCTTCTGCTGCAGCTTTCTTGATGTTTTTAGCTACCTCACGATTCTGTTTGCGAATGTCCTTTTCTGACAATTGGTCGTCGTCGAGGGTAATATCTGTCGTCGTGTTAGTTAAAATAGGTGTGTGAGACAACAACTCCAATGTGATAATATCCGTCGTAATGGATGTCTGCATTGCCTGATACTGACTAACGACATTCACTTCATATAATTTTGTGTTAGCAAAAGCTTCGATGCTCATATTACCTTGGTGGAAATCTTCTTGGTTCAACGCACCGGCTCCCTGATAGATAGCAGCACCCTCACTCATCGTTTTCAGCGTTACAAGGTTGTTGGTTATTTTGATATAGAGTGTGGCAATCTCTTTTTTAAGATTGTCAAAGGCAATATCTTTTGCTATGCGAGCCTGGTCTACCTCCAATTTCTTGCGTTTAACAGATGCAGACAAGTCGAGAATATCCTCTAAAGGAACGCTAACATTAACACCAACATTCCAATAGCTTTGTTCGCTGCCTTGGAACTGATAGATGGTGGTGTAGCTTTGCGTGCTGTTGTTGTTTCCCCACATATCCGTCTTACCATAGCTGTAGCTGGCATGGCCTTGCACGTAAGAGAAGATATGGCGTTTCTGTTTGGCTACCTCAGCCTGAGCAATCTCCTGTGCTTTGTTCAACGAAAGAATCTGGGGATTCTGCTTGGCATTCTCATAGAGTACTGCCAATGGCGGCAGGTGGAATGTAGAAAAATTAATCGTGTTATTCTCGCTGGAATCAAAAAAACCAGCACTAATACCACTATTATTATATTGTGCATGGGCAACAGAGAATGTAGCCGCCAATAATGTTGTAAGGAATAATTGTCTCACATTATTCATAGGCAATCATCAACACGTTAAACGTTCCCTTTCTGCTTGAAGTGTGTAAAGGTCTTCAGGATAATTTTCATATCCAACCAGAAATTAAATGTCTGTCCATAGGTGATATCTAACTGTTTGCGTTCCTCGGCAGACATCGTGCCTCCGCGACCACGCTCTTCGACCTGCCATAGACCAGTCAGTCCGGCAGGAGCCATGAAGCGGTCGATGCTGGAGTCTGCGGTCAGTTTCTCGGCTTCGTAGAGTGGCAACGGACGGTTACCCACGATAGACATGTCGCCCTTGAGGATGTTGAACAACTGTGGCAATTCGTCGATGCTGTACTTGCGGATGAACTTGCCAACCTTGGTGACGCGGGGATCGTTTTCAATCTTGATGAAGACGTTGTCGTTTTCCTCTTCCTTCTTCTTGTTGAAGTCGCTCTCAGATACTACGAAGTCGTCGCCAACCAACATGATCTCCTCGTCGCTAATCATCATCTCTGAATCCATACCCATATTCATCATTGCCATCTCTGCTTGGTCACCCGAAGAAACTGGGATAGTCGACTTCGGCTCCTCGGCATCCTGATCCTTGTACTGGTTATGGTCCTTGCTCAGTTCCATTAACTGGTGCTCGGCATCCTCATACATGCTGCGGAACTTCAGGAAGTCAAAGATAGTATAGTTAGTGCCTACACGCTTTGATTTGAACAGTACGGGCCCCTTGCTCTCCATCTTGATGGCTATAGCCGTAATGATGAAAATGGGGGAAAGAATAATGATGGAAAGTGTGGCAACAACGATGTCAAAGAGTCTCTTCCAGATGGGAATCTGGAATTTCAGGATGCCACGCTTGGGAACCTCATCGGAGAAAAGGACATTCTCACGATCAGAGATAAACTGAATCTTCTTGTTCATTTCCGTGACGGATGCTTCTTGCTGGATAGTGTCATTGATACCGCATTTGATATAGATGTTACGCTCTTCGTCTGTCATGGTGTCTGTCATGAGAACAATATAAACGCTGCGACATTTCTTGCGCAGATAGGTGATGGCCGCAATGTCCTCATTACGGACATTGCGTTCAAAGAACACGAGGAAATGCTCGTTGGAAACGTGTGGTGTACAAATCTGGGCAGCTTCTTTATAGGCATTGGTCATTCTAACCAACTGTCCGGGAATGTATTTCAGACGTTCTTGTGTCTTCTGGTTATTACCTAAGTATACAACACCTATCATGTCAATGTACTATTTGACTATCGACCTAGGTCGCTTTGACCTTTAGGTCTAAGAATTTACAATCTTTGATTAATTGGGAAGAATCTTCTTGACACGAATCTTCAATTCCATGGGGTTAAAAGGCTTGACGATATAGTCAACAGCACCAATCTCCAATAGACGGATACGTTCGCTGGTAGAGTCCTCACTCGACAGCATGATGACGGGGATGTGGCAGAATAATTCGTTCTGCTTGATCCACTCCAGGAAATCGTCACCACGCATACCCGGCATACGGATGTCGGAGATGATGAGGTCGGGCGTATTGCCTGCTTGAAGCCATTTTACACCTTGTAAACCATCGGGCAACCACTGAACGTCGTAGTCACTCATGAGATAGATGGAGAGCACCTTTGCGATGGTCTCTTTGTCGTCAAGTATCAGTATTTTCTTTTTCATAAATCAAACAAACCTTAGCTAATTGTCGTTTTTCTATTCTGCAAAGGTATGGAATTTTTTTTAATTGTAGTCAAATAATAATAAAAAAATATTGAAAATCTGTAAAAAAGTTGGTTTTTAAAGATTATTTGCAGAATTTTGTAGTGCGAAAACGCACATATACAGATTAGAAAACATCATTATATTATTATCAACAATGGCAAACAGGTATTTATTAGGTTTCGATGTCGGCAGTTCATCTGTCAAGGCATCGCTCGTGAATGCAGACAGTGGAAAATGTGTAGCTACGGCGTTCTATCCTGAGAAGGAAGCACCCATCATGGCCGTTAAGGCTGGTTGGGCTGAGCAAGACCCTCAGATGTGGTGGGACAATGCTAAGCTGGCACTGAAAAAGATTATGGCCGACGCAGGTGCTACGGCGGAAGACGTGAAGGCTATCGGTATTTCTTACCAGATGCATGGTCTGGTATGTGTCGATAAGAACCTCAAGGCACTGCGCCCCTCCATTATCTGGTGTGACTCTCGTGCAGTACCCTATGGCGAAAAGGCGTTTAATGAGCTGGGTGCTGATCAGTGTCTGAGTCATCTGCTCAACTCTCCAGGTAACTTCACTGCCGCCAAGCTGGCATGGGTGAAGGAAAACGAGCCAGAGACCTACGAGAAGATTTATAAGATTATGCTTCCCGGCGACTATATCGCCATGCGTCTCTCTGGTGTAGCCAATACGACGGTCAGCGGTCTGTCAGAGGGTATGTTCTGGGATTTCAAGAACAACCAGGTAGCTGACTTCCTGATGAAGTATTATGGCTTCGATAGTTCTTTGATTGCTGATATTGTACCGACATTTGCCGTACAGAGTGAGGTGAGTGCAGAGGCTGCTGCCGAGCTGGGGCTGAAAGCAGGTACACCTATTACTTATCGTGGTGGTGACCAGCCAAACAATGCTCTCTCTCTTAACGTGATGAATCCTGGTGAGATTGCTGCTACAGGTGGTACGTCAGGTGTCGTCTACGGTGTGCTGGGTGATGTCAACTACGATCCCAAGAGCCGTGTGAATACTTTTGCCCACGTAAACCACACTGCAGACCAGACTCGTCTGGGTGTACTGCTCTGTATCAATGGTACAGGTATACTGAATGCTTGGACACACCGTAACATCACGCCGGAGGTAGGCTATGCACAGATGAATGATCTGGCTGCTACTGTGCCCATTGGTAGCGAAGGCGTAACGATTATTCCATTCGGAAATGGTGCTGAGCGTGTGCTGCAGAACAAGGAGATTGGTTGCTCTATCAATGGTCTGAACTTCAACAAACACAACCAGGCTCACCTTGTGCGTGCCGCTCAGGAGGGTATTGTCTTCTCATTCTGCTATGGTATGGAGATTATGCAGCAGATGGGTATGGACATCCAGAAGATTCATGCTGGTAAGGCTAATATGTTCCTTAGCCCACTGTTCCGCGACACGCTGGCTGGTGTCAGTGGTGCAACCATCGAACTATATGATACTGATGGTAGCGTGGGTGCTGCTAAGGGCGCAGGTATTGGCGCAGGTATCTATAAGGACAACAACGAGGCCTTTGCTACCTTGGATAAGCTGCAGGTTATCGAGCCCGATGCAGCTCATCGTGATGAGTATCTGGCTGCTTACGCCCGTTGGAAGGCTACGCTGGAGTCAAAGATCTAATCTTGGGCGAAGATATAAGAAAAACGGCAGTGCTGATTTCGCATTGCCGTTTTTCTTTGTGTTTATCGGATGAAGAGTAGTTCGCGGTATTTGGGTAGTGTCCACAGACCGTCTTCTACTATCAACTCCAGTTTGTCAATCTGTTTGCGGATAGCCTCCATGTGGGGACAAACGGTGTCGTGGTAGGCGATAGCTCGCTGGTGGATATCCTCGATGCGGTTGGCCACGCGACGGGCCTCTGTCAGGTCTTCCACTAACTGCTCGATCTTCTCAGTGCGCTCAGCAATCTCTTCGATGAGTTTCATGTTACGGGTCGACAGACGTTCGGCTCGTTCTGATGAGAAGACGTCCTTCATGCCCTGTACGTTCTTGATGAGCTGGCTCTGATAGTGGGTAGCCACAGGGATGATATGGTTCATGGCGAGATCGCCCAATACACGGGCCTCAATCTGTACGGTCTTCACGTACATCTCCCATTTTACCTCGTTGCGAGCTTCCAACTCCTTCTTGTTCATCACCTTGGTGCTCTCAAACATCTTGATGCTACTCTCGTCGAGGTAATGCTCGAAGATAACGGGACATGACTTCTCTACGTCGAGTCCACGCTTGGCAGCCTCCTTGACCCATTCCTCTGAGTAGCCGTTGCCGTCGAAGCGGACGGGCTTACAGGTCTTTACGTCGTCCTTCAGTACTTCGAGTATGGCTTGTATCTTGTCTGTTCCCTTCACAATCTTAGCGTCCACACGCTCCTTGAAAGAAGTCAATGCTTCTGCCATCGCAGCATTCAGCGCAATCATGGCGCTGGCGCAGTTGACGCTAGAACCAGGTGCACGGAATTCAAAACGATTACCCGTAAAGGCAAATGGCGATGTGCGGTTGCGGTCGGTATTGTCAACAATCAGGTCGGGAATCTGGGGGATGTCAATCTCCATGCCCTGCTTACCCTTCAGATTGAATAACTCGTTGGCCTCCGATGTCTCGATATGATTCAGTACCTCGGTGAGCTGTGTACCCAGGAACGATGAGATGATGGCGGGAGGTGCCTCGTTGCCACCCAGACGGTGGGCATTCGTGGCACTCATAATCGAGGCCTTCAGCAGTCCGTTGTGATGATATACTGCCATCAGTGTCTCCACGATGAACGTAATGAAACGCAAGTTCTCTTCAGGAGTAGTACCAGGGGCATGTAGCAATACCCCGTTGTCTGAACTCAGACTCCAGTTGCAGTGTTTGCCACTACCGTTGATGCCATCGAAAGGCTTCTCGTGGAGCAGTACGCGGAAACCATGCTTGCGAGCTACCTTCTTCATCAGCGACATCAGCAGCATGTTATGGTCTACAGCCAGATTGCACTCCTCGAAGATAGGAGCCAACTCAAACTGGTTGGGTGCTACCTCGTTGTGACGGGTCTTCACAGGGATGGCCAGCTCTAGCGACTGTATCTCAAGGTCCTTCATGAAAGCTACCACACGATCGGGGATGGTGCCGAAATAGTGGTCGTCCATCTGCTGGTTCTTGGCACTCTCGTGTCCCATCAGCGTGCGACCGGTCATCAACAGGTCGGGGCGGGCAGAGTAGAGACCTTCGTCAACAAGGAAGTACTCTTGTTCCCAACCCAGGTTCACCTGTACTTTGGTGACATCGTTATAGAAGTATTGGCAAACATCCTTAGCGGCCTTTCCTACAGCATGCAGTGCACGGAGTAGGGGAGCCTTGTAGTCAAGGGCCTCACCCGTATAGGCGATGAAGATGGTGGGAATACACAGCGTGTCGTCAATGATAAACACTGGTGATGTCGGATCCCATGCACTGTAGCCGCGCGCCTCGAAGGTGTTACGGATACCACCATTGGGGAATGAGGAAGCATCAGGCTCCTGCTGTACGAGCAGCTTGCCAGAGAATTTCTCTATCATGCCACCCTTGCCGTCGTGCTCTACAAATGCGTCGTGCTTCTCGGCGGTACCCTCTGTCAATGGTTGGAACCAGTGCGTATAGTGGGTGACACCCATCTCCAAGGCCCATTTCTTCATACCGTCAGCTACTGCATCAGCAATAGAACGGTCCAGACTGGCACCGTTGTCTATTACGTCAATCATCTTGTCATAGACGTTCTTCGGCAGATAACGGTACATCTTCTCCTTATTAAATACATACTTGCCGAAATACTCCGAAGGACGCTCGCTGGGTGCTTTTACATCGAGGGCGTGTTTCTTGAACGCCTCTTCTACTACCTGAAATCTTAAATTGTTTGCCATTTAGTCTATATAGCGTTTAGTGATGTCTGTATAATTCTCTATGCGGCGATCTCTGAGGAAAGGCCACCAGCGACGCACTTGTTCTGAGCGCTCCATGTCTACGTCGATGACCTTGGTAACCTCTTCTGTAATAGGTGCTTCGTAGAGCAGTTCCCCCTGTGGACCTGCCACAAAACTGGTGCCCCAGAAAGGTATTCCGTCTTCTTCGCCACAGCGATTTACTGTGACGACGGGAAGCCCGTTGGCAACAGCATGTCCGCGCTGAACGGTCTGCCATGCCATGCGCTGTCGTTCTTGCTCCTCCTTTGTGTCGTTGGGGTCGTAGCCAATGGCAGTAGGATAGATGAGCAGTTCTGCTCCAGCCAAAGCCATCAGTCGTGCAGCCTCTGGGTACCACTGGTCCCAGCAGACCAAAACACCTAGCTTGCCGACAGATGTTTGTATGGGTTGGAAACCAAGGTCGCCAGGGGTGAAGTAGAACTTCTCGTAATAGCCGGGGTCGTCGGGAATGTGCATTTTGCGGTATTTGCCAGCAATGGTACCGTCCTTTTCCAAAACCACAGCGGTGTTGTGGTACAGGCCTGTGGCACGGCGCTCAAACAGCGAAGTGACGATAACTACCTGCAACTCCTTGGCCAGCTGGCCAAAGAACTGCGTTGACGGACCAGGAATGCTTTCTGCCAGATCGAAAAGGTTGACATCCTCCTCCTTGCAGAAGTACAGCGAGTTGTGCAGTTCTTGCAAGACAATGAGTTCTGCACCCTCTTGTGCCAGTTGACGAATCTTTGTAGCCAAGTGGGACTTGTTTGTTTCCACGTCCGCCACGTTGTGCTGTTGAATGATTCCAATCTTCATGGGTTCTGTTTTTTTGTTAAAACGCTGCAAAGGTACAAAATAAAATTAAAAGTGAGAAAATATCGTGTTATTTCTGGTGGATTTTTTTGCTGCTTCCATATTAATTACTACTTTTGCAAGCAAAATTTTTAAAAAACGCACAAAAATGAAGTTAATGAAAGTATTTGGTATTGTTTCAATACTAGTAATGATCGTGAGCCTTTCGTCATGTGTAAAGAATGGTGAAGGTGATGATTGGGATAAGAAGTGGGAAGAGTGGATGCAGGATGTCAGGACCGAAATCAAGGCTTCTTATGGCTCCTACGAGGGCAAGCTGTATACGATGTCGAATGAGCCGGTGAAGGATGATGAAGAAGTCAAGAAAGACGAGATGGATGCTACATGGATGCTCAACAACGACAGCACGATAGACTTGTATGATGTGCCTGCCGCACTGCTGGTGAAGCAGTTGCCTGAAAGTCAGAAGGCACTGAAAGAGGCTGTCAGCAATGCCGGCAATGTCAAGATACATGTGCAACTGCGTTACGATTATTACTATCATTCACCTTTAGTGATGTATGCAAGATTATTATCTACTTGTTCCCCAAGTATCTGTACATGGACAACAAGCTTCAGGCAGAATTTACTTCTGCATCCTTCCTCGTCTGGCTTGGTGCTAAGAAGACACTTCAGTAATACTGCATCGTACAACAGTGCAATGAACCGTGCTGTTTGATGACAGCACGACAGTCAATGCCAACAATCTGCCGGTCTGGGAATGCCTGCCCAATAATGCGCATGGCCTCTTCGTCCAGGTCGGGTTGGTTGTAGGTGGGTACTAGCACAGAACCATTGATGACCAGATAGTTGGCGTAGGTCGCTGGCAGACGGTCGCCATCGTCATAAATAGGACGGGGTAGAGGGAGTTTCAGAAGACGGTAGGGCTTCCCATCAAGAGTCCGCAACTTCTGGAGCTCTCTCTCCATTTCTGCTAGGTCAGGATGGTCGTCATCACCTCCCGTATATAATAAGGTGTCATTAGGACATATCCTAACCAGTGTGTCGATATGTCCGTCAGTATCGTCACCAATCAGCGAGCCGTGTTGTAGCCAGACGATGCGCTCAGCACCTAGCCATTCCTTGAGCCGCTCCTCAATCTCTGCCTTAGTCAGTGGCTGGTTACGATGAGGCGCCATCAGACAGCACTCGGTAGTAAAAACGGTACCCTTGCCGTCGCTCTCTATTGAACCTCCTTCCAGCACAAAGTCCAAGTGGTCTTCATAGATCCCCTTTACAAGGCCCTGCTCATAGAGGCGCTTGTTGATTTGGTTGTCAAGCGTAGCTTCAAACTTCTCGCCCCAACCATTGAAGCAGAAGTCCAGAAGAACTAGTGCTTTTGACTTTTTGTCAAAAGAGGTTTCTTCTATCGTAATGAATCCATGATCCCTGGCCCATGTGTCGTTATGAGGGATGCTGTCTACTATTAATAGTGGCTCGCGCTTGCGTATCTCCCTTGCCATCTCTTCGTAGACGGCTGTAATCTCGTCAAGGATGGTGGCCCAGTCGGTACCTTCGTGTGGCCATGTCAGTTGCACCATGCTTTGGTGCTCCCATTCAGCCAACATGCGTCGTTTCATTGTTTTCATGCTGCAAAAGTATAAAATAATTATGAATTATGCATGATGAATTATGAATTATTTATTACCTTTGCACCAGATTATGATGTTAGAACTGCACAACGTAACCATCGGAGAAATCATCAAGGGACTATCTGCTACCCTCGATGAGGGTCAGCTTATAGGTCTGCAGGGGAGGGGAAAGACCACCCTGCTGAGGGCTATCGTGGGACTGATACCTATCGATGGTGGACATATCTGTATCGACGGTGAAGTGTTGACACCCGAGTCTGCACCTTATTTCCGTCGCTATATGGCCTACGTACCTCAGCGTTTGTCAGTTCCTGAGGGGTACGACAAGGTTCCTACTGACTATGTTGAGTTGGTGCGCCGTGCTGTTGACTCTGGCAAACAGCTATTGGTGGTTGATGAACCCGCTGAGGCCCTCTCCGAAGAGAAACAATTGGCCGTTGGTCGTATGTTGATAGAGGTAGTCCAGCAGGGACGTAGCGTGTTGACCGTCTTGAATCCGTTGAACGATAATTATATCCAGCTATGAAAACCTTTTTACTTCTCGTCGTTGTAGCGTTCATTGCGTGGAAAGGCTACTTTGCCGTGCGTAGGGCCGTGAGGAGCTATCAGAAAGACCGTGAGGAGCACGATTCTCTGCGCGAATATCTGGTGGCTAATGGTGCCACCACGTTTCAGTCGCTCTGGCCCTTCTATCGTCATGCCCTGCAACGTGCCTTTAAGATAAAAAAGCAGTCTTTTTTCAAAAAAATCTGGTAACTCTTATGGTGGTTGCCATTTTTTTTTGTAATTTTGCAGCCCATAAAGGTATTATTGACACACAAAAGGTAAAAACATTATGGGTGGCTTCTTTGGCACAATCTCTACAAAGGACTGCGTAAACGACTTGTTTTACGGGACCGATTACAACTCTCACTTAGGTACAAAACGCGCCGGATTGGTAACATTCGATGAGGAAAGCGGTTTCCACCGCAGCATCCACTCATTGGAACGCCAGTATTTCCGTTCACGTTTTGAAGACGAGCTCGATTCGTTCAAAGGACATCAGGGGGTGGGTGTCATTAGTGACACTGATCCACAGCCTATCATCGTTAACTCCCACTTAGGACGCTATGCGGTAGTCACCGTTGCCAAAATCAATAACCAGCGCGAGATTGCCGAGGAACTGCTGAAACAGCGCATGCACTTCAGCGAGATGTCTGCCAATAACATCAATCAGACCGAGCTTGTTGCCCTGCTCATCAATATGGGTAACACGTTCGTGGAGGGCATCAACAAGGTGTACCAAAAGATTGAGGGCTCTTGCTCAATGCTGATTCTTACAGAGGATGGCATCATTGCAGCTCGAGACTTTCTAGGCCGTACCCCTATTGTTATAGGTAGGAAAGAGATACACCGTTTGTCACCTATTGGTACGGACGAGTTCATCCAGTCTTTTGCTGTCACCAGCGAGACCACCAGTTTCCCTAACCTTGACTATAAGGTGTTGCGCGACTTGGGACCAGGTGAAATTGTTAAATTGAAGGCCGATGGTGTCGAAGTGCTGCAGAAACCACTCACCCGCTGTCAGATATGTTCTTTCCTGTGGGTCTATTATGGTTTTCCGGCTAGCGATTATCAAGGCATCAATACAGAATATGTCCGCGAGAAGAACGGCCGTTTGTTGGGCGAGAAGGACGCAGTTGAGGCTGACATTGTGTGTGGTATTCCCGATTCTGGTGTAGGTATGGCGTTGGGTTACTCTGAGGGTAAGAAAATCCCCTACAAGCGTGCAGTGCTGAAGTATACGCCTACATGGCCCCGCTCGTTTACCCCTGGCAATCAGGTGCGTCGCGACCTTGTGGCTAAGATGAAGCTCATTCCTAATCCGGCTATTCTGAAAGACCAGCGTGTCGTCTTCTGTGATGACTCCATTGTGCGTGGTACACAGTTGCGCGACAATGTGCGTACCTTCTTTGACAATGGTGCCAAGGAGGTTCATGTGCGCATCTCTTGTCCACCATTGGTCTATGGCTGTCCTTTCATCGGCTTTACTTCTTCGAAGAGCGATCTGGAACTGATTACTCGTCGTATCATCCGTGATTTTGAGGGCGACGACAAGAAGAAGCTGACGGAGTATGCCAAGACGGGTACGCCAGAGTATGAGCGTATGGTCAAGGAGATAGCCCGTCGCTTGGGACTGACCTCGCTGAAGTTTGCCACTATCGAAGACCTCATCGAATCTATTGGACTGCCGAAAGATCAGGTATGTACCCACTGCTTCGATGGCACCAGCTACTGCCACGAGAAGGACAACGAGAAGTGGTTTACATAAATGAAAGATGGAAGTTGAAAAATTAAAAAAACATAAAAGTGATGGATTCTACATGTAATCCGTCACTTTTTTTTGTACCTTTGCACTTTCAAAACGTATATAGAAGCGTGAAAATACGACAAGTGCTTGACGCCCTTGAACAGTTCGCGCCTCTGCCCTTGCAGGAAAGTTGGGATAATGCTGGCTTGCAACTGGGACTGACAGAGGCGGATGTTTCAGGGGCATTATTGTGTCTGGACGTCAACGAACAGATTGTCGATGAGGCTCTCCGCAAAGGGTGTAACCTCATCGTCAGTCACCATCCGTTGTTGTTTCGTGGCTTGAAACAGATTAGTGGTGCTGACTATGTGCAGCGTTGCGTCATTAAGGCCTTGAAGAACGATATTGTCATCGTCTCTATGCATACTAATATGGACAATGCCAAGAATGGCGTCAACTGGAAGATTGCTGAGCGACTGGGACTCCAACAGTGTCAGTTCTTTGCCCAGAAACAGGTGGGTGATATGGAGGCTGGCAGTGGTGTCGTTGGTCTCTTGCCTCAGCCAATGGCTGCTGACGACTTTATTCTCATGGTGAAAAGACAGTTTGGCGTGGAGTGCGCACTGTGTAACGAACTGCTGCGACGCCCCATTAGTAAGGTGGCACTTTGTGGTGGCGCTGGCGACTTCCTGTTGCCTGATGCTGTCAGCCTTGGCGCTGACGCCTTCATTACTGGCGAGATGCATTATCACCAGTACTTTGGCTATGAACAGCGCATCCAAATCTGTGTGATTGGCCATTACCAGTCGGAGCAGTTCACCAGCGAGATTTTCCGCGACATCATTAACAAGGAGTGCCCTGGAGTGCGCACAGAAATAGCAGAAACCTGTACCAACCCTATTCTGTATATCTAGTCGTAACATCGAAATATCGAAGAATCGTAATATCGAAATATCGTAATAACGAAAAAATAAGAAAACAATGGCAAAGAAAGATCCCACAGACCTGTCAGTAGAAGAGCGTCTGAAGACCCTCTATCAGCTGCAGACCACGCTCTCTGAGATTGACGAGAAGCGTGCCCTCAGAGGTGAACTGCCTCTGGAAGTAGAAGACCTGGAAGATGAGATTGCAGGTCTCACCACCCGCATTGAGAAAATCCAGAACGACATTGACGAGTATCAGCGTGCCGTAGCCCAGAAAAAGGGCGAGATTGAGACCGCCAAGGCTAGCGTGGAGCGCTACAAGACACAGTTGAACGATGTAAAGAACAACCGTGAGTACGACACACTGTCGAAGGAAATCGAGTTCCAGTCGTTGGAAATCGAGCTCTGCAACAAGAAAATCAAGGAGGCCACCTTCAAGATTGAAGAGAAGAAGGCTGAGTTGGAGCAGAACCAGGCAGTCATTGATGACCGTCGTCAGGCCCTCGATATGAAGAAGGCTGAGCTCGACGAGATCATGGAAGAAACCCGTGCCGAAGAGGAGAAACTGAAGGAGAAGGTCAAGGAGTTGGAGATTAAGATTGAGCCCCGTCTGCTCACTTCGTTCAAGCGCATCCGCAAGAATGCCCGCAACGGTCTGGGTATTGTTTATGTGCAGCGTGATGCCTGTGGCGGTTGTTTCAATAAGATTCCACCCCAGCGTCAGCTCGACATCAAAATGCACAAGAAGGTTATCGTCTGTGAGTACTGCGGTCGTATACTTATCGACCCAGAACTGGCTGGCGTAAAGATTGCTGCACCTGGTGCTGAGGAGAAGAAGCCTCGCAAGCGCGCTATCCGCAAGACTGTCAAGAAGGACGAGGACATCGTTCCTGAGGCAGAGGCATAAGCCTTATCTCATCTTAATACACATTTTCGTAAGGTCGTCGCTGGGCTCGGCATTGCCAACAAAGTCCTCGACGGCCTTATGTATTGTTTCGCTAGCGCATGATTGAGGCCTTCTGTGCACATTTGTTCTGTTGATGTATCAGCTTCTCTGCGCGTTGCAGGGCCAGCTGCCACTGCTTGCGGTTCTTGGCTTGGTAGACGTTGATGAGTTCACCGAAAAGTCCACCCTGCGAAATATTTTCCGCAAATTTTCTGTTTTGTTGTTTTGTTTACAGCTCGGTGTAGAGCGGAATATTTGTGAGGAATTGATAGGTTTGGTGCTCGTAATCCATGCGCAGACAGTAGTGCTGCAGGCCGTTGCTGACTACAAGATAGTCGACGTGGAGTAGGAGATTGTAGGCTGAAATCTGGGTAAAAACGTGCTGAGAAATAGGCACAGAGGGTGCTTTGTACTCACAAATCATGAGCGGACGCTGGTCGTTGCCGTAAACAATGCTATCACAACGCACGGTCTTGTCGCCACATTGCAGTGCCACCTCATTGCCCAGTAGCCCCTTGGGATAGCCCTTGTGGTCGACGAGCCAGTGGGTAAAATGTTGGCGCACCCACTCCTCAGGAGTCAGGGCAACGTAGCGACGACGCAGAAAGTCGAAAATCTCCGGTTTCTCGCGCGTCCCTCTTATTTTGACATCGTATGCAGGCAAGTTCAACTCTTTCATGTGTGCAAAAATACAAAAAATAATTCGTATAATTCGTGTAATTCGTGGTTTTTTTATAATTTTGTAGCCGATATGGCTCAAACGACAGTAACATACGATTCAGTGATGAAGGAGCTCATGGAGCGCCAGTTCCGTCCCGTCTATTATCTGATGGGCGACGAGTCGTATTATATCGACAAAATCAGCGACTGGATAGCCCAGAATGTGCTACAGCCTGAGGAACAGGACTTCAACCAGACTGTCATGTTCGGATCTGACGTCAATGCATCGCAGATTGTCGATACCTGTAAACGCTATCCCATGATGGCAGAGCGCCAGGTTGTCATTGTCAAAGAGGCTCAGAATATTAAGAATACAGAGCCGCTGGAGAAGTATTTCCACCAGCCTATGCCATCGACAGTGCTCGTTTTGTGCCACAAAAACGGCAAAATAGACGGTCGAAAACAGGGTTTGGTGAAGGCTATCAAGGAAAATGGCGTGCTTTTTGAGAGCATGAAACTGAAGGAACGCGACCTTCCAGCCTTCATCCAACAGTATTTGAAGGCTAAAAATGCCAGTATCGACCCGAAATCGACGCAAATGATTGCTGATGCCATTGGTGCAGACCTTAGTCGACTGACTAGCGAGCTCGATAAGGTACTGTTGGGCTTACCTGAGCAGGATAGGAGGGTGACACCCCAGGTGGTGGAGGATCAGATAGGGGTGAGCAAGGACTATAACGCTTTTGAGCTGCGCGATGCTATTGTGAACCGAAATATTCTGAAAGCAAATCAAATAATAAAATATTTTGACGAAAATCCGAAGGCTGGTGGACTCTATGCGCTTCTCCCGTTGGTGTTTAATTACTTCCAAAACTTGATGTTGGCGCATTATTGTCCACAAAAAGGCAGTCAAGAGGCACTTGCAGGGTGGTTGGATATGAAATCTCCATGGGGTGCCAGAGACTACCTGACGGGTATGAAAAATTACTCCGGAATGAAAGTGATGCAGATTATCGCCAAGATACGTGAAATTGATGCCAAAAGTAAGGGCCTGGATAACCCTAATACCCCCGCCGGAGAGCTCATGAGGGAGTTAATTTTCTTTATATTTCACTGATTTTCCCCTTGTTTTTTTCTCGTTGCTCATTTTGCCAGACATAAAAATTTGGCCTCAAACACCTGTCTGTACTAGTGTTCTGGCAAAAAATAACGCCTCATAATTCGCGTATTTTTGCTTTTCTTGCCGCTCGTTCAGAATTCGCTGAAAACGCAAAAATCGCAACTGCTCCGAAGATGAAAATTTGGATTTAGTAAATTTTACGATTTTGATAATTAAATTTGAAAGACTGAAGCAATTTAGAAATTCATACGAATTTGCAATTTATATACGATTATTTACAATACACAAGCATAAATTAGTATATTACAATTCTGATATGCAAATACAAATTCGAACATTCAGATTTGCATATACATACATATGCAAAGTTCTTTGTCGTCTGTAAACATTTAAATACCAGTTAATTATATGATTTTGTTAATATTAAATGTATACTTTAGCCTTATATATCGGCATTTTCTTCTGCATATTACGCAACACAGAAGACAATATTCGTAAATATCACATTTATACCCAATTATTTGCGATATATTTCCTTTAGTTATTGTTAATATGTGAATTTTGCACATATTTTAGATTTGTAATTCTAAAGCATGATTTTACATTTTGTCAACTCTATACTTTTGAATTTTAAATTAGAAACCAAAACTTTACATCCTAAAATTTTCTTTAGATTTCTTGCATATGTCAAAAAATAGCTTTACCTTTGTAAAGTCAAAACAAAACGGCATTTTTGCCCTATTTTTAAGTAACATGGACATTAAAGATCGCATCAGACTCATCATGGAGGACCAGCACATGACCCAACAGGTGTTCGCTGACTACCTGCAACAGTCACCTGCTACCCTCTCTAGCATTTTCAATGGACGTACCCGTCCGACCCTGAACATCGTAGAAGCTATTAAAACGAAAATTCCTGACATTAGTACGGAATGGCTTTTGTGGGGTACTGGTGACATGCATATGACCCACCCCACTGACCAGGAAGAGGGTCTTATAGATGCTTCTGAACAACCTGTTGGTGGGTCGGATCAAATGTTGAATTTTGATCAACCGTCGCTGTTTTCTCCTCAAAATGTTGCTCAGCCGACAGGATTTCGTCAGAGTGTAAAAAGTACACACCCTGAAATTGTACGCGAAGAAATCAAAATAATTGACAAACAACCACGTAAAGTGACCGAAATTCGTGTTTATTACGACGATCAAACCTACGAGACTTTTGTTCCTGCCAAGAAGTAATTACGATTTTTGACCGCAGATTGCACGGATTCCACGGATTTTTCGTAATTTTGCATGCAAATTATGAAAAAGTTTATCCTTGATTTAAAAGTAAAGGCCGTAGAACGCCTGAGCGAGAAGCATGTTTTGCTTAAACTGACTGATGACATACCCTTGCCAGAGATGTTGCCAGGCCAGTTTGTAGAGGTACGCGTAGATGGTTCTTTGACGACATTTCTGCGTCGCCCTATATCTATTAATTATGTAGACCGTCAGGCAAACGAGTTGTGGTTAATGGTGGCAATGGTTGGCGATGGAACGCGCCAGTTAAGGAAATTACGCGTTGATGACACGTTGAACTGCGTTTTGCCGCTAGGCAACGGCTTCACTGTGCAAAGCGGTTCTGTCGCTTTGAAAAAGATGTTGCTCGTTGGTGGCGGCGTAGGTGTGGCCCCACTGCTCTATCTGGGCGCTGAACTGAAGGCAAAGGGCTGTGAGGTGACGTTCCTGTTGGGTGGACGTAGTGCAAAAGACGTGCTGGAGTTGGACTTATTTAATAAGTACGGGCGCGTGTGCGTGACAACAGAGGATGGTACGCTGGGCGAGAAGGGCTTTGTCACCAACCACAGTGTGCTTGTCGAATCCTTCGACAAGATCTTCACCTGTGGTCCCACGCCGATGATGAAAGCTGTGGCGCGCTATGCGAAGGAGAAAAACATCTGTTGTGAGGCCTCGCTAGAGAACATGATGGCATGTGGTCTGGGTGCCTGTCTGTGTTGCGTGGAAAAGACCACTGAGGGCAACCTCTGTGTTTGTAAGGATGGTCCCGTATTTAATATCAAAAGACTGTTATGGCAAAATTAAACGTAAATATAGGCACACTGAGTCTGAAGAACCCAGTGATGACAGCCAGCGGTACGTTTGGCTATGGTGTTGAATTTGAGAACTTTATAGACCTTGGTGGCTTGGGCGGTATTATCGTGAAGGGTACAACGCTGAAGCCTCGCGAGGGCAATGACTATCCGCGTATGGCAGAGACTGCTAGCGGTATGCTGAACTGTGTGGGACTGCAGAATAAGGGTGTGGACTACTTCTGTGAGCATATCTATCCGCAGATTAAGGATATCGACACGAACATGATTGTCAACGTTAGTGGTTCGACGCCTGAGGACTATGCCGAATGTGCTGCACGCATTGATGCATTGGAGAAGATTCCTGCTATCGAACTGAATATTTCTTGTCCGAACGTGAAGGACGGTGGAATGGCCTTTGGTGTGACGTGTGCAGGGGCTTCGAGTGTGGTCAAGGCAGTGCGCCAGGCTTATCATAAGACGCTGATAGTCAAGCTGTCACCCAATGTGACGGATATTTCAGAGATTGCCCGTGCAGTAGAAACTGAAGGTGCTGATTCCGTGTCACTTATCAATACGCTGATGGGCATGGCTATCGACATAGAACGTCGCAAAAAGGTACTGTCGATAGGCACGGGTGGACTTTCTGGTCCTGCTGTGAAGCCTGTTGCTTTGCGTATGGTCTATCAGGTGGCTAAGGCCGTGAAAATACCTGTGGTAGGGTTGGGAGGCATCTCTACAGCGAAGGATGCCATTGAATTTCTGATGGCTGGTGCTACGGCTATTGAGATTGGTACTGCCAACTTTCTGGATCCTGCGGTAACCATCAAGGTTCGGGATGGCATCAACGATTGGCTTGACCAGCATGGATGCAAGGATATCCACGAGATTATTGGATGCGTGTAGCGCTTCGCTAGAGATTAGTGATTAGTGAATAATTTAAGGGCGGCCAAAAAGGTCGCCCTTAACCAACACAAAAACTAAACTAGACTTAACTAAAGCTATTTCAGATTTTCACAAATCCCTCATAGCTTGTGCAAAGATAGTATAATTTCTTTAAACCACAAGTTTTTTTTGAGATTTTTTTGCATTTAGATGCAAAAATCTTGGATTTTCCCTGTTTTGTAGACCAAATACGCGTCTAAAATGGTAATTGCAGCCATTGCTTCAACAACAGGAACGGCACGTGGCAAGACACAGGCATCATGACGTCCGCGAGCGGTCAGTGCGGTTTCTTTGCCGTGAATGTCTACCGTGTCCTGTTCGCGGAGTAGGGTAGCAACAGGCTTGAAAGCCACACGGAAGAAGATGTCTTGTCCGTTGGAGATACCGCCCTGAATGCCTCCGCTGTGGTTGGTCTTGGTGGTCACGATGGAATCGTGCCCCACGGTGTTGTGACTTACTGTGAACACGTCGTTCTGCTCAGAGCCACGCTGAGTGACAGCAGCAAAGCCATCGCCATATTCAAAGCCCTTCACAGCATTGATGCTCAGCATGGCAGCACCCAGTTGAGCGTGTAGCTTGCCAAATTCTGGCTCACCCAGACCTACAGGACATCCCTTGACAACACAGGTAATAACGCCTCCGATGGTGTCACCCTCAGCCTTGACCTGCTGGATGAGCTCAATCATCTCTTCTGCCTTCTGCGGGTCAGGACAACGCACAGCATTTGTCTCTGTCAGCGAGAGGTCGTAGCGGTGGTAGTCGTTGTCCAGCGCAATATTTCCCACCTGCGAGGTATAGGCGCTTATCTGGATACCCAACTGGCGCAGAACGAGCTTGGCCAAGGCACCAGCAACCACACGACTGATGGTAATGCGGGCAGAGGAGCGTCCCCCACCACGATGGTCGCGCACGCCATATTTCTGCGTATAGGTGTAGTCGGCATGAGAGGGTCGGAACACCTCGCGCATGTTGTCGTAATCGCTGGAGTGCTGGTTCTCGTTGCGCACAATGAAGCCGATAGGGCAGCCTGTAGACTTACCCTCGAAGACACCGCTGAGCAGTTCCACGTGGTCTGCCTCATTGCGTGCCGTCGTAATGTTGCTCTGACCAGGGCGCCTACGGTTTAACTCCTGTTGGATGAAGTCAGTATCTATGTCGATGCCGGCAGGCATGCCGTCAACAACACCGCCAATGGCTTCTCCGTGGCTTTCGCCAAAAGTGGTCAATCTGAATATCTGTCCGAAGGTGTTCATAACCTCTAACCTCTAACTTCTAATCTTTTAGTGGCAGTGGCCACAGCCACAGCCGTCGTGATGATGCTCATGCTCATGGTCGTGACCACAACCACAGTCGTCGTGGTCGCAACCGCCTCCACAATCGTCGCAGTGACAGCCACATCCACCTGTCAGGTGTTTCATCATGTGGTCTATCTCTTCTTTCGTGGCGTCGCGGTTCTCCAGAACAGTACCCTCAAAATAGAGTGTCTCGCCAGCCAGCGGGTGGTTGAGGTCCATCTTCACCTTGTCCTCGTTGATTTCCATGACGCGACCATTGAAACGGTCTCCCTGCTCGTTCTGCAGAGGAACAATGGCATCCTGGAAGATATGCTCGTGGTCGAAGTGGCCGTTGATGCAGAACATCTCACGATCGAGGTCGAGTACCAGTTCGTCGTGATATTCACCATAGCCATCTTCCTTGCTCAAAGTAATCTGGAAGTTCTGGCCTTTCTCAGTAGCTATCATCTGCTCCTCAAACTTGTCGAGGGCAAAGCCGAAGCCAGTGATGAATGAGAAGGGTTGTTCGGCAGTGGCCTCTTCAATGAGTTCTTTTCCGTTGTCGCCATCAACATACAGCTTGTATGAAGCAGCAATGTACTTGTTTGTCTTGTTGTCCATATACCTTATTATATACTCTTAGTTCTTTCAGAGCGCAAAGGTACTGCAAAATGCTGGAATTTCCAAACAAAAAGCATGAAATTTGATTCAAATCAATGAATGTTGGCTTTAATTGACATGGGTCAAAAATATCGCTGTGTGCGCAAACAATTTTGTATTTTTCTTGTTTTGTATGAAAAAACGCCTTATCTTTGCATCGTCAATCAAGACAAAAGGATAACATTTAAAGGTAAAAATTAAAGATTAAGAAAGGGTAACAAAATGAAAAAGATTGTATTGACACTGGTTGCTCTGATGAGCATGACAACCATTTTCGCAGAGAACGAAGGTATGAACACTACTGAGGCATACAACATGACCGTCAATATGAAGAATTTGGCACGTACCTTGAACCTGTCTAAGGATCAGGTGGAGAGCGTTGCCGAGGTCCACAAGACTTTCTCTTCAGAGATGGTGTTCGCTGCACAGTATGGTAAGGAGGAGCGTACAAAGATGGTAGAGAAGGCCATTAACAAAGACTTGGCCTACATGAACTACATCCTGAACAAGGATCAGTATCGCAAGTACGTGATGCTGCTGAACATGACGCTCGTAAACCGTGGTTTGAAGTAAGTGTGATAGATAGTTAGTTAGTAGTATTAATGTTATGAAAAGAAGGGGCATTACCGTGATGGTAGTGCCTCTTTCTTTGGTACGCCCAGCATGGGCGTACGCTATAGGGTGCAAGTCCCGAACGAGCCCTGATAGTGGGAATCGTTAGCCAAGAGCAAGGGTGTCCGTGGCGAC
>CADCGD010000011.1 GCA_902800925.1 uncultured Bacteroidales bacterium | reverse complement strand
CTTCACAGCGAGGCTTTTCCTTGTAAAAACTAAATTAATCAACCATAAACCTTAACCATTAAAAATCTCTTGTTATGACTTTAGAGTATGAAACACTCTATTTGCGATAAAACATTCGCTAATCTCTTATCGACATTGCAAAGGTAATACATTTACATTATTTACAGGTTTAGATAACATTAAATATGGTTTAAATATCGTTATTTATACGTTTTTTCTACCTCAAATAACGTTTTTCAAACCAAAATACACTCATTTAACATCTTTTTAACGCTCTTGTCGATGCATTTAGCACTAAAAATTGTATCTTTGTTTCGTCAAAAACAAAAAGAAGTAACATGAGCGATATTATTTTCATCATCATCATCGCCCTTTTAGCCTCTTACATCATACGTTTGAAGCTGCATCAAGCCACACAAGATCATGTTTTCCCATTTCCAGAACGGCTAGGTTTGCATGTCAGCAACAATGATGTCATGCATTTCCTTAACATGAGCAGTGAAAATGTCAAGTCATTCTTGGAACGCAGAGGGATCGATTTCATGATTAAGTGCGAGCCAGAGAGTATGATGGGATGGATTGACACAGAGCTGTTAGACAAGATTCTACTTTTGCTGCTGTCTGACATGGCTAAACGCCTGAATCACGGTGGAAAGGTGGCCGTAGCCGTTTACACCAATCAGGAATATGACTGCATCAATATCCGCATCAGCGACAACGGTCCAAGAATCAGCGAGACCGGAATGCTCATCATCCACTATCTGGTGACCTGCCACCGAGGGTCCCTCAGAAGCGAGTACTATCAACGTCAGGGAAACACCATTGTTATTGAATTACCCATCAAGAAAGATGCCTACGATGCCGAACAGTTGGAGAGCGGCACCTCTTCAGAGTTCCATATTCCAAACGATATAGAGTTGCATGTACCTACCATCGACATTCCTTCCAACTACGAAGAAGGGAACAGCAGCCTGTGGGAAATCATGCAAGCCCCCCACTCTGCCGACCAGGAGTTTCTCCGACGGGCTATCCAATGTGTCAACGACCACCTCAGCGACACAGACTACGACCGTCAAGCCTTCGCCACCGATATGGGTAGCAGCGTCAGTACCTTATATAACAAGATTCGCGCGCTGACAGGCAAGAATATCACGAATTTTACCCGTGACATCCGTATCAAGGCTGCCTGCAAGTTAGCCAAGGAGGATCCTGATCTGCGCGTCAGCGACATCGCCTACCAAGTAGGATTCAAAGACCCAAAATACTTTGCCACCTCATTCAAGCGCGTCATGGGCGTACAGCCCAAGGAGTACTTTGCAAAACTCCGAGGAGAGGGGTAAACACAACAACCAGTTGTTTTTTTTAAGACAACTAGGACAACTTAGGACAACTTTTTATTTTTGCCTACGACGCAACTGCGTCTACGGAGTCCCTTTTAATTAAAAGCGCCTCCATAAAGTTGTCCTAAGTTGTTTAGGTTGTCGTTAAATTATAAATATTAGTCGTTTAAAATATCTATTGTCGTTTGAAGAGATAGAGGCCGAAGAAGGTAAGGAGACCATTGAGCATTAGCAACTCGTAACCGAAACGATAACCTGTCAGTTGAGCTACCACCATATCCAGCAAATAACAAGCAATGGGCGATGCCACGCAGATACAAGGTACCAGACGGTCGTTCGTATGGCGTTTCGACAACAGTCCGAAAGCAAACAAACCCAACAATGGGCCGTACGTATAGGAACAGAGGATATAAATGGCATCGATGACACTGGTAGAGTTAAGCACCCTAAACAACAGGATAAAGATGACGAAGACCACAGCCATCCCGATATGTACACGACGTCGCAAGCGTTCGTCGTCAGCACGTCCACAGATATCCACACAGTAGCTGGTGGTCAGTGCCGTCAGCGCAGAGTCGGCACTGGAAAAGGCGGCAGCCACCATACCCAGAATAAAGAGGTGAGTGATGAGTGGTGAGAGGCTAGAGATTTGATTGACAAATACAGGCAGCAACTCATCGCCCTTGGCAGGCAATGCTAAACCTTGTTGCTGATACCAGAAAGTGAGCAGGACGCCTAATGACAGGAACAGCAGATTAGCTGGCACAAAGGCAACGCCATAGGTACACATGTCCTTCTGTGCATCGCGCAGCGAGCGGCATGTCAGGTTTTTCTGCATCATGTCTTGGTCAAGACCCGTCATGACAATCGCAATGAACGCACCACTCAAGAACTGTTTCCAGAAATTCTGCTTCGAGAACCAGTCATCCATAACGAAGACACGCGACAGTTCACTATTGTTGATAGCCGTCACCGCATCACCCATTGTCATACCCAGTTCATCCATCACCTTATATATAATAAGGAGTAAGGCACCAAACAGACACGCTGTCTGTAGGGCATCCGTCCACACGATGGTCTTGATGCCGCCCTGTCGGGTGTAAAGCCAGATGAGCGCCGTCATTGCTATCACCACCAGGAAGAAATTGATTTTCAGCCCACTACACTCCATCAGTATCCAGCACACCACATAGAAACGCACAGCAGCCCCTGTCATCTTTGACAACAGGAAGAACGAAGCTCCCGTCTTATAAGCCCGCTGTCCAATACGCTGTCCCAGGTAACTGTAGATGGTCGTCAGGTTCAGTCGGTAGTAGAGTGGCAACAGCACGAACGCAATCACTACATAACCCACGATAAAGCCCAGACACGTCTGCAGATACGTCATACCAATGCTGTTCACCATACCAGGCACCGACACAAAGGTGATACCCGATATGGAGGCCCCCACCATTCCAAAGGCCACCATATACCACGGCGACTGACGATTGGCACGATAGAACGTCTCGTTGGTTGCCCGTCGTCCCGTCCATCGACTGATAGCAAACAACAGGGAAAAATATAGCAATACTATCAGTATAGTTGTCATAATTGCATGCAAAGGTACAACATTTAGCAAAAAACTATCGTCCTTTAACTCCCTTTAACTCCTTTAACTCCTTTAACTCCCCAAAAACTATTACCTTTGCAGGCGGTAATCACTAACCAACAACAATAGACAATGACAAAACAGAAGAAATTTATCCTTCAAGAGAGTGAGATTCCAACACAGTGGTACAACATTCAGGCCGACATGCCCAACAAACCCATGCCGCCGATTCATCCTGCTACCAAGCAGCCCTTGGGTGTAGACGACCTTGCACACATCTTCCCCCGTGAGTGCTGTGTACAGGAGCTGGACACTGAGCATCGATGGATTGACATTCCTGAAGACGTACTCGAAAAGTACAAGTATTACCGTTCTACCCCGCTGGTACGTGCCTATGCCCTTGAAGAGGCACTGGGTACTCCCGCCCACATCTATTTCAAGAACGAGTCAACAAACCCGTTGGGTTCCCATAAGATTAACTCTGCCCTGCCCCAGTGCTACTATGCCAAACAGGAAGGAACTACCAATGTAACTACAGAGACTGGTGCTGGTCAGTGGGGTGCTGCCCTGAGCTATGCTGCCAAGATCTATGGTCTCGACTGCGCTGTCTATCAGGTGAAGATCACCATGCAGCAGAAACCTTATCGTTCAAGCATCATGCGCACCTTCGGAGCCGTTGTCACAGGTTCTCCCTCCATGTCAACCCGTGCCGGTAAGGACATCCTGACGAAGGATCCGACCCACTCTGGTTCTCTCGGTACTGCAATCTCTGAGGCTGTAGAGCTGGCCACAACCACTCCTAACTGTAAATACACGCTCGGCTCCGTACTGAACCACGTAGGTCTGCACCAGACCATTATAGGTTTGGAGGCTGAGAAGCAGATGCAGATGGCTGGCGAATATCCCGACATCGTCATTGGCTGCTTCGGTGGCGGTTCCAACTTCGGTGGTATTTCCTTCCCCTTCATGCGTCATAATCTTCTCGACGGCAAGAATACAGAGTTCATTGCTGCAGAACCTGACAGTTGTCCTAAGCTGACACGCGGTCAGTTCCGTTATGACTTCGGTGACGAGGCAGGCTATACTCCGCTGTTGCCTATGTACACACTGGGCCACAACTTCAAGCCAAGCAACATCCACGCTGGTGGTCTGCGCTACCACGGTGCAGGCATGATTATCTCACAGCTGATTAAGGACGGTCTGATGCACGGCGTTGACATCCCTCAGCTCGAGACCTTCGAAGCTGGTATGCTCTTTGCACAGACTGAGGGTATCATTCCCGCTCCTGAGAGCTGCCACGCCATCGCTGCCACTATCCGCGAGGCCAAGAAGTGCAAGGAGTCTGGCGAGGAGAAGGTTATCCTCTTCAACCTCTCTGGTCACGGACTGATTGACATGCCGTCGTACGAGTCGTTCATCAAGGGTGACCTGCAGAACTACACAGTCACCGACGAGATGATTGCCGCTAACCTGGCAGAACTGGATAAGCAACAATAATATTATAGAAACGAATTACCATAATTAATCGTAATAAAACTATCATATTATTATGAATATATTATGAACTATTACGGTTATTCGTTTCCGATAAAATAAAAGCTGCACTTCCGCTCTTAATGAGCTTGGTGCAGCCTTTTTTTATTACCTTATTATTAATCTTTCTTATTAGAAACGGCCAGGGCCACCGAAGCCACCGCCACCAGGACGACCGCCGCCAAATCCGCCACCGAAACCGCCACGGCCACCACGACCACCGCCAGGGCCTCCGAAGCCAGGACCACCCTGACCACGGCGGTTGTTACCCAGACCTCCAAAGAGGTTCAGACGATAGATGACGTGCAGCATAGCATAGCTGGTAATTGCGTTGTACTCTGTATCGGTACGTGCCATAGCAGAGATGGCACGACTGAAGGTTGACTGCTCCTTCAGGATGTCGTAGAACTGCAGCGACAGGGTCAGTGCGTTGCCGCGCAGGAACGACTGCGCAATCTGTGCATTCCATATAAGTTCGTTGGTATTCATCGAAGCATCGTTGTAACCACGACGACTGTTCATGTTTACATTGGTTGACAACTGCGTACCCCAAGGAGCAGTCAGCATGGTGCTGGCACCATACGAGAAGGTCCATGTGTCAAGGTTGTTGTTCTCCTGCAGTTCGCTACGGTTGTGATTGTATTCCAGCGAACCGTTCAGCTCAAACTCAAACCAACTGTTACGATAACTGGCAGATAGGCGCTCTCCAATGGTCGTTGCACGTGTCACTGACTCCTGAGAATCCTGATTCAGCAGGCTTACGTAACCTACGTTATGTGCATAGCGTAACGTCGTGAAGGTGTTGACATTGAAGTAACCTGCAGAGTCGACAGACGTATTGAACATCACCATAGCGAAGGCGTTCCAGTTACCGTTGATATTCTCAGGCTTCGTAATCGTACCACCTGTCGTCTTATCGTAGGTGGTCATCGACGAGATGCTGTTGCTGGTAGTCGAGAAATTTGCGTTCACCATCAAGCTACGCTGATAGCTCTGCCAGTAGTTATTGTACTGGAAACGCATGTTCTGTGTGAACGAAGGCTTCAAGCCTGGGTTACCCTTGCGGATATTCAGGGGGTTCGAGTCATCGGTGATGTCCAACAGGTCGCTCATAGATGGCTGACTGGTATTGGCACGGTAGGTCAAACGCATCTGACTGACATTAGAGATCTTCCAACGGAAGTCAGCAGTAGGAGCGAAGTTTGTAACCGTACGGGTGGTGTCTGAGTGTACGCCCTTGTAATCCTGAACAAAGTGAGACTTCTGAGGTACCATCTGTACACCGATATTGAGGTTGTATGCATCACGTACCACGCGCAGCATGACCTCGGCTGTATGTATGTAGTTTTTGTATTCAGAGTAGCGGCTCAAATCATTAGATTTGTAGTCCTCAAGAGGTGCACCGCCCATCAGTGACAGATAGTCATCCCAGCCACGGAAAGAAGGAACCACGCTCATGAAGTCCCAGCCCTGATTACTCAGGTCATAGGTTCCACGATCGCTCTTGCTATACTTATACTGGTACTGGTAAGAGAACTGCAGATAGGTACGACGCATGATAGGCTCGCTATAGGTCAGACGGATGCTGTAGTCCCAGTTTTTGGTAGGTGTCACAGCATAGCGGTTGTTCTCTACATTTGGCATTGTGCCATAGTAGTTTACCTGGTCATTAGAGAACGACTTGCTCAAACCCTCACTGTAGTTAGCCCCCAGACGCAGGGTTATGTTACGTCCATAATTGTTGAGTTTGCGGTTATACTGTCCCCAGCCACCCACGCTCTTGCTATCACTGTAGCTCAGGCTATTGCTGATATTGCCATTCTTGACGATGCTGTTACCTTCCTCGTCTTTCTCATCTTTAAGAATATCCAACTGGCTCAACGGGTCTGTAATACCCTTGATTTTATAGGGATCCTTGCTGAAGGTAGCACTCGCGCCTTCGGTCAAGCCGTCATTTGAGTTGTAGTTGAACTGCGGACGGAACATGATATTGGTCATAGAGTCTGGCGTCCATTCGATACGGAACTGGCCGTTCCAACTGTTCGAACGTGTACTATTGTCGTTAATACGATTGCTGAACGAGCTAACTGAAGAACTCATGAAACTCTCGGAAGCCGTCTTGCTAACAGCAATACCATCGCTGTGGTTCCAACGGATACTACCATCGACTGTAATCAGGTCAGTCTTCTCGTAGTTCAGGTTCAGACCCGTCATCTTCGTAGCTATCAAGCCCTGACGACCACCACCGAAACGGCCACCGCCACCACCAAAGCCCATATCATTCACGTTATTGGCACTAGTCATAAGGAATGCCTTGAAGTCATCCTTCATCAAACCGCCAAAGATACGGCCTGCATAGCGGTCCTTCGTACCTGCTGCAAGGTCAGCATTGACCATGATACCCTTGTTCATACCCGTCTTGATACCGAAGTCAAGCACAGTCTCCTCCTCACCATCGTCGATACCGCTGACACGGGCCAGGTCACTCTTCTGATCATACGCGCGCACACGTTCAATAATATTTGTAGGCAGGTTCTTCAAGGCGGTCTTCGTATCACCGGTCATAAACTCCTTACCGTCAACCTTAATCTTCTTCACCTCCTTACCATTGATGGTTATCTTACCATCGTCATCGACCTGTGCACCAGGCAGACGCTTTACCAGTTCCTCCACGACGGAGCCCTCTGGTGTACGGTAAGCAGAGGCATTATATATAAAGGTGTCGGCCTTCACAATCACCTTCGAAGCATTACCCGTCACCACGGTGTTCTTCAGCATAATAGCGTCTGGCTTCAACTCCAGCGTGCCCATGGCGACATCCTTGTCGTCGGTCACATTGATGCGCTTGGTATAAGGTTTAAAACCTACACAAGTTACTTGCAGGATGTAAGTGCCTGCCTTAGGTGCTGTCACACGGAACTTTCCTTCCAACGAGGTCAGTCCACCCGTCACCAGTGTTGAGTCAGTACGAAGCAGTTTTACGGTGGTCTGTGCTACCGGCTCCTGGCTGTCGCTCTCGATAACCACGCCGCTCACATGGCGCTGGGCCATCACAACCACACTACTCAGTAAGAATAGGATAATAAATAAATGCTTTCTCATTGTTATTAATGATTGATGTTTTGCTTTCTATGACGCACAAAAAGTAGAAAAGTTTAATAATAACAGAAAAAAATGACGTAAAAAATACAATTATACCTCATTTTGTATACGACTTTGCCATATTTGTATTAATTTTGCACCCTGTTAGCAACTATGGACCAGCAAAAGGTAGTCATATCGCAACATCTAGAGCAGTCGCTCAGCCAAGCATTGGCCGAGTGTACGTTCGACCGTCTCTTCGTCCTTGTAGACGAAACGACAGAGAAATGCTGTCTGCCTACTCTATCCTCTCTCCTCTCACCTCTCACCTCTCACCCCTCCATTATTACCATCCCTGCCACCGACCAGCACAAGACGCTCGACTCGCTAAGTCACGTCTGGAGCGAACTGCAACACATGGGTGCTACACGTCACTCGCTGATGATCAATCTGGGTGGAGGCATGGTGACCGATTTGGGAGGTTTTGCGGCATCTACCTTTAAGCGCGGTATACACTATATTAATATACCCACCACCCTGTTGTCCATGGTCGATGCCTCTGTGGGTGGCAAGACCGGCATCAACTTCGGGGGACTGAAAAACGAGATTGGCGTCTTCAACAATGCCGACTGCGTTATTCTGGACACTACGTTCCTGCAGACCCTCGATCAGGAGAACATCCTTTCCGGCTATGCTGAGATGTTGAAGCATGCGCTCATCAGCGATGAGAAGATGTGGACAGAGCACATTCTGTACTCACCTCTCACCTCTAACCTCTCACCTCTAACCTCTATGATTGCCCAAAGCGTTGCTGTCAAGCAACGCATCGTCACTGAGGATCCCACTGAGAAAGGTCTGCGCAAAGCACTCAACCTGGGACATACTGCTGGCCATGCTTTCGAGTCACTGGCACTAGAGCGTACACCCATCCTCCACGGCTATGCCGTAGCATACGGATTGGTGGTCGAACTCTACCTGTCGTGCGTGAAGACCGGTTTCCCCACCGACAAAATGCGCCAGACGGTGCAATTTATCAAAGAACACTACGGCAAGATGACCGTCACCTGTGACGACTACCCCCACTTGCTGGAACTCATGCATCACGACAAAAAGAATGAGGGTTCATCGATTAACTTCACCCTGCTGGCTGGTATTGGCGATTTGCGTATTAACCAGACAGCCACCGAAGAAGAAATCAAAGAAGCCCTCGACTTCTATAGAGAAATATAATAAGCAAATAGGAACACTACTACCTATTAAATTTGCTAATTAACCAAATGCGTAGGGTCTATCCGTGAGGACAGACCCTACTTTCTTATGGTTCTGTTTAGGTCTTAGAACTGTGGACGAGGACCACCCTGACCACCGAAGCCACCGCGACGGCCACCACGACCAGGACCGCGACCGAATCCGCGACGCTGTGTACGAGACTCCTGATACTTCTTATACTGGTCTTCAGTCAATATCTCCTTCAGTTTCTTCTCATACTCCTGACGCTGCTCCATGCGCTGCTTCATATTCTTCTGCATCTCCTCACGCTGCTCTTCCGTCATCTGAGGACGCTCCGGACGTTTCTGCTCACTCTGCGCTGTTGCACTGGATTCACCATCAGGACGCTGAGGACGAGGACCACGCATACCTGGGCCGGCAAGCACCTTTTCATACTCTTTGTTCAGCTCCAACACCTTCGTCTTCTGCTCGTCCGTCAACTTCAGGTCGTTCACCATGCGATCAGTCATCTGCTCTGGTGTCATCTGACGTGGACCACGGAACTGATGCTGCTTGTTGTCACTCTCTTGAGCCTGTACTGCTGTCAATGACAGGAGGGCTACCATAGTTAAAAGAATCTTCTTCATAATTGTTTAGTTTAATGAGTTATACTTAATTGTTATTTTCGTTTTCGCTTTTCGTTTTCGTTCAACGTTTTCTGCTATTAAGACGTATTAAAGCCCACAATCGTTTAATCACTCACCTATTTCTTTCAGCGAACACCCCCAAACGTTCAACGAAACATAGAGAAACAAAATACCAAATCTTAGGTATTGCACAGTTCACGGAAACCCCGTACCTTTGCACCAAGAAAATTTATTTAGCCATATAACCACATAAATCAGCTTAAGATAAAGTATTTGTTTAGTTAGAATGAGGGACCTGCCGCGAGGCAAGTCCCTTTGTATTAGTATTTTTAGTCCATATTTTTGGTAAATAGCCGAAAAAGGAGTATCTTTGCAGCATAGAGTAATTAGAAACCATATGAAGAAGAGCATATTACTATGTTGCCTGATGGCATGTCAGATGCTGCAGGCACAAGAGACGGTGATGCGTCAGTATGTTGACAACCTGCTATCGAAGATGACGTTGGAAGAGAAGTTGGGACAGTTGAACCTGGTACCGGCCAGCGACGAGATTGTCACAGGCGGAACGGTAAACACCCAGGTAGGACAGCGCATTGCCAGCGGACAGTTGGGCGGCATCTTCAATCTGAAGGGTGTCGACAAGATTCGTGCCCTGCAGGATATTGCCGTCAAGCAGTCGCGACTGGGCATACCGCTTATCGTAGGCATGGACGTCATCCATGGCTACGAGACCATCTTCCCCATTCCCCTGGCACTGTCGTGCTCGTGGAATATGCAGGCCATCGAGGAGATGGCACGTATCTCAGCATTGGAAGCGACTGCCGATGGCATCAACTGGTTCTACTCACCCATGGTTGACATCTGTGTCGATGCCCGTTGGGGCCGCATTGCCGAAGGTGGTGGCGAAGACCCTTATCTGGGTAGTGAGATAGCCCGTGCCTACGTCCGTGGCTACCAAGGGTCTCTTACCTCTAACCCCTCACCTCTCACCACTGACCACGCTATGGCCTGCGTCAAGCACTATGCTTTGTATGGAGCCTCAGAGGCTGGCCGCGACTATAATACTGTAGATATGAGTCGCCTGCGTATGTACAACCAGTACCTGCCACCCTATAAGGCTGCTGCCGAAGAGGGTGCGGGTTCGTTCATGTCGTCATTCAATATCGTTGACGGACAGCATGCCACTGCCAACCACTGGCTACTCACGGAGGTATTACGCAACCAGTGGAAGTTCAATGGTTTCGTGGTTACCGACTACGGTTCCATCAACGAAATGGGCATCTGGGGCTTTGGCGACCTGAAGAGCAACTCCGCCAAGGCGCTGAAGGCAGGCACCGATATGGACATGTGTGGCAACGGCTTTGTGGGTACGCTGGCTCAGTCGTTGCAGGACGGCACTGTCACCATGGCCGACATCGACCAGGCCTGCCGCCGTGTGCTGGAGGCCAAATGGAAACTAGGACTCTTCGACAACCCTTACCGCTACCTCGACAGCAAGCGCCGCGCCAAGGATATCTACACCTCGGCGAACCGTGCCGCCTCGCGCCGCATAGCTACCGAGACCTTCGTGCTGCTGAAGAACGCAGTGCCCAGCGGTTCTCCCGCTGGGAAGACCCTTCTTCCGCTCAGCTCCAACAAAACAATCGCCTTGATAGGTCCACTGGCCAACGACCGTGCCAACATTGCTGGCACCTGGTGTGTAGCCTATACCCCAGAGCGCTATGCCACCATTAAGGAGGCGCTGGAACACCGTTTGCCCAAGGGGAAGCTATTATACAGTCAGGGCTGTAACTTAACACACGATGCCGACCTGCAGCAGGCTGCTGAGTTTGGTAAGAATATCCCTCGTGTGGATGCTGCCAAGGCCAAAGCCGAGGCGCTGGCCATTGCCAAGAAGGCCGATGTCATCGTCTGTGCCATGGGCGAGTGTGCCGACTTCAGTGGCGAGTCGTCAAGCCGTGCCACTCTGGAGATGCCCGATGCCCAGCGCGAACTGTTAGAAGAGCTGGTAAAGATTGGCAAGCCCATCGTACTGCTGAACTTCTCGGGCCGTCCCACCGTGCTCACCTGGGAACAAGAGCATCTGGATGCCATTATGAATGTCTGGTTTGCAGGCTCAGAGGCAGGCGACGCCATTGCCGACGTGCTCCTGGGCAATGCAGCACCCAGCGGACACCTCACCGTCACCATGCCGCAGACGCTGGGGCAGGTACCTCTTTATTATAACCACCTGAACACCGGTCGTCCCGTGGAGAAGGGCTTCAACAAATATCGCAAATATGCCAGCAACTACCTGGAGGTGCGCAACGACCCCCTCTATCCCTTCGGCTACGGACTGACCTATACCACCTTCAGCTATTCCGACCTATCACTGAGCAGTGCCACCATGCAGGCCGACGGCAGCGTTGAAGCCAGCATCATGGTGAAGAACACTGGTCAGCGTGACGGTGACGAGGTGGTACAGCTCTACATCCACCAGCAGGCATCCTCTATCGCCCGTCCTGTCAAAGAGCTGCGTGGTTTCCAGCGCATCCACCTGAAGGCTGGAGAGCAGCGCCGTGTCACGTTCTGTATAGACCGTGAACACCTGCAGTACCTAAACAGTCAGGGCGAGCCTGTTCTGGAATCAGGACTCTTCGACATCATGATCGGTGGCAATAGCGACGACACTTTGTCGAAGACACTGAAAGTACAATAGGCAGAATCCTTACTCTGCTTCCTTAAGTGCTTTCCAAGTCCCTGGCGACAGGATGGGACGGTAAGGGCCGTTGTCTTTGAAGTGCATCTTGCGGATATGCTTAGCACGATCCTTACTATCGGCATGGTCGGTAAGATAGGACAGAATGCCATAACTCTCGAAAGTCTCAAGGGTATTGGCCATCTCCATAGGGTCAAGGTGCATGGCATGGAGGTAACGGGCACCCTGCTCGTCGGCTGCATCCTCTTTGGCACGCGTGATGCTGTTGTTTATCATGTCGCTGGTAAGGTTGATAAGACCGTCAACACTGGAGTTGCCTGTCAGCAGTATCAGTATGACTTGGAAGATGGCCTGCCGACGGATGCCAGACTCAATATGTCCCAACTCCAAATGAGCTAATTCGTGACCAATGACAGCACAGAGTTGCGACTCGTTGTCCATCTTCTCGATAAGTCCGGTATTCACAATAATGTGACGGCCTACGGTAGCATAGGCATTGACTTCGGAATTTCTACTGACGACAACACTCACACTGGCGGTATCGATACCGTTGGCCTTGCACATTTCGCATACTAAGGTATCAACAGGTAGACGGACTGCATCGGTCTTCACTTCGTGAAGTCCATCATAGGAAACTTTCCACACCAATTCCGACAGTTTGTCACCAACAATGGTGGGGCTGAGGTGAAACAGTTTCATCCAATCCACCTGTAAGGTCAGAAAGAAGATGCCGAAAAACAGCAAAGCCTCAACAATGAATTCTGTGAATATCTTTTTCATCGCTTACACATCTTATCGGTTATGGTGCTATAAAGATACCATCGGTGCACTCCACCCTTTCGCGTGATGACTGCCGAACGGACCGTCTCTATGAAGTCATAGACGTTGTAAAGGTTGACCGTGATGAAATAGGCAATATACGCAGAGGAGAGGTCGGTGAAACAAAACAATATCCTGACCGTCCACCAGAACAGGATATTGTTCATGATAAACAGCGGAACCTGTGAGACAAGCGCCTGAATGGCATTCCAACGGACAAAGAAGGTGCCCTTTCTGGACATCAGATAGAAGATACCTGTTGCCAGCAGGTTGATGATGGGCATAGGCAAGCCAATCATCACCGCCACCAACGACATGACGTAACAGTTGGAAGCACGTTCCTTCTCATCTTCACGAGGGGCCACATCCTCAACATGAAGAGAAGGATTGTTTACATGTATTTCTGAAAATTCCATATCCAATTCATCAGTATAGCCACAATACCCGTCAGCGCGTATGGCCAACATTGCAGTTTCCTTTCCATCAGACGATAGGCCTGAAGAAAGGACGACGAGCCTCTGAGGTAGTCTATGACAATCCAGATAGGTATCACCACCATCAGCACAGCCAACAGCAGACCTAACGGATTGTAATACAATGCCGCCAACCACTCACCGTGAAAGGCCGCATGTACGGCACGAGTCGAGCCACATGAAGGACAAGGTATATGAAAAAGGTAACGTATCAGACACCCTGTCCAACCAAAATCCCTACTACTATCATTCCTGACAAGCAGCCAAAGATAGCCGCCTGCTATTAATAATAATAGTAGGGGGTATAGTCGTCCTCTGCTAAGTCTCATCAGAGAATAGTCAACAGACGCTCAAAGTTCTTTTCGCGTGTAGCATTCATGATCAGGAACCAGTCAATGATAGTCCAGATACCTAATCCGCCACACGTTATCAACTTACCGATGCCCAGTCCTGTATCACCGATGAAGAAACGGTCGACACCCAACTGTCCCGTCAGGAGACTGAGAACAAGGGAAATCATAGGATCCTTGAACTGAATGGCATGAAGAAGTCCTTCCTTACTTTCATCGGCTGCAAGCAGGCGCTCACGGATGAAAAGAATTTGTGACTCTGGGAGATACTTGTTGTTCAT
The DNA here is from genome assembly GCA_902800925.1 of uncultured Bacteroidales bacterium. Lineage (GTDB taxonomy): Bacteria > Bacteroidota > Bacteroidia > Bacteroidales > Bacteroidaceae > Prevotella. The sequence continues at coordinate 109,539 of CADCGD010000011.1, read as the reverse complement.
CATCATGAACATGTCGACTTTTTGTTGTTCCATACTAGTTTATGTAATTAAGAGGTTATGTGATCTATTATGATATCAGCAGAACCGGATGTCGGTAATTACCTGACTGCCGACATGCTGGTTCAGCAGTGTTGTCAACTCCTGGCGACGCATGGACAGTTCCGCACGCAAGGCTGGACTGGACAGGCGCACAAAGAGCGTTTGGTTGTAGATATAGGTGTTCAACGTATAGCGCGCCGCCACAGGACCGGCTATCTGGGGCCACGACTCAACCAGTCGCTTCTGTTGCAGAGGCGTCTCCAAACCTTGCTCACGCAGATTGCGCATGATGAGGTCCTTGACCGATTGAACGTCGCGCTTAAACACCCTTCAGTTTACTTCTTCATGTCAAAGCCGAGGCGTACTCCGTCATAGTTCTTTGAGAGTTCGCCAATCTTCTGGGCAGTATCGTTGCCACTCATAGTAGCCATCACCTGCAGCACATTCAGCAACTTCTTTGACTCGAAAAGCAGAGAGATGCCGCCATATTCACGCTTGGCATAGCAGTTAATGCTGAGCAACAGTCCCTTCATGGTTACCTTGGCCGTAGACTCGTCCAGCGTCCAGGTGCCAGCAAACTGTTTACCAGCAATAGTAGCACTGAACGAACCATCCTCGTTGAAAGTAACCATCGTGTTCTGAGAGGTAATGCCCACCTTCTGGAAATAGGGTGCTGCCTCCTGTTCAATCTTGGTAGCAGCCACCTCACCACCAGCCTTGGCCAACAGGTTCTCGCTGGTAAAGGCGCATCCCGGACTATCATAGTGCCAAGTGCCAACCATACCCTGCTTGGTAACCTTGTCAAGACCGATAACGCTACTAAAGGCGTTAGCCAGCGTACCACCACTTGCTACTGTCTGCAGCAGGGTACCAGCTCCACACGACGTTACTACTACCCCTGCTGTTACCATCAGCACAAGGACCATCACTGTTGTTAGAATTTTCTTCATAATTACCTTATAATTTAAAATATAAATCTTTCATCTTCACACCACTTCTCCCTGACTGACGTGGAATATCTTGTAGTCGAGAGCTGTTGTGCTCAGTATCTGGTCAAGGTGGTCACGATTGGTGTCAGTAATAAATATCTGCCCAAAGTTATCGCTAGACACCAGACGCACTATCTGTTCCACACGCTGGGCATCGAGTTTATCAAAGATATCGTCGAGCAACAGCAGGGGCGTCGTCTTCGCACCCGTACGCTTCAGAAAGTCAAACTGTGCTAACTTCAGCGCTATGACGTACGTCTTGTTCTGGCCCTGTGACCCCTCACGCTTCATCAGGTGTCCGTCGAGTGTGAACTCCAAATCGTCGCGATGCACACCATGCAGCGAATAGCCCACAGCAAGGTCTTTATGCCTATCACGCTGGATGACCTCCAGCAACGGACCGCGCTGACAATGCGACACATAGGTCAACCCTACCCGTTCCTGGCCACCAGAGATATGCTGATAGTACTCCTGGAACAGTGGTATCAGTTCGTCGACAAAGGCACGGCGCTTCTCATACAGCGTCTCGCCAGCCTCGGCCATCTGCTCTTCCCACAACTGCAGCACCAAGGTGTCGGGCGCAGGGTCCTCCATCTTCAGCAGAATGTTACGCTGCTGCAGGGCATTGTTGTAGCGGCCTAGCGCATCGATATATGACCGGTCATACTGTGCGATGACCATATCCATCAGCTTCCTACGCTCCTCGCTACCTCCTTCTATGAGCATGGCGTCAGCAGGCGACACCACCACCAGCGGTATCAGTCCGATGTGCTCCGACAGTCGCTTATATTCCTTCTTGTTACGCTTGAAGTGCTTCTTCTGTCCCCGTTTCATACCCACAGAGATGATTAATCTATCATCTATCATCTTTAATCTTTCATCTTCCCCGTATTCCCCTTCTATCATACAGAAAGGTTCCTCGTGGCGAATCACCTGCGAGTCGATAGGGTTCGATGCTGACTTACAGAACGACAGGTAGTACACGGCATCGAGCACATTCGTCTTACCCATTCCGTTGCTACCGATGAAGCAGTTCATCTTAGGCGACAGCTCCAACTGGGCCTCGCCAATGTTCTTGTAGTTCAGTATCGACAGTTTCCTAAGTATCATTTCGCATGCAAAATTAGCATTTTTATATCAATTAACCAAAATTTTCATCTTTCATCTTTCATTTTTCATCTTTTTGTTGTACCTTTGCACCCGATTTATGCCCTAGAAACAAGAAAGAACGAAAAATAAAACAATAAAAATGGCAACAAACAATCAGAAAGCAGCTCCCGTAGAGGAGCAGCAGGTCACTAAGACCGAAGCCTTCTTCGACAAGTACAAGAAGGCCATCGTTGGCTGTGTAGCAGCCGTTATAGCTATCATCGTATGCGTTATTCTCGCAAACAACTATTATTTTGAGCCCCGTGCCAATGAGGCTAGCACCGAGCTTGCCAAGAGCCAGGAGCTCTTCGACCAGCAGCAGTACGACAAGGCTCTGGTAGGTTTCCAGAAGGTGGCTGCCGACTACAGCTCTACCGACGCCGGTAATCTGGCTCAGCTCTATATCGGCATCTGCCAGGCCAATCTGGGCAAGTGGCAGGAGGCTGTCAACGCACTGGAGCAGTTCAGCGGCAAGGGCGACCAGATGATCAGTCCCGCAGCAGAGGGTGCATTGGGTAACGCTTACGCTAACCTGAACCAGTTGGACAAGGCCGTTGAGCACCTGAAGAAGGCTGCCAAGATGGCTGACAACAACTCACTGTCTCCCACGTTCCTCATCCAGGCTGGTGAGATTCTGGAGAGCCAGGGTAAGAAGGACGAGGCTTTGAAGCTCTACGAAGAGGTGAAGGAGAAGTACTTCAACTCTATGCAGTACCAGAGCATCGACAAGTACATCGAGCGCGCTAAGAACTAAGCTGCCCAATTGAGAATTGAGAATTGAGAATTATGGCAACTAAAAATCTGTCTGAATACAATGCCGCCAAGGTGCCCGATGCCTCGAACATGACGTTCGGCATCGTGGTATCTGAGTGGAACCCCGAAATTACGGGTGCTCTGCTCGATGGTTGCGTATCGACACTGGAAAAGCACGGTGCACTGACCGAGAATATCCACGTAAAGACGGTTCCTGGCTCGTTCGAGCTGATCTACGGAGCCCGTCAGATGACGCTCAACGACGGTTACGATGCTGTCATCGTACTGGGATGCGTCATTCGTGGTGAGACACCCCACTTCGACTACATCTGTCAGGGTGTCACCCAGGGTATTGCCCGTCTGAATGCCACCAACAACATTCCCGTCGTATTTGGATTGCTCACCACCGAGAACATGCAGCAGGCACTGGATCGTGCAGGCGGCCGACTGGGCAACAAGGGCGACGAGTGTGCCGTAGTAGCCATCAAGATGGCTAAATTCTGAGAGAACACCATATTACAGCAATTAATGTACCATTAAAAGAGACCAATTATGAAAAGAATGATTCTTTCAGCATTGATGCTGGTATGCGGCATGATGATGGCGATAGCCCAGAATCCCGCACAAATAAAGTTTGACAAGACTACGCACAATTTTGGCACATTCTCAGAGGCCAAGCCTGTAGTAACCTGCGTATTCACCTACACCAATGTTGGTGAGCAGCCTCTGGTTATCAACCAGGCTATTGCTTCTTGCGGATGCACAGTACCTGAATACACCAAGACTCCTGTCAAGCCCGGCGAAAAGGGTGAGATTAAGGTGACATACAATGGTGAGGGTAAGTTCCCTGGTCACTTTAAGAAGTCTATTACGGTACGTACCAACGGTTCTGTAGAAATGACGCGCCTCTACATTGAGGGCGACATGACGGAAGCGGAGAAGAAATAAACGCTTTCGCTAGTGAATAGTGAAGGCTGCGATTAAGCGAGAGCAGTGCCATGCTTGCATGAGCAATGCCGAGCGTAAGCAGGCTCGACCGTAGGTCAATAGTGAAAAGTTAATAGTAAACAATAAAAAAGCGCTGCCAAACGGCAGCGTTTTTTTATGTGCTAAAAGCTATACGTCAGTCCGATGGAGCTCCACTCCTGCAACTGGAAATAGCCCATATCGTCGTCGCGGGTGTTTCCGTCGTCGAATCGTGGATAGAGGAACAGGTTGGCAGAGATATACTTCGTCACTTTCAGCTCAAACTGGTTTTCCCACTCCACCTTAGTCTGATGGTAGGTAGTATTGGCATAAAGGCGCGTCTTCCACGACAGCTGGTCGAAGATGTTCCACTTGAGTTCACCCGTAAACTGCGAAGCAAAGTTTTCAAGGGTGTGGTGGTCGCCCTCGATACCATTGGCAGCAATCAGCGCCTCACGAGCCACATAGCGGAAGTTGAAGGCGAAGGGCAGGAAGTTGAGTGTACCCTTCAGGCGTCCGCCCAGCGCATCGACCTTGTACTCCATACCAATACCGAGGTTGAGGTCGAAAGGTGAAGTAAAGTCTGAATAGACCTTCTCGTCGTTGGCCTTCAAGCCTCGTGCAAACTGCGTATAAGCCAACAACTGCAGCGTATAGTACCACTTCTTATGGGCCTGAATACCCAACTTACTGGTGAAACGCAACAGGTCGTTGTTGGTCTTGTACTTATGAACGGTATCTGATGGCGATGTCTGGACGCCTAACTTCATCTCCAGCTTATTGTCGAAGGTGATGCGGTCCTTGTCGTTGTAGTTCAACTCCAGATTGGCAGCAGCCACAGCCGAATAGTTGCTCTCACCACCCTTGTGCCAGTTGTTCGAGACATAGTTTTGGAGGAACTGCAGATAGCCGTCGCCCTTGAATTTCCAGAAATTAGGTTTCTGTACGACAATCTGGATGGGCACAGCCTCAGGCTCGTCAGGCACAGGAGCAGCGAAATCAGTCAGCTCCACCTCCTGAGTAAGCTCTTGGTTCACATCTTCACGGATACTTCCAGCAGCCTGCAGGTTCGACTCGTTGTTTACCACCAGGTCAGGACGACGCAGATAGACGTTCATCAGCGCCTGGTCAATGGCATCAGCCACGTCATCGCCCGTCTGAGGCTTAAGCGACAGCGACTTCTGAGCACCAGAATGGTAGAACGTGGTGGGTGCAAACAAGCGGAAATAGCGACCATCATTCTGCTCACTTCGCAACTGGTCGTTCACCTGCTGCAAAGAGTCCAGACGCTGACGCATCGTGTTCAGCGAGTCGAGATAATTATTAACTACCTGAGGCGTTTCGATCTCCGCTTCCGCAACAGGCTTCTTCAAACGGCGTTGTGCACTGACGGTTAGCGTCGTCAACAACAACGCGGCAAGTAATAAGATGTATTTATTCTTCATATCTGACTGCAAAGATAATAAATAATTCATAATTCATAAATCAGAATTCATAATTATTTCTATGCAGCAGTAAATTTTTCACTTTTCACTTTTCACTTTTCACTTTTATTTCGTAACTTTGCAGCCGTTTATATTAATAAGGTAAAAACAACAATGAATAGAGACACCATTATCGGCTTCGTACTGATTGCAGTAGTATTGATAGGTTTCAGTTGGTGGAATCAGCCATCAGCAGAGCAGGTAGAAGCCGCCCGTAAGCAAGACAGTATCGCAGCCATCCAGAAAGATAGTGCACAGAAAGCCGTGCAGCAAGCAGCTGCCCAGAAGGCCGTTGCCGACAGCAGTGTGGCCGTACAGGCCGACACCACGGCCCTCTTCTATCAGGCGCTGCAAGGCACCGCAAAGAAGGTAGTGCTCAAGAACGGCAAACTGACGCTGACCCTGAACACCAAGGGTGGTACCATTGAGAAGGCAGTCATCCACGGCTTCCAGAGCATCGACGGCACCAACGACGTTACGTTGTTCAGAGAGAACGACCAGCAGCTGAACTTCATGCTGGCTGGCAAGCAGGAGAACATCGTGAGCAGCGAGCTATACTTCACGCCCACCAACGTTTCAGATACTACCGTCACCATGCTGGCTCAGGCCAACAATGGTGGACATTTTGCCATCAGCTACCGTCTGGGCAAGGACTACATGCTGAGCATGGCCGTCGAGACACAAGGTCTGGCAGGCATGTTTGCCCCATCATACAAGGAGATGGACATTGAGTGGAGCGACCACTGCCGTCAGCAGGAGAAGGGTTTCTCGTTTGAGAGCCGCTACACAGGCCTGTTCTACAAGGAGGCCAACGGTGGTACCGACAATCTGTCGGAGACTGCCGACAAGGAAGAGGAAATCGAGGAGCGCTTGGATTGGGTGGCCTACCGCAACCAGTTCTTCTCTATCGCCTTTATCTCTAAGGACGACTTCGCACAGAACGCAAACCTGTCAAGCATACAAGACAAGAAGGGCTCAGGCTATCTGAAGCAGTTTGACGCCAAGCTGAAGACGGTCTTCGACCCCACAGGTCAGAAAGCCTCAGAGTTTGAGATGTATATCGGTCCTAACGACTTCCGTCTGATTCAGGACGTCGAGCAGCAGAGCACGTTTGGCAAAGACCTCGACCTGGAGCAGCTGGTCAACCTCGGATGGTGGCTGCTGCGCTGGATCAACCGTTGGTTCACGCTGTATGTATTTGACTGGCTGACAGGCTTTGGCTTCAATATGGGTATCGTACTGATTCTCATTACCTTGCTGCTGAAGGGAATTACCTTCCCCATGGTTAAGAAGAGCTATATGTCAAGTGCAAAGATGCGCGTGCTGAAGCCCAAGTTTGAAGAGGCTACCAAGCACCTCGACAAGCCTGAGGACCAGATGAAGAAGCAGCAGGAGATGATGTCGCTCTACTCTAAGTACGGTGTATCGCCCCTGTCAGGCTGTCTGCCCATGCTAATCCAGATGCCTATCTGGCTGGCTATGTTCTTCTTCGTACCTAATGCCATCCAGTTGCGTGGTCAGTCGTTCCTGTGGATGGACGACCTGTCAACCTACGATCCCATCTGGGAATGGGGCACTAACATCTGGGGCATTGGCGACCACCTGTCGCTGACCTGCATCCTGTTCTGTGCCGCCCAGCTGATATACACATGGATTTCTATGCGCCAGCAGCGCGACCAGATGGTAGGTGCTCAGGCCGACCAGATGAAGGTCATGCAGTATATGATGTACTTCATGCCACTGATGTTCTTCTTCATCTTCAACGACTACTCGTCAGGTCTGAACTTCTACTACTTCATCTCACTGTTCATGTCAGCAGCCATCATGTGGACCCTGCGCAAGACCACTGACGACGAGAAACTGCTGGCCATCTTGGAAGCCAACTATCAGGCCAACAAAAACAACCCCAAGAAGCAGAACAGCTTTGCAGCCCGTCTGGAAGCTATGCAGAAGCAAGCTGATGCTATGCGTGAGCAACAGCGTAACCGCCGCTAAACAATAGTAGTTGAGGATAAACACACACTAAGAACAACATGAAAATAGGATTTGACAACGAGAAGTATCTCAAGATACAGTCAGAGCACATACGAGAGCGTATTGCACAGTTTGACGGCAAACTTTATCTAGAGTTGGGTGGCAAACTCTTCGACGACCACCACGCCAGCCGCGTACTCCCAGGCTTCAAGCCCGACTCGAAGCTTCGCATGTTTGCACAGCTGAGAGACCAGATGGAGATTGTCATCGTTGTCAGTGCTGAAGATATAGAGAAGAATAAGGTACGTGCTGACCTGGGCATCACCTACGATGAGGACGTACTGCGTCTGCGTGAGGAGTTTATGAGCCGCGACTTCATGGTAGGCTCCGTAGTGATTACCCACTACAACGGTCAGCAGGCTGCCGACCAGTTCCGCAAGCGCTTAGAGCGTCTGGGCATTAAGTCATACGTACATTATCTGATTGACGGCTATCCCCACAACGTAGAACTGATAGCCTCAGACGACGGCTTTGGCAAGAACGACTATGTGGAGACCACTCGTGAGTTGGTCATCGTGACGGCTCCCGGTCCTGGTTCTGGTAAGATGGCCGTCTGCTTGTCACAGCTATATAATGAGAACAAGCGTGGCATTCGTGCCGGTTATGCTAAGTTTGAGACCTTCCCTGTATGGAACCTGCCGCTGAAGCATCCTGTCAACATCGCTTACGAGGCTGCTACAGCCGACTTGAACGATGTCAACATGATTGACCCGTTCCATTTGGAGGCATACGACAAGATTGCCATCAACTACAACCGTGACATTGAGATTTTCCCCGTGCTGAATGCACTGTTCGAGGGCATCTACGGTGAGAATCCTTATAAGTCACCCACGGATATGGGTGTCAATATGGTGGGCTTCTGCATCTCTGACGATGAGGTGTGCTGCAATGCCTCGCGCGACGAGATTATCCGTCGCTACTACACGGCTACCAACAAGATGGCTGATGGAGCAGACAATGAGCGTGAGGTCAACAAGATTCTGATGCTGTTCAATCAGGCCAAGATCACGACTGCTTACCGTCGTGTAACGGTAGCAGCACAGGCCAAGCAGGAGCTGACAGAGCACACTGCTGCAGCTATGGAACTGGAGGACGGCACCATCATCACTGCCAAGAGTTCTCCCCTACTCGGCTGTTCGGCAGCCCTGCTGCTCAACGCCACCAAGCACTTGGCCGGCATCGACCACGAAGCCAAACTGATTCCACAAAGTCTGATAGAGCCCGTACAAAAGACCAAGATAGAATATCTGGGTGGCAAGAATCCTCGTCTGCACACTGACGAAGTACTGGTAGCCCTCAGCGTACTGTCAAAAGACGATGAGCAGTGCCGTAAGGCATTGGAACAGCTGCCTAAACTGCGTGGCTGTCAGGTACACTCAACGGTGATGCTCTCTGAGGTAGACCGTAAAATCTTCAAGAAGCTGGGGTGCGGACTGACTTGCGACCCCGTCCGCAAGAAATAGATTGTCAAATAGTAAATTGTCAAATAGTCAAAGATTATGGCCATCGTTAAACCATTCAAGGGCATTCGCCCACCAAAAGAACTTGTAGAAAAGGTAGAAAGCCGTCCCTACGACGTGCTCGACTCAGAAGAGGCACGTGCCGAGGCTGGCGACAACGCCCAGAGTCTGTATCACATCATCAAACCGGAGATTGACTTCCCCGTAGGTACCTCAGAGTATGACCCACGTGTCTATGAGAAGGCTGCTGAGAACTTCCAGAAGTTCCAGGACAATGGCTGGTTGGTGCAGGACGCGCGCGAACATTATTATATATATGCTCAGACCATGAACGGCAAGACGCAGTATGGTCTGGTAGTCTGCGCGCATACCGACGACTACATGAAGGGTAACATCAAAAAACACGAGTTGACACGTCGCGACAAGGAGGAAGACCGCATGAAGCATGTCCGCGTGAACAATGCCAATATCGAGCCAGTATTCTTTGCTTATCCTGACAACGCCATCCTCAACGAGCTCATCATGCGCTATGCAGCCACTGAGCCTGAGTACGACTTTATTGCACCCATCGATGGTTTCCGTCACCAGTTCTGGATTATCGACGACGACAAGGATATGCAGACCATCACCGCTGAGTTCGCCAAGATGCCATCACTGTATATCGCTGACGGTCACCACCGTTCAGCAGCTGCAGCCCTCGTTGGTGCAGAGAAGCAGAAGCAGAATCCCAACCACAAGGGCGATGAGGAGTATAACTTCTTCATGGCTGTCTGCTTCCAGGCTTCACAGCTGACCATCCTCGACTACAACCGCGTGGTAAAGGACCTGAATGGACTGAGCTCAGAAGAATTCCTCGCCGCACTCGGCAAGAACTTCACTGTAGAAGACAAGGGTACCGATATCTACAAGCCTCAGCAGTTGCACGAGTTCTCACTTTATCTGGACGAACACTGGTACAGCCTGAAGGCTAAGGAAGGCACCTACGACAATACCGATCCTATCGGTGTGCTGGACGTCGACATCTCCAGCCGTCTGATTCTCGACGAGATACTGAACATTGGCGACCTGCGCTCTTCAAAGCGCATCGACTTCGTGGGTGGACTGCGTGGTCTGGGCGAGCTGAAGCGTCGTGTAGACAATGGTGAGATGCGTGCCGCACTGGCCCTCTACCCTGTCACCATGCAGCAGATTATGGATATTGCCGACAGCGGCAAGATCATGCCTCCTAAGGCTACCTGGTTTGAGCCGAAGCTGCGCTCAGGCTTGGTCATCCACAAACTGTCGTAATATCGATATTTCGACACATCGAAATTTCGAAAGAATGACTGACGAATATAAAACGATCAAAGAGACAAGCGAGGGATATTACACCGAGAAACGGAGTAAGTTCCTCGCTTTTGCCCATCCCGTCAGCACTGTCGACGAGGTGAAGGATATCGTGGCTGGGTACCGCAAGAAATACTACGACGCTCGCCACGTCTGCTATGCCTATATGGTGGGAGCCGAGCGCACGGAGTTCCGTGCTAACGACGACGGTGAGCCATCAAGCACAGCAGGCAAGCCCATCCTCGGACAGATTAACAGCAACGAACTGACGGACATCCTCATCGTCGTGGTGCGTTACTATGGTGGTGTCAACCTTGGCACCAGCGGTCTTATCATTGCCTACCGCGAGGCAGCAGCCGACGCTATCAGCCACGCTCAGATAGAAACCCGTCAGGTTGAAGAACTCATCAACTATTCCTTTGCCTATCCTCAGATGAACGATGTCATGCGCATCGTCAAGGATATGCAGCCTCGCATCGTCTCGCAGACCTACAAGGGTAGCACCTGCCAAATGGTGCTTTCCATCAGAAAGAGCGAAGCTGACCAGCTCCGCTCCCGTCTCCAGAAATTATTGTAGTTACCGTTGTCTCAGCAGTTCCACGATACGCGCCATCTGGTTGGGTATGCGTATCTGCTGCGGACACTTCGGCAGACATTCCTCACAGTCGGCGCAACTTCTGGCCCACGTCTCGGTGTTGGGCAACGCCTGGCGCAGTCCGTCAGCAAACTGCTGTTTCTTCGTAGCGTAGTCGGCCGCCGTCTTGTCGGGCAACGGCAGGATATGACTGTTGACGGCATCGTTGTAATAGGCAAAGTTGCCAGGAATATCCACGCCATAGGGGCATGGCATGCAATAGGCACATGTCGTACAAGGGATGGTGGGGAAGCCCGACATCTGGTCAGCAATATGTGCCAGCAACGTGTTCTCCGCCTCAGTACACACTTCCAATGGCGAGAAGGTCTCGACATTCTCTTTCAGGTGGTCCATACGGTTCATGCCGCTCAGCGTCGTCAGGATATTCGGATAGGACCCTACCCAGCGGAAAGCCCATCGTGCTGTACTGTCGTTAGGACGAACATCTTGCAACTGTTTAACCAGTTCCTTGGCCATACGTCCGAAGGCACCACCTCGCAGGGGTTCCATGATGACACACTGCACACCCGCCTTCTCACACTTGCTGTATAGGTATTCCGCATCGGCATCCTTCCTCCAACCATTACCCATCGATGCGTGGCGCCAGTCCAGGAAGTTCATCTGAATCTGACAGAAGTCCCACTTGTACTCATCCTGATGATCCAACAAATAGTCAAAGGGGCGCACATCGCCATGATACGAGAAACCCAAGTGCTTGATACGCCCGGCCTCGCGCTCCTTCAGCAGGAAGTCCAGCAAGCCATTGTCCAGGAAACGGCCCTTCAATGCCTCCATACCGCCACCGCCAATGCTGTGCAGCAGATAGTAGTCTATATGGTCCACCTTCAGACGCTCAAACGACTTCTCATACATCCGCTTGCAGTCATCGAAGCCCCAGAGATTCTGACGCTGATTCGACATCTTTGTAGCTACATAGTATTTCTCCCTGGGGTGACGACTCAACGCATTACCCGTCAGCACCTCCGACTGACCGCCCATATACATCGGAGCAGTATCGAAGTAGTTCACGCCGTGCTCGATGGCATAGTCCACCAGCTCGTTTACCTCGTCCTGGTTATTGGGCAGACGCATCATACCAAAGCCCAGCAACGAGATCTGCTCACCGGAGCCATGCTGCACACGATACGTCATGCGACTGGGAACCACCTTCAGCTCGTCCTGCGCAAACATACGGAAAGGCTGCATCATGCCCATAGCCACAGCAGCACCGGCGCCCATTCCCAACTTGCGCAGAAACTCTCTGCGACTCATCTCGTTCCTGCTGTCTTTCTTATCCATAATATTTGTTTAGTTTTTAGTTGTTACGTTTGGGTGCAAAGATAGCGATTATTCCCGATTATTCCAAACCTTTTCGTGTTAAAATACCTATAAACTTCTGAAAAATATCGAGGAAGTGGAAGATTATTGCTATAGAAACCAAAAAAGAGTGAGAAATATTTTGTTGTTTCGTCGATATTATCTATCTTTGCAGCGATAAAAAGAAGAAGTTAAGACTATAAAGAAGATATGAAGAAAGTAATTATGATTGTGGCAGCGATGCTGGTGGCCTTTGGTACCCACGCCCAGAAGCAGTGGACGCTGAAGGAGTGCCTCGACTATGCCAAAGAGAACAACATCCCACTGAAGCAGGCGAAGCTGAAGGTGCAGAGTGCCCAGGAGGACGTGAAGCAGTCGAGGGCTGCCCTGTTGCCCACGGTGTCTGCCAACACCAATCAGGGTGTGGGCTACAGTCCGTTTGACGAGTCGGGTGCCGACAAGACGTACTATAACGGTTCGTACAGTGTGAATGCGCAGTGGACGGTATGGAATGGTGGTCAGAACACCAATGCCCTGAAGATGAGTAAGTTGACGGCAGAGCAGAGCGAGCTGGCCGTTGAAGAGACGTCGAACGACATCCAGGAGACCATCACCAAGCTCTTTGTGCAGATACTCTACATGACGGAGGCCATCGAGGTGAACCGTCAGAGTCTGGAGACCAGTAAGAAGAACGAGGAGCGCGGGCGCACGATGGTGGAAGTGGGCAAGATGTCGAAAGCTGACCTGGCCCAGTTGACGGCTCAGCGTGTGGCCGGCGAATATGCCATTGTAGAGTCTGAGACGCAGTTGGCCAAATATAAGCAACAGTTGAAGAGCGAGTTGGAACTGCTTGACCAGAGCACGTTCGACATAGCTGTTCCAGTCACCAGCGACCAACAGGCTCTGGCCGATATTCCCACGATGCTGAGCGTCTATGAGGCTGCACTCATGCAACGTCCAGAAATCAAGAGTGGCCAGTTGGGAATCGAATCAAGCAACCTGCAGTTGAAGAGTGCCAAGGCCGGTTACCTGCCTAGCGTCACCATGTCTGCCAATGCCAGCACATCAACCAACAGCATGTCACAGGTATCTTGGGGCCAACAGATGAAGAACGGTCTGGGACTGTCGGCCAGCGTTGGCGTCAGCGTCCCCATCTTTGACGGACGTAAGACAAAGACCTCCATCCGCAAGGCGAAAATAGCTCAGGAACAGGCCACGTTATCGGTCCGAAAGGAAGAGGATAACCTGTACTATACCATCGAAGGTCTGTGGCTCGATGCTGTGAACAACCAGCAGAAGTTCATCTCGGCCTCAGCATCTGTTGACAGCGAGCAGGCCAGCTACGACCTGTTGCAGGAGCAGTTCAACCTGGGACTGAAGAACATCGTGGAAATGTTGAGCGGCAAGGACAAGTTGCTGACCGCCCAGCAGAACAAGTTGCAGTCGAAGTATATGACGATACTGTCGCAGCAGCTGCTGAAATTCTATGAAGGAAAACAAATAAATATATAATATGAAGAATAAGAAGATATGGATGGGCATAGGTGCAGTAGTCATCGTAGCCCTCGTCATCTGGATGTGCTCAGGTGGCAAGAAAGAAGAGACTGTGGAGTTTGAGACCGCCAAGGCTGAGCGTCAGGACATCCACACTACCATTACCGCCACAGGTACCATCGAACCCGTGACCTCCGTGACAGTAGGTACACAGGTGTCAGGTATCGTGTCAAAGCTCTATGTGGACTACAACTCGGTGGTCAAGAAGGGGCAGGTGATTGCCGAACTCGACAAGACAAACCTGATGAGCGAACTGAACCGCGCCAAGGCTGACCTGACCAGTGCCGAGAGCACGCTGGCCTACGAGACCTCCAACTTCAAGCGCTACCAGACGCTGTTTGACAAGGGACTGGTCAGCGCCAACGACTACGAGTCGGCCAAACTCTCTTACGAGAAGGCACGCCAGACGGCCGCCTCCAGTCGTGAGAACGTACAGAAGGCACAGACCAACCTCGGCTATGCTACCATTACAAGCCCGATTGACGGTGTAGTGCTGTCGAAGAGCGTGGAGGAAGGCCAGACTGTTGCCGCCTCATTTAACACCCCTGAGTTGTTTAACATTGCTCAGGACCTGACCGACATGCGCGTGATTGCTGACATCGACGAAGCCGACATCGGTGGCGTCAAGGAGGGTCAGCGCGTGACGTTCACCGTCGATGCCTTCCCCGACGACAAGTTCGAGGGACAGGTGACACAGGTGCGCCAGGAGGCTACCACCACCAGCAATGTGGTAACCTACGAGGTTGTCATCTCAGCCCCCAACAAGGACCTGAAGCTGAAGCCCGGACTGACTGCCAACGTCACTATCTATACGTTGGAGAAGAACGGTGTGCTGGCTGTTCCCGCCAAGGCACTGCGCTTTACGCCCAACGAGGCACTGCTGAAGGACGGACAGCAGATAGAAGATCTGGAAGTACCCATGAAGGTATGGACGCTGGAGGGTAACACTTTCAAGGCCCACAAGGTGGAGATTGGTACTACCAACGGTATGCTGACCGAGATTGTCAGTGGCATCAGCGAGGGCACCGACGTCCTCGTAGACTTCAAGATTAGCGGTGGCGAGATGGAACAAGCTGGCCAGCAGGCACAGAACCCCTTCATGCCTCGTCCACGTAACAACAGGAATCAGCAAGGCGGACAACAGCAGAAGAAGTAAATTTAGCAAGGACTACAGGACTGACAGGACTCATTCATTGCAAAAAAGTCCATAAAGTCCTGAAGTCCTTGCCCAAAAGAAGAATATGGAAGATAACAGAAAAGTAGTAATTGAGCTGCAGAATGTAAAGCGGTACTTCCAGGTGGGTTCTGAGACGGTGAAGGCCCTGAGGGGTGTTTCGTTCAAGATCTACGAGGGCGAGTTCGTCACCATCCAGGGAACATCAGGCTCCGGTAAGTCTACGCTACTGAACCAGTTGGGCTGTCTGGACACACCCACAAGCGGCGAGTACTTCCTGGACGGCATCTCGGTGCGCACCATGTCGAAGACCCAGCGTGCTCACCTGAGGAACCAGAAGATTGGCTTCGTGTTCCAGAACTACAACCTGCTGGCGAAGACCACCGCCGTAGAGAACGTGGAGCTGCCGTTGATGTACAACTCGAAGTACAATGCCCAGCAACGCCGCGAGGCTGCCATCAAAGCCCTGCAGGCCGTAGGTCTGGGCGACCGCTTGGAGCATAAGTCGAACCAGATGTCGGGTGGTCAGATGCAACGTGTAGCCATTGCCCGCGCGCTGGTCAACGAGCCTGCCGTGCTGCTGGCCGACGAGGCTACCGGTAACCTGGACACGCGCACATCGTTCGAAATGCTGGTCTTGTTCCAGGAGCTTTACAAGCAAGGGCACACCATTATCTTTGTGACCCACAACCCTGAGATTGCCGAATACAGCAGTCGCAACATCAACCTGCGCGACGGCAAGATTCGTGAGGACACTATCAACGAAAATATCAAGTCAGCAGCAGAGGCCCTCGCCAAGTTGCCAGCACCTGTGGACGATTGATGTAAGAAGTAAGATGTAAGAAGTAAGACAATATGAATTTACTGAACCTATTTAAGATAAGCATCAGGGCCGTAGCCAACAATAAGATGAGGTCATTCCTCTCCATGTTGGGTAT
This sequence comes from uncultured Bacteroidales bacterium, assembly GCA_902800925.1. Lineage (GTDB taxonomy): Bacteria > Bacteroidota > Bacteroidia > Bacteroidales > Bacteroidaceae > Prevotella. The sequence continues at coordinate 93,722 of CADCGD010000011.1, read as the reverse complement.
CATCATCGGTGTGGCTGCCGTTATCATCATGATGTCAATCGGTCAGGGCTCGAAGGAGAGCATCCGCGCCGAGCTGTCCACCATGGGTACCAACCTGTTGACCATCCGTCCGGGTGCCGACATGCGTGGTGGTGTGCGCCAAGACCCGTCGGCCATGCAGACGCTGAAGATAGCTGACTACGAACGCATCATGCGCGAGAAGAAGTTCGTCAGCAAGGTGTCTCCTGAAGTTACCGCTAGCGGTCAGGCTATCTATGGCAACAACAATACCACCACCTCGATGTATGGTGAGTCGACGGAGTATCTCGATATCAAGCAATGGAGCGTGGAGGAAGGCGACTGCTTCACTGAAGAAGACATTAAGAAAGCCGCGAAGGTGTGCGTCATTGGTGCCACCGTCGTCAAGGAGCTGTTCAACGGTCACGACCCCATTGGCAAGACTATCCGCTTCAAGAGCATCCCCATGCGTGTCATTGGTGTGCTGAAGTCGAAGGGCTACAACTCGTGGGGCATGGACCAGGACAACGTCGTCATAGCGCCCTACACCACCGTGATGAAGCGTATTGCCGCCCAGACCTACTTCTCCAGCATTGTCTGTTCGGCACTCACCGAAGAGCTGAGCGATGCTGCCATTGAGGAACTGACACAGATGCTGCGCGACAACCACAAGTTGAAGGGCGAGGCCGTTGACGACTTCACCATCCGTTCGCAGGCAGAAATGATGGAAACCATGTCCAGCACGATGGATACCGTAACCATTATTCTCGTCGTTGCTGCCGCCTTCTCGTTGCTCGTGGCCGGTATCGGCATTATGAACATCATGCTGGTAAGCGTCACCGAGCGTACCAAGGAGATTGGTCTGCGCATGGCCGTAGGAGCCACAGGCCCCGTTATCTCGCTACAGTTCCTGATAGAGTCGGTACTCATCAGCGTCACAGGTGGTCTGCTGGGTGTCCTCGTGGGCGTTGCCGCCAGCACTGCCGTAGCATCCTTCGGTATGCCGTCGAGCGTACCAGCATGGTCTATCTATGTCTCTTTCCTCGTGTGCGTCTGCATTGGCGTACTCTTTGGATATATCCCTGCCCAAAAGGCAGCCAACATGGACCCGATAGAAGCTATCCGTCATGAGTAAGGAAAAGTATAATTTCCAGTTCTCCATCAACAAGCATGTGGCTGGTGCTTGCCATATGACGCTATGGGCGTATATGTTCCTGTCGCCCATGACGTTCTGGAGAGGAACGGGTATTACCCTACCCCACTATCTGATGATCTCCATGCAGCCACTGCTGCTGATGATTGTGTTCTACACGAATTACCTGTACCTGGCACCAAAGTACTTCGTATCAGGCAAGCACCGCTATGACCTGCTCATCAATATCGTGCTCATCTCGTCACTGGGAACATTCCTGCACTACTGGATGGACTGGGCCAACGATATCTTCATGCCACGCATGCACCGCGACACCGACACGCTGGGAACGTTTACGTATATTCTACGCGACAGTCTGAACTTGGCAGTCTTTGCAGCGGGTGCTACGGCACTGGCACTGGCACGCCGCTGGGTAACTGCCGACCAGAGGCTGAAAGAGCTGGAAGCCGCCCGTGCACAAGCCGAACTGCGTAACCTACGCAACCAGATCAACCCCCACTTCCTGCTCAACACGCTGAACAATATCTATGCACTGACTGCTTTTGACGCCGCCAAGGCACAAGAGGCCATTCAGGAGTTGTCGAAGATGATGCGCCACATCCTCTACGACTACCAGAAACCCATGATTCCACTCAAGGAAGAGACAGAGTTCCTGGAAAACTACGTCAAACTGATGCGCCTCCGACTGCCCGAGTCCGTAGAGGTTCTCTTCAACGCCCAACAGTCTGCAGGCAGCATAGAGGTGGCCCCAATGATTCTCATCTCGCTGATAGAGAATGCCTTCAAGCACGGCATTAGCCCAACAGAGAAATCGTTTATACATATCAACATCAGTACCGATGGACACCAACTGGTCTGCGCCATAGAGAACTCGAACAACCCCAAGACCTCTTCCGACCATAGCGGTCACGGCATCGGACTACAACAGGTCCAGCGCCGCCTTGAACTCGCCTACCCCAACCGCTACACTTGGGAGCAAGGCACCAAAGATGATAACAAAACATATTATTCAATAATTACCATTCAATTATGATTATCAACTGCGCCATTATCGACGACGAGCCTTTAGCAGCAGGTCTGCTGAAGAGCTACGCAGAGAAGACACCGTTTCTGAACCTTGTCGGCACCTACGGAAGTGCCGTAGAAGCCATGAAGGAGATACGCAACAATCCGGTAGATCTATTGTACCTCGACATACAGATGCCCGAACTCTCAGGCATTGAGTTTGCAAAAATACTGCCCAAAGACACGAAAGTGATTTTCACCACCGCCTTCCAGCAGTATGCCATCGAAGGCTACAAAGTGTCGGCCCTGGACTACCTGATGAAACCCGTCAGCTATGAGGACTTTCTGAAGGCTTCCAACAAGGCGCTGGAGTGGTTCAGCATTACCCAGAAGCAACAAACCTATGCTACCGACCGTTTCATGTATGTGAAGAGCGACTACAAACTGGTACGCGTCGCCTTGGATGACATTCTCTATATCGAGGGACTGAAGGACTATATCCGCATCTACCTGCAAGACGGCACGAAGATTATGAGTCTGATGAACATGAAAAAACTGGAGGACTACCTGCCACGTCCGGAGTTCCTGCGTACCCACCGTTCATACATCGTCCACATGTCGAAGGCAGAGGCTATTGAGCGTTTCCGCATCGTCTTCGGAGATCAGTATCTGCCCATCTCTGACAGTTACAAGGAGGACGTACAGCAGTATTTCGACTCACACACCCTATCGTGATAGCGGTCTGACAGCCTAATGAACAACGAATAATGATGAGTGAATTATGAACAACGATATCCTACTGAAGAACGTGGACCTTCTCTCCCGTCATACGGAGCCAGAGGTACGCATGATGCCGAAGACGATAGCCCCATTGCCATCGGTAGAAAAGGTGAAACAGATTGTGACGCTGGTGAAGAATATTATCTTCCCCGACTATTTCAACAAGCGGCAGCCCGACGAGACCATCCGCTCGTACAACATCGGTGTACACATGCAAGAACTGCAGCGCCTACTCCAGAAGGAAATTGCCCACGGACTGCAATTCTGTGAAGATTGTGACTGCATCAAGACCAAAGAGCAGGTCTATCAGGAAGCCGAGCGACTGACACTGGCGTTCATCGACACTTTGCCTGAGCTGAAACGTGTGCTCTACACAGATATTCAGGCAATGTTTGACAACGACCCAGCCGCTCCCAACTATGGCGAGGTTATCTTCTGCTATCCTGTAGTCAACGCCATGACCCACTACCGCATCGCCCACCGTCTGCACGAGTTGAAGGTGCCCGTCATTCCACGTATCATCACGGAGCAGGCACACTCGAAGACGGGTATCGACATCCACCCGGGTGCTACCATCGGTGAGTATTTTGCCATTGATCACGGAACAGGTGTTGTTATCGGTGAAACCAGCATCATCGGCAACCACGTCACACTCTACCAAGGTGTCACGCTGGGTGCCAAGAGTTTCAAGTACGATGCTGACGGCAACATGCTCAACGTGCCTCGTCACCCGATTATCGAGGACCATGTGACCATCTACTCCAACGCTTCGGTACTGGGACGCATCACCATTGGCCACCACTCCACCATCGGTGGTAACATTTGGCTAACGCACGATGTTCCTCCCTACTCTCGCATCCTGCAGTCGAAGGCTGTTGATGCATCATACGAAGGAGGACTGGGAATCTAAATCCTGTAATTAAAAGCATAAAAAAAGAGGGTTAAGCCCTCTTTTTTCTATCTGTATGAGTTAGTAATTATTGCTTAGCAAAACAACCTGTGCCAGTAGCGTGGTATTCGCCGTCGCCAGTTCCGCGAGTGGTACCGCGTGTCATCCAGTAGTTCCAGTTGAACATATTATCGTAGCTGAGCGTAAAGTGGGTACGGGTATCGCAGTAGCCATCATCCATATTTCCGCTGAAGTGGTAGTCGTCCAACATGTAGTCGTAGATAATCACGTCGGTGTAGTCGCGGTCGTAGTACTGGATGCGGATGTTACCATGGGCAACCTCCCACTTGAAATCACAATACCAATAGTCTGACGGACGACGGGCATCGTAGTCAACTTCGTAGCCCCAGCCACCATAAGCATTCTCACGCTCGAAATAGAAAGCGGTGCGATAAGAATCACCTGTCAAGCCCCAACGGTCGTAATAGTAGTTATCTATATATCCAGTCCAGGTGCCTTCGAGGGTGCGAGCCTCCATGCGATCTTCAAAATCACGGTCACAGCTGGTGAAAGTCATCATGGTCATCATTGCCATTGCGAGGAAAGTATAAATCTTTTTCATAATCGTACATTTTAAAGAGTTCGACATTCTTGTTTTCTGTACTGCAAAGATAGAGACTTTCCACGAGCCTCGCAAGGTGAAATTCCTAATAGTCGGTAGGGAAATACCTAAAATGATGTAGGAGAATAGGCGCAGGCCCCTACCCTTTCTTCTTGCCAAACTCCGGGTCAACCTTGATAAATGCTGTCACAGCAAAGGTTATCAGGCACAGGAACATGACAATGATGAAGAAGGTGCGATAACCCAGCATATCCTTCATCCATCCTGACAGCATGCCTGGCAACATCAGCCCAAGGTATGAGATGGCCGTACAGAAAGCATAGTGTGACGTCTGGAAATTCCCCTTCGAGAAATAGAGCATGTAGAGCGTCAATGCGGTAAAACCAAGTCCATAGCCAAACTGCTCGATGAAGATACACGAACTGATAAGTACCAGATTATCGGGCATAGCGTAGCTCATATACACATAGACAATATCTGGCAATGTAATAGCACATACCATTGGCCATAACCAGCGTTTGAAACCATCGCGACCTGCTAAAAGTCCACCAAGGATGCCGCCCAGCGTCAAACCTATCACACCAATAGTGCCACTGGCCAGTCCGAATTCCTGAGGAGACAGTCCTAAACCACCTGCTGAGTGTGGGCGCATGAGAAACGTGACACTCATCTTGCCCAACAAGGCCTCTGGGAAACGATAGAATAAGAGGAAAAGTATGGCATAAACCATTTCTTTAGCAGGTAACTTCTGAAAGAAGGTGCGAAAAGCCGTCACGATACCCGTTGCCACCTCACGGGCATTGGTCTGATGTCGCTGGTCATTCTGCGAGCGGGGCATAATATAGGCATGATATAGCCAGATAGCGATGAAAAGGGCCGCCAAGCCGTAGAACACAAGACTCCACGTGAAAGCTTTCTGGTTGCGGAACACCAGTTGTAGCATACCTGCCACTGGGATAAGCACACCATTGCCAAAGATAACGGCCAGACGATAGAACGTGTTACGGATACCTACGAACCACACCTGCTGGTGGTCGTCAAGTTCCAACATGTAATAGCCGTCAGCAGCAATGTCGTGTGTAGCGCTGCTAAACGCCATCAGGAAGAAGAAACACATAGTTCCTTGGAACCATAACGGCGTATTCAGCGTAAAGGCCACGCCAGCCAATGAAGAACCCAGCAACAGCTGCATGGCGAGTACCCACCAGCGCTTGGTCTTATAGAGGTCCACGAACGGACTCCACAGGGGTTTCACCACCCAAGGCAGTCCTAGCCAACCGGTATACAGGGCGATATCGGTATCGCTCATACCCAGTTGCATATACATCACGACAGCTACTGTCATAACCACCACATTAGGCAGTCCTTCAGCAATATATAAGGTGGGAATCCACCACCACGGATTTCTTTGCTTTTCCATTATCAATATATTTTCTTGACTTCTGCGTTACGATAGTAGTGCAGGAGAATCTGTTCATAGGTATAGCCCTGCTGGCCCATCACAGCGGCACCGATCTGGCAGAGGCCAACGCCGTGGCCCCAGCCCTTACCATGTAGGCGGAAACCGTTAGCGGTCTTCTCCACGTCGAAGGCAGAACTGTAGAGATGGCTCTCGCTGAGTGCACGACGAATCTCCAACTCCTTACCGATGGTGAAGGTCTTCTTCGTACCCACAATCTTCAGTTTCCAGATGCGTCCACTCTTGCCTCGCTCCAAGGGAATGAGGTCGGTGATGGTGCCGAAGTCGTCCTTCAACTTTTCATTGATGAGATTAGAAATCTCATCCACACTGTATTCTACCGTCCAGCGGTAGAAGTCGTTGGTTTCCTGGTCGTAGTCGTTGAGCACCTGTGAAAGGATTTCCTTGTCATTGGTATTACAGAACGGGTCTTCCACGCTGACTAGATAAGGTTTGGGCGTATCCTCCCAACAATACTGGTACTCCTCAGTGACGCCACCACAACACTTCGAGAAGCGGGCATCGCATATCTCATCCTCGTAACAGAGAATCTGTCCACGCGTAGCCTTCAGCGCCTGTTCGACAGCTTTGCTGGTCTGCTTGGTAATGCCCTGATAGCGCTGGCAATGGTCGTCAGCACAGACATCAAAGATAGTGTGGTCTTCACGATCATACCAGCGAATGAGCTCGTCGTCCTTTTTAATAAAGGAGAAGAAACCATCGCGCTTCTCACCGCTCTCCTCTCTACGTTGCATCTGTGCCAAGAGCCACGAACGACTAATCACAGCATGCGCTTTCAGCAACTCGACACCAGCCGTAGCCTTCATCTCGCTACTAATGACAGAGGCGAGGTAGGACTCTACCGGCAATTCATTGATAGCCACAATCTTATCACTCTCCACCACTAGGCGCAGTGTCCCAGAGAATACCTGCGTCTCTTTGCGTTCCCAATGGAAGTTCACACCTATGGTCACGTCGAACAACGAGAACGACGACTGCGGTGACTGCGGAGAGAAAGTCAACTCACGATACTGGTTGCCATTCCACAGGATACCTCCCTCAGAGAATTCCACCATTTGGTCGCCCTCAATGGTCTCACCCTTAGCCACATAGGCACCATTGAGTGCAAAATGGATCTTCTCGCCACTCACGATACCAACAGTAACGGTAGGTTCTACCTTAGAGGTAAACAATGGTGACGAAGCCATGGCGCTCTTCTTCTGCAGATGCTCTACCACACGTTGAACCTGATCGGGCGTCAGCGATATTTCCTGATAGATAGCTACCATCTGTTCTGCCGTAAGCTTCTGGAAGTCTTCTTCACGTGGCGTAATAATCAGGCCACCCATGTCCACCGCTCCTGGTGAAATGATATACTGAGCATCCCCCTCAGCAGTATAGCAGTCGGGACGATGCTTTCTGCGAGGCAGTACCACGCTAAGCAACTGATCGCCTGTACTCCACATGATAATGTTCATCATGGGTTCCGGACGTCCTGACAGCAAAGGAAGTTTCAGTGTATCGTAGAGCCGACGGAACAGACGTTCTGCAGCTTGTGTATTATTGGTTTTGATGACAAAAGCGGCTGAAGGATAGTCAACAACCTGCCAGATACCATTGTCGTCGTCAGTCTTGATAACCTCCAACAGGTTACGGCTCAAGCGCTGCCACGAGGTCTGCAAAGGCAGCAAACCCGTCGAGACAGCCTGCAGATGAGCATGATCGGGAGCAGAAGCTCCACACTGAGGACCATTATATAACAAGGTAAGATCTGGGTTACGCTGGGCCAGTCGCACCATCTCGTCGTACATAGGAAGAATGCGTTGTGGCTGGTGCTTCAGCGTGGGCAACGTGAGGTGGACGGGCATGATGGGGAACGGATTGACCAGCAACTCGTACTTACCATCAATGACGCGGTGCATCTGCTCTGCCGGACGGTTCTTGGCACAGAGAAAGCAGGGACGCTCGGCTATCGACTTAGCATCAATCTTGGCTCCTGTCGAAGCAATACGTGCAGGGTTCCACTGGACAGTCATCGTCAGCGTGTCAGACACCAGTTCACGAGTCTGCACACCTTCCAGGTCGCGATAGCGCTGGCGCACATCGCCCCATACCTGCAACTGACGATTGAAGAAACGCATCAGAGGCGATTCACTCAAGACATCGTTAGCGCCCTGGTTCATCTGCTGACGAGCATGCAGCTCCATCGTGCGCAAACGGTCTTTATACAGGTTGTTGGCGTTGACCTTCTCTACAGACAGGGCAGCATCGCTATTGCCACCCCAACGACGACAGAGGTACAGTTCATTGAAGATGCGACCAATGCGGTAACGACGCGAGAACATCAATCCCAAAGCATAGTCCTCGCCATACGAGGTATTGGGGAATCCTACCTGGCGCAATAATGGTGTAAAGAAGGCACGTGGAGCACCTAATCCATTGATACGCAGAGCATTGTTTGGACCATTCTCGTCCGTCCACTCTTTATGGTCGATAAGTCCTGGGGGCAAGGTATTCAGGTCAAAGTCGCACATGCGGTACGAACCTATCACCATCGCAGCCTTCTGTGCATAGAATGCATCGACAACAGTCTGAAGTGTCTTGGGCGATGAATACAGATCGTCGCTATCCAACTGTACGGCAAAACGTCCGCAGAAAGCGCTCTGTATGGCCTCGTTCCAGCAGCCGCCAATACCAAGGTCAGTACGCTCAGGTACAATCACGTAGAGCTTATTGTCATATTGCGACAACAAATCAGATAGAATCTCTGAGGTGCCATCGGTAGAGTGATTGTCCACAACGATGACATTATATTTAAACGACGCCTTCTGCGACAGGGCACTCTCTACGGCATCCTTGACAGTCTTCTCTCTGTTAAAAACGGGAATGACAACAGACGCCTCGACATCAAAGTCTTGCTCAGCGAAGTCCACATCACGGCACAACGAAGTGTCGACCAATGCGTTTACCTTACGCAGATGGTCGGTACAAGCCTGCTCCATCTCTATCTGTACCTCGCGATTACGGGGATTCACATAGTCAAACTGCTTCTCGCCAGAGGCACGCAGGTCGCGTTCTTCCTCAGTATAGAGGTATTCGTTTAGGTGGAACAGACTACCCTCACGACTCAGGAACAGACGCAGGTCGTACATACCGGCATACTGATACTCACGCTCATGGTCTGAGGCAGCATACTGCTGTAAGAGATTTGTACGCACCAACCAGACACTACCGAAGTCGAAATCGTCACGCAAGGCACCCTGCTGATAGTCAATGACGGGATGCTGTTTTCTGACACCTTGCTCCATCGTGTAATGATCACTATAGAGCATAGCCGCCTCCGTATCGCCAGCCACCAGCATCATGCGTTCCAGAGCCGATTCCCCTAGCTGAAGCGCAAAAGGTTTCAAACACAGCAACACATAAGAGGCGACAGCATGTTCTGCCAATAAGGCCACAAAAGCGCTACTCGTCAGGTCCTTTGTTACCAGCAGCGTACAGTCTTGCGGAGCCTTTGTCTGTGCAGCCAGTTCTTCGTTGACTAATAGGAAGATATGCCTGACCACCCTGCTACGGCGCAACTGCTCTACGGCAGGCATCACGTCGTCCAAAGACTGGCAGGCTATGAAGCAATCTGTTTTCTGTTTCATGAATTTTGCTTTGTTTTATTGTGTAATAATGTGCAAAGATACAAAATAATTAGGAATTAAGAATTACGAATTATGAATTATTATGCCATAACTGCAAAATTTTCACTCATCACTCTTCACTTTTCACCTAAATTTATTACCTTTGCACCCATGAATCCACAAAAGAAAAGACTTTTGGGACTTACTCCGACGGAACTGAAGGCTCTTGTCGGCAGTTTGGGTATGCCTGCTTTCACCGCAAAGCAGGTGGCACAGTGGTTGTACGAGAAACATGTGAAGAGCATCGACGAGATGACTAATCTGTCGAAGCGCAATCGCGAATTGTTGAGTGCCGAATACGAAGTTGGCGCTATGGAGCCCATCGACTGTCAGCGCAGTAAGGACGGCACCATCAAGTATCTCTTCCCAGTACTCACCTCTACCCCATCACCCCTCCCTTCTCTTTTTGTCGAGACGGTCTTCATTCCCGACCACGACCGTGCTACGCTGTGCGTCTCGTGTCAGGTGGGCTGCAAGATGAACTGCCTGTTCTGTCAGACGGGTAAACAGGGATGGCAAGGCAACCTCACGGCAGCTGACATTCTCAACCAGATATACGCACTCCCTGAGGTCGACCAACTCACCAATATCGTCTTCATGGGACAGGGCGAGCCGATGGACAACCTCGACGCCGTACTACGTATCACAGAGATAATGACAGCCGACTGGGGCTGGCAATGGAGTCCAAAGCGCATCACTGTCAGCAGTGTAGGCGTTCGCAACAAACTGAAGCGGTTCCTTGACGAGAGTCCCTGCCACGTAGCCATCTCCATGCACTCGCCGCTCCACGAACAGCGTCTGCAGCTGATGCCTGCCGAAAAAGCGATGCCACTGGAGGAGACGATAGCCCTGCTCAAGCAGTATGACTTCACCCACCAGCGCCGTTGCTCGTTTGAGTACATCTGCTTTGGCGGCCTCAACGACACCCCACTCTATGGTCGCGAGATTGTACGTCTGCTAGAAGGTCTGGAGTGTCGCGTCAACCTTATCCGTTTTCACGAGATACCCAATGTCGACCTGCCCGCCTCTGACGAGAAGCGCATGGAGGCCCTTCGCGACTATCTCACCGCTCACGGCATCACGACGACCATCCGCGCCTCACGTGGTCAGGACATCTTCGCCGCCTGCGGCCTGCTTTCAACAGCCCATCAGTCCCAACAATCCCATTAACCCCATTAGCCCCATCAATACAACAACAATATGGAACAAGAAAAGAAAATTCGCGTAGCTATCACGCAAGGAGATACCAACGGTGTCGGTTACGAGGTGATACTGAAGGTCTTTCAAGACCCAGCCATTCTCGAACTTTGCACACCCATCATCTATGGTTCACCCAAGATTGCGACCTACCACAAGAAAACGCTCAATCTGGAGACGAACTTCACAATCATCAACAAAGCCGATGACGCTCGTGATGGACGCGTCAATCTGCTGAATTGTCACGATGACGAGACAAAGGTAGAAATGGGACAGCCCTCCGCAGAAGCCGGACAGGCCGCTTTCCGTGCATTGGACCGCGCCATGACCGACTATCGCAACGGCCTCTACGACGTACTGGTGACAGCACCCATCAACAAGGCCACCATCCAGAGTCCGGGCTTCCATTTCCCAGGACACACAGAGTATATCGAGACTAGTCTGGGCGACGGCAAGAAGGCACTGATGATTCTGATGAACGAGACCCTTCGTGTGGCACTCGTCACCACCCATCTGCCCATCAAGGACATTGCCAAAGCCATTAGCAAGGAGGCCATTATCGAGAAAGCCACCATCTTCCACCAGTCACTGCGTCGCGACTTCCGCATCTCGTGTCCACGCATTGCTGTGTTGTCACTGAACCCACATGCTGGCGACAATGGTCTGCTGGGCGCTGAAGAGAAAGATATCATCAAGCCTGCCATCGACCAGTTGGCAGAGAGCGGCATCCAGGCCTTTGGACCTTATGCTGCTGACGGATTTTTCGGTTCAGGCAGCTACAACTACTTCGATGGTGTGTTAGCTATGTACCACGACCAGGGACTGGCCCCCTTCAAGACCATCGCTCTGGACAACGGTGTCAACTATACAGCAGGGCTGCCCATCGTGCGCACTTCGCCCGACCACGGCACAGCCTACGACATTGCCGGACAGGGCAAGGCCGACGAGAACTCGTTGCGTCAGGCCATCTATACAGCTATCGACATTTGGCGCAATCGTCAGAACTACGACGAACCGCTGAAGAACCCGCTGCCCAAGTTGTTCCACGAGAAGCGCGAGGACGGCAACAGGGCTCGTTTTGCACAGCCTCGTTCTAAGGACCTGTTCAAAAAAGAGAAGTCTGAAACGCCTGAAACGGAGCAAGATAGTTAAATTTCTGCCAAAGTGTGCCATTATGTCAGAAATTCTTTGTACCTTTGCGGCCAAATTGGCTAAAAACGGCTGAATGAAAACAACAGAGTTACAGAGCATCAAACAGCGCTACAACATCGTGGGCAACTGCGAAGCATTGAATCGCGCCCTCGACGTCGCCTTACAGGTGGCGCCGACCGATCTTAGTGTGCTCATCGTTGGTGAGAGTGGTGTGGGTAAGGAGATCATCCCTCGCGTCATTCACGACAACTCCCCACGTCGCCGTGAGAAATACTTCGCCATCAACTGCGGTTCTATCCCTGAAGGCACCATCGACTCAGAGCTCTTTGGTCACGTCAAGGGTTCCTTTACTGGGGCCATCAACGACTCGCTGGGCTATTTCGGAGTAGCCAACAAGGGTACGCTGTTCCTCGACGAGGTTGGCGAACTGCCTATGGCCACCCAGGCTCGTCTGTTGCGTGTGCTGGAGAATGGCGAGTACATCCCCGTGGGAGGTACGGAAATTCGCAAGACTGACGTACGCATCGTGGCTGCCACCAATGTCAACATCCAACAAGCCATCAGCGAAGGCCGTTTCCGTGAAGACCTCTACTATCGTTTGAACCAGGTACCCGTACAGATGCCCCCACTTCGTGAGCGTGGCGAGGACATCGTCCTGCTGTTCCGTCTCTTTGCCATGCAGATGGCTGAGAAGTATCGTATGGACAAGATTGTGCTGACTGACGATGCCAAGCAGTTGCTGATGCGCTACAAGTGGCCAGGCAATGTGCGCCAGTTGAAGAACATCACCGAACAGATTTCCATCCTCAGCACTGAGCGACAAATCACACCAGAGATTCTGTCACGCTTCATCCCGCAGGACCAGGAGACCACACAGTTGGCCACCATCCATAGCGAGGGTGAACACTCGTTTGAGAACGAGCGCGAGATACTCTATAAGATTCTCTTCGAGCTACGCAGCAATGTCAACGACATGCGTCGCGAGATGAGCACCCTGAAGAAACAGATGGAGGACGTACAGGTTGCCAAGCCTACGCCAGCGGCTCCACTGCCAACAACCCAACTGGCACCAGTGAGCAGTAATCTCTCACCTCTCACCTCTCACCTCTCACCCCTAGAGGATGCCGAGGCTGAAGAGTATGTAGAGCCGGAGCTGGAGAGTCTGAACCTCAGCGACCTTGGTCGTCAGATGCTGGAGAAGGCACTGGAGCGTAATAGTGGCAATCGCAAGAAGGCAGCCCAGGAACTGGGCATCAGCGACCGCACCCTATATCGTAGACTAAAACAATATGGACTGGAGAAGTAAGATACTGACAACGACATGTCTGGCAGCCCTCATGCTGCTGACGGCCTGTTCCGTGAGCTACAAGTTCAACGGAGCCAGCATCGATTACAGCAAGACCAAGACCATCCAGATAGCTGAATTCCCTATCCGCTCCAACTATGTATGGGGACCTATGGGGCCTCTGTTCAACAACGAGTTGAGAGACCATTTCATGGCCCACACCCGTCTGACACAGGTTAAGCGTAACGGCGACCTGAAGATAGAGGGTGAAATCACGCAATACCAGCAGCGCAACAAGTCGGTAAGTGCTGAGGGCTATTCTGCACAGACAGAGCTCTCCATGACTGTCAACGTGCGCTTCACCAATAATGCCAACCATTCGGAAGACTTTGAGCGCACCTTTACGGCTAACCAAAGCTACGAGACCACCCGCTCGCTCAACGAAGTACAGGAAGAGTTGGTTACTCAGATGTGTAAGGACATCTGCGACCAGATATTCAATGCAACAGTGGCGAACTGGTAATAGGCGCTACGCTAGTGAAAAGTGAATAGTTAAAAGTGAAAAGTGATATGGAACTAACGGAACTCATCAACCACCCAGAGCGACTCGACCGCGACACGCTGTACGAGCTACGCTCCATGTTGGCGCTGAATCCGTATTTCCAGACGGCGCGACTGCTCATGCTGCAGAACCTCTATCTGCTCCACGATGCCGCCTTCGACGAGGAACTGCGCCGTGCCGCCTTCTACATCACCGACCGCAAGGCCATCTTCAACATGGTCGAGGCTGCCCACTACCAGCTGCGCCAAAAACCGAAGGCTAACAGCCAGAAGCCAAAGGCCAACAGCCAGTCCAGCCGCACCATCGACCTCATCGACAACTTCCTCGAATCAATACCCGAAGACGAGGAACCAAAGGACAAGAAGCGTCGCCCCACACCTGCCGATGCTGCCATCGACTACGTGGCCTATCTGCTGGAGACAGAGGGCGATGTCACTACAGACAGCGCCCCACAGCTGAAAGGGCACGACCTCATCGACAACTTCCTGCAACAGGAACAGGGACGCATCACACTCGACCTGCCACAGGACGACTTCGACGACAGTCAGCAAGACAGCAATGCTGACGACAGCGACGAGGAGTACTTCACCGAGACACTGGCACGCATCTATATCAAGCAGGGGCGCTACCAGAAAGCCCTAGACATCATCACTCGTCTCAGCACGAAGTATCCGCACAAGAACGCCTACTTTGCCGACCAGATACGTTTCCTCGAGAAACTCATTATAAACAACAAGAATAAAACAACGAAAAAATAACAACAATCAAAACATTTAAAAATTATGTACACATTATTTGTAATTCTTATCGTACTTGCAGCCGTACTCATGATTGGTATCGTGCTGATTCAAGAGTCTAAGGGTGGCGGTCTGTCATCCAGTTTCGCTGGCTACAACCAGGTAGCAGGTGTTCGTAAGACCACCGACTTCATCGAGAAGGCTACATGGGCACTTGCTGCCAGCATGGTTGTCATCAGCATCATCTGCGCATGGGTTGCTCCCTCTGCTACCACTGACAGCTCAGTGATGGAGAACATCGAGAACCCCGTCACCAATCCTAACAATCTGCCCGGCTTTGGTGCCAGCCAGACCAAGGACGCTGCCGCACCTGCTGCAGAGACTCCTGCTAATAAGGCTGCCGAAGCACCCGCTGCAGAGGCTCCCGCAGCACCTGCACAGCCTGCAAATTAAAGATTTTCGGAAAAAAGTACGGGAATTATTTGCTTTGCACCCGCAAAACCAACATGGTGCCCGTAGTTCAGTTGGTTAGAGCGTCAGATTGTGGTTCTGAATGTCGACGGTTCGAGTCCGTCCGGGCACCCCAAGAAATGAATCCCTGTAAGTTAAAAACTTGCAGGGATTTTTTAGTATCTAATGCGTTTGCTAACATAGCACATTTTTCGATGACTTCGATTATCTGAGATTGTTACAGCTATTTCTTGACAATCTCATTGGGCAACCAGAACCAGAAAGTGGAACCGTGGCCCTCGCCTTCAGAGGTGACACCAATGCGCCCGCCACACCTATCAATAATAGCCTTGCAAATGGCGAGACCGAGGCCAGTGCCCTGCACGAAGTCGTTGAGTTTGACGAAACGCTCGAACACAGCAGCCTGCTTCTCCTTGGGGATACCGGCCCCAGTGTCTTCGCAGTAGAAGCAGAGCCCCTCCTGACGCTGACGATCTATCTCGCGCGACTCCTTACGATAGCCCACACGGATGTGCCCCTCGGTAGTGTACTTCACGGCATTGGTGACGAAATTGGTCAGCAGCTGCTGCAGGCGTCCCTTATCCATGACCACAGGCAGCGAGTCATAAGGATTGTCCTTCAGGAACTCAACGCCAGTGCCCTGCACACGCTGCTCCAGCGTCTGACAGATGTCGTCGAAGGCTGGCGGCAGGTCAATGGGCACAGGTTCTATGGCAATAGCCTGTCCCATGCTGCTGGCCTCAAGGATATCGTTGATGAGACGCAACAACATGTCGCAGTTGCTGCGGATGATACGGATGAACTCCCGACGCTCATCGTCGTTGTCGATGACCTGCAACAGGTCGCTAAAGCCCACAATAGCGTTCAGCGGCGTACGTATCTCGTGGGTCATATTGGCCAGGAAGGCACTCTTCAGTCGACCAGAATCGTTGGCACGCTCTGTCTCTTCTCGTAGTTTCTTCTGGGCAAGCATCAGGTCAGAGATGTCTCGTACCAGTCCGAAATACTCCTTGGGGCGTCCATTCTTGTCAAGCACAGGAATACCACTGATGGAGAACCACGTCAGATGGTCGGTAACAGGCGTATAGTCGAACTGATGGATGACATTGAAAGGCTTACCGCCCATGACCAGCTCACGGAACACACGCTCGGCCTCCGGACGCTGTTCCCTGTCCATACCTGCCAGATAATCCTCCAAGGAAACAGAGTACTCAGCCTGTCGCAGGCTACGCGTAAAGCGGATGACACGCTCGTACTGATTGAAGGTCCACACATACATGTTGCTCTCTTCCAACAAGTAGCGCAAGCGCTGCTCGTATCGGTTGATGGCATCGTGCGTCTCCTTAAGTTGCCGCTCGTGTTTACGCTGTCTCATATACATGTCGCGCTCGGCAGTAATGTCGCGAGAGGAGATGATATAGTAAACCAACTGCCCCGTATCGTCCTTGACGGGAACGACACGCGTCTCGATATACTTGTCGAGTCCCCACTCCTTATAAAGCATATGTCCACAGACGTGAAAAGAGTCGAAACCATCCGGATTGGTAAATCCTTTCAGGAACGGGTCTTCCAAGAATGAATTCGTGCGGAAATGCTGCTCACGCTCCTCGTTAATCTCCAGCAGCTCGCGCATGCGCTGGTTCATGTTGATGAGGTATCCATTGGCATCGTGGAACGACATAGCCATCATGTTGGTTTCAAACACCTTCATGTACTTGTCGGCCAGTTCCTTGGTACGCTGTTCCTCCTCAATTTCCTTGGTAATATCCTTGACAGTATGGACGATATATCGAGGTATGCCGTTCTCACGTTCCAGAATGGCACCACCAATGAAGGTCTTCCATAGGGGTTCTTCGCTAGTACCAGAATTATAGCGACGCTGCAGGAACCACGACTCACACTCGCCACGCTTCATGCTCTCTATCAGTCCACGGAACTCACCGCGCTCGTCGGGGGCAACACGTTCTATCAGCTCTTCAATGGGAATACCCCATTCAGGCAACAGATTGCCATGTAAATTCTTGACATGCCCAAGGACAATGTCATACTCCAAGACATAGTATTCATCCATCTCAAGCGCCTGAGCCATAATGCTGTTCAACTCTGAGTTACGACGCACGGAACCCTTCACACGCAGAGACAGCAATCGTCCGGCGATGAAGATGATAATGCCAGCCAAGAAGAGACCTATCAGGATAAATGGAGCCAGGGGAGAGGCATCGTCGTGAATACGTTCCGGATGGAACCACTTGTCGTAGATGCGCTGCAGGTCACCAGCCTGTTCCAGACGGGTATACTGATCGTCAATAGCATCAATGATATCCATCTCGTAGCCAACAATATGTAATTCGCCTGCAGGCACTCCTTCCAACTCGTCAAGTACCAGACTGTCGAGAGCCAGTTCCTGAATCTTGTTTTCAAGAGGTATCGTTCCCCAAAGGTAATAGTCACACTGACGAGCCCTTACACGGGTAAGCCCCTCTTTAGGCGACATATACTGCACATCAAAAGGTATCGTGTCAAGTTCATGGATGAGCACAGCGGCATAGTCGTCCTTCCTGACACCTATCCTAATACCCCTCTGCAAGGACATAAGACCAGGAAAGGGAGGTGTATTTACATGACGCACCGCACAAACATTATAATAGTTGATATACTTCTTAGTCTGTATAAACGGACGAGACTTATAATTGGACGACAGCGCATGCAGCAGGTCGGCCTCGTGGTTAAAGAACATGTCGCTGGCCGGCTGCCACTCCTGCATGACGAACTTATGAGGTATCTCCAATCGGTCAAGAATCATGTCAAGCACCTCGACATTATAGCCTGACGGCTCACCATTATTGCTATCTTGGAACTCGAAAGGACGGAAGTCCCAGTCACAGGACACAATCAGCGGGTTCTCTTCCGTGTAGCCATAATAGTTCTTAGCAACGGCTGCCGACGGAATAGCGGCAAGGAACAAAGCTGTAATAGCGAAAAATACCAATCGTTTCATCTTCATATCCTCCCTACTCTATTTCCTGACTATTTCATTGCACTTACACGGAATGCTTACCCACACGATGGTACCCTTGTCGACTTCCGACTTGATGCGGATTTTGCCGCCCATCTGCGTAGTAATCTCATGGCAGATGGCAAGACCAAGTCCAGTACCATGACCGCTACTCGACACGAAACGTTCGAAAATCTGCTTCATGCGGTCCTCAGAGATACCACTACCCGTATCTTGGAAAGCCATCGCTATGCCCTCACCAGTATACTCATAGCTGGCACGCACCATACCCGTCGTGGTATGAGCGGTGGCATTCTCCACAATCTGGTCAATAACCAGTCCCAGATTCTGATCGTCGATTTCAACCTCCAGCTGACTATAGGGGTTGTCAGAAACGAACTCGACACCCTCATGATGTCCTCGCAGCCAGATAGACTGGCAACGAGACTCGAAGAACTGGGCAAAATCGATAGGTTTCCGCTTGAATTCTATCATGCCGGCATCCAGTCTGGAAAGGAACAAGATGTCGTTGATGAGCTTCAGCAGGTGCGCAGAGTTCTTCTTGATTTGCTCGATGAACAAAGGCTCGTCGTCTGTAGCATGATCCAGTTCAAAGAGTTCAGCAAAACCAATGACAGAGCTGAGGGGAGTACGAATCTCGTAGCTCATGTTCGACAGGAATGACTGCTTCAGCAACTCGGTCTCCTGAGCCTTGGCACTCTCCTGCGCCAGCTTGTCCTCGGTAGCTTTGATCTCACTGATGTCACGACAGGCACCAAAATACTCCTTGACATTGCCCTGATCGTCCAACACGGGAATGAACGACAGCAGAATGCTGAGGCGCATGCCCTTCTTGGTACGGATAAGGGTATTGAAAGAAGCCTTCTGTGGCTGTAGCGTACGATTATCCATACTGTTCAGCATGCGCTGGGCAAGACGCTTTGAGTCCTCAGCAGTAAGTGACAGCGCACGGGTCTGTGTCAGTTCGTTCTTCCCGTGGTCCACGCCACTATATATTAATAAGGTATGCGTATCGGGCGAATACTTGGCCATACGGACACCACCATTCTGTAACACGAAATCAAGGTTGCGGAAGTAGTTGCTCATCTCCTCGTTAGCATGCTCCTGCAACTCCAGGTTGTGCTGCAGACGCTGGTAAGACTTGACAACTTCCGTCACGTCACGTCCCGTACCAAAGACACCCAACAGACGGCCCTGATCGTCGCGTAGTGGCATGAGCTGCAACTCATAGAACATCAGGCGTCGGTGGATATCCTTATTAAACACACGACTATCACGGTCAGACTCATAGACACGGGTGAGATAGGTCGGCTGAAGTGTTTCGAGCGAGACGTCAGCGCCAAGCACATCGCGCAGATTGACGTGGTTCTTGAGGGCCCCCTCCTTACCGCCAGGGAACGCTTTGCCGGCTTTCTCATTCATGTCGTAAATAAAACCCTTGCTGTCGTAGACGATACTGTCGACCATAGCAGAGTTAAAGACAGACTGATAGCGCAACATAGTGTCCTTGACCTGTTGCTGGCGCTGACGGTCGGAAGTAACATCGCTATAGGTACCAATCAGTTCAACAGGCATGCCATGCTTGTTGCGTCGCAGGACAGACATGACGACAGACAGAATCCTGTCTTCGCCCGTTTCCTTATGTTTCGAATGTACCTCAACCTTCACCTTCTGACGATGGCTTTCTGCCAACTGCAACAGGCCGTTGCTGAGTTGCTTCACATCCTCGGCCTGCATACGATTAAAGAAGATGGTGGGCGGCTGGTTTTCAGCCACTATCTCTCCTTGCTCATTAAATATCGTGATGGTCTTATTCTCCACATTGAAGGTCCACACATGCACATGCCACGTATTGAGGATATGTGCCAGACGACTGTTGCTGCGACGAATGGTTTTCGTCATTTTCTTCTCACGAAAACGATACAGCGCATAATATCCTAAGGCCGCCAGCAGCATCAGAATCATGGCACCCACCACAAGCCAAATCCACACAGGTATGCCACTGTCCTTACGCTCAGGATAAAACCACTTGTTCTGGATGGGCTGTAACATGTCTTCAGCCTCCAGACGGGAATAGACTTCGTCGAAAAGTTTCAGTAACACCTCATCGTTCGACAGGAAACGGTATTCGCCATTTTGCATCTTGACGGGTGCCAACTCCAAGTCGTCAAAATGAAGTGTGTACTTAAGCCATTTCAACGACAAGGTGTTCCAGACAATTTGCTGATTAGGGGTGTTATGGATATGCTGTATAGCCTCACGCATGTCGTTATAGGGAATAACCTGACTCTCCCACCCTTTTTCTATCATGAGGTGGTGACTGAAACTGCCATCATGGACGATGAAGGTGTTATGTTGCAGATCTTCCTCACTTCTGATGCGCAGAGACTCTCCTTTCCGATACAACACGCTATGGGTAAAAATCTGGACCACGGACGTCCCCACCTTTCCGTATTCTGAATGGTAGTCGGCAGCCATTGCCAGCATGAGGTCTGCTTCACCGTTCTTCACATCCTGCAAGGCTGCCTGAGTAGGCTTCAGGCGGATAACATAGGGAATACCCAACTCATCGCAGATGAGTTTTACCAAGTCGATGTTATAGCCCACGGGCTTTCCCTCGGCATTAAGGAAGGAATAGGGCCACAAATCCCAGGCATCCTCATAGACCAGCGGATGCTCTCGGTTGAATATCCTTGTGCTGTCATTGTCCTGTGCGTGTAACGGCAACAGCAGAAGAAGGGCGAGAAGGGTTAGAAGAATTCGATGACGGTTACTCATGGTTGACAGTTCTTACGATTTAATCTCTTGACAGGGTATCCACATCCAGAAGGTAGAGCCACAGCCCACACCCTCTGAGTCCATGCCGATATAGCCGTGACAGGCATTGGCAATGGCCTTACAAATTGAAAGTCCCAAACCGGTACCTTGTATATAGTCGTTGAGTTTGAAGAAACGCTCGAAGAGCTTGTCCTGCACCTCTTTGGGAACACCGTCGCCCGTATCCTCGCAATAGAGATAGAGGCCCTCACGACTCTCACCATCTTCTTCGCGCCACTCCTTACGGTAGCCCACTTTGATATGTCCCTGATGGGTGTATTTCACGGCGTTGGTGACAAAGTTGGTATAGACCTGACGGATGCGCATCTCGTCAATCATCGTCACATAGGCGGGATATGGGTTCTCCTTCATAAACGTCACGGTAGGCTCACGAAGTCGCTGCTGCAGTTGTTCGCAGAGTTCGTCAAAGTACTTCGAGAAGTCCACGCGCGTTGGTAGCATCTCTACCTCGCCGCTAATATCCAACGAGGCAGCATCCTGAATGTCGTTGACCAGACGGAGCAGCATATCACAGTTGTCCATGATAAGACGAATCATCTCCTGACGCTCCTCGGGAGTGGTCAGCAACGGCAATACATCGCTGAAGCCCACAATGGCATTCAGCGGAGTACGTATCTCGTGGGTCATATTGGCCATAAAGAGACTCTTCATACGACCGGAGTCGTTAGCACGCTCGGTTTCCTGCCTCAGCTGTTCCTGCTTCTGCATCAGCTGGTGGATGTTACGCCAAACGCCAAAGGCACCCTTCAGGTTACCCTTCTCGTCGTATTCAGGAATGCTGTTAATCTGCACCCATTGTGGTTCTACGTCTCTGCCTGATACCACGGGATGCATGCGTCCCATATAGCTTAGTGGCTTATCAATTACAGCGGCAGGATTCACCAGGTCACGCACGAAGGGGTCTTCCTGACTGACGAAGATGCTCTTCAACTGCTGCAGGGTAAACTGTTTGTCCACCGTGCTCAGACCCTTATAGAACTCAATGACATTACGGTCCAGCGTGATACGCCAAACCCGCAAGCCGCAGGTGTCCATCATGTAGCGTAACTCCTTCTCGTAAAGTTGTATAGATTCGTTAACCTTCTTGATTTCTACGTCGTTGCGCTTGGCCTGCAGATACAACTCACGCTCTTCCGTAATGTCACGAGCAGCGACAGAGAGGTATATCAGTTTACCCTGGTCATCGTAGATGGGGTGTACGCCAATCTCAAGATAGACATACATCTCACGCTCAGGGACAACACTCAGCGAACAGGCCAGGTATTCGTTAGGATGATAGCGGTCGAGCACCTCGTTGAAAGGAGCGATGTCAAAAAGGTTCACCTTCGAGAAGAAGGCGTCACTGACATCGCTGTCGAAGTGGCAGATCTCACGCATCATTTTGTTGGCATCAAGCAGCCAGCCCTCAGGAGAGTAGAATGACAGTCCGACGATAGAGTCCTCGAAGATCTGGCGGTAGCGCTTGGTCAGCTCCTCTTCTTCCTGCTGATGTTCGCGAAAGTCGGTTTCGTCGACGAGTACGCTGATAATGCTGACAGGGGTGGAACTGCCTGGGGAATATTTCGCCACACTGTTGTTACGAATGTAGAGATAGCGAGGTTCCTCACCATCTTTGCTGACTCTCCAACGGTAGCTGTATTCTACCGACTTCATCTTGCCTGATGCCACCTGACGAACAGTAGCAAGGAACTGATCAACATCGTCAGGATGGATATGAGGGGCAAAGTCCTCAGCTCTCATTTCAGGAGTGGGAAGTAGGTTGCCTCGCAGTCTGCGGATAGTCTTACCAGCAATATCGTAGATGACAACATCGTTGTCGGCAGTTTTCAGCGCCTTCTCCATCATCTCGTAGGTAGAGGTAGCCGAAGCAATGCTCTCGTTGACACGATGGCGCACGATGCGGTTCTGTATCAGTACGGCAACGAGCAGCAACACAACCACCACCAGTAACAGATAGGGCCATAGCGATAGATACGATGAGGATTGTAACAGGAGGTATGTCATTGTCAGTATTGTCATAGCAGGATGTTTTCAGTGGTGTTTGCAGTAATTTCTTCGTGACGTCTCTCAATGTTCTTGGCTTCACAGGGGATGGAAACCCATGCAGTGGTGCCCTTGTGTAGCGTAGACTCTATCTCAATGGTGCCACCCATCTGGTTTACCATGGCCTGGACAATAGGCAGGTCGAGGCCTGTACCCAGCAGGTGATTGTCGACATTATGCACGAAACGGTCGAAGAGATGGGCCATACCTTCCTCTGGGATACCGTCACCAGTATCCTCGAGGGTTATCAGCAGTTCGCCACGACGATATTCGTAACGGGCCTTGACAAAGCCTTCTTTCAATGTCAGTGCCGACAGCCAGCAGAGTTTCTCAATGACCTTGCCCACGTGTTCCTCATCAATATTGATAACCAGACTGTCGTAAGGATTGTCAACGATGGTTTTCACCTGCGGCAAGGCATCGCTCCATCCCATCTGACAATGAGCTGCAAAAGTTTTGGCGAAGTCGATGTCGTTCTTGTGGTATTCCACCATATTGGCATCTAGGCTTGACAGCAGCATAACGTCATTGACCAATGTCAGCATGTTGTTGGAGTTAATCTTAATCTGCTCGACGAAGGCAGGCTCGTCGGCCTCGTCATGTGGTGTATTGAAGAGTTCGGCAAAGCCTACGACATTATTCAACGGGGTACGAATCTCATAGCTCATATTCGCCAGGAACGACTGTTTCAGCAACTCTGTTTCCTGGGCTTTCTTGGTCTCTACGGCCAGACGGTTCTCTGTCTCCACCATATCGGTCATGTTACGACACATGCCGAAGTAACGCTCTACCTTACCATTGGCGTCGAGCATGGGTACCAGATTAAACAGCAGCCATATCTGGCGACCCTTCTTATCGCGTATCTCCGTCTCGATATTGACCTGTATATTGTAAGGTGACAAGTGGTCCATGCGGTTCAGCACACTCGATACGGTACGACGGAAACGGGGCGTAGCCAGACGGATGCAACGCAACTGCGAGAGTTTCATTTGCGACTGGCTGATGTTGTCAGACATCTCCAGCGTGAACGACTTCGGATAGTAGTTCACCATGCGGATATCGCTGATGCGCAGGGCGTAGTTGATATTGGAGATATACCTGCGAATATCCTCGTTAATTTTGCGTAAGTTTTCGGCACCTGCCTTCTGGCGATGATACGACTCCACCATCTCAGTAACATCTCGACCTGCCATATAAACACCCTCCAGCTTACCATTGGCATCGCGGATGGGGTTGATGGTGGAGTCGTAGAACATTTTCTTACCCGTCAGTCCAAGGGTTTCCGTATGATAGATAGGATCCTGATAGTTGCCAAAATCGACAAGGGAGGAGGTATGCGTATTAGACATCGTCTCTATGTCCACATCGGCAAAGATGGGGTTATTCTTCAGCAGGAACTCGTTATTCAACACAAACTCACGGTTAGGAACACCAAAGGACTGGCAGGCTCGCTCATTGATATCGCGCAAGACACCGTTGCTGTCGTAGTACACCATATCAATGAGCGACGTGCTGAAGACTGTGTGGTAGCGCAAAAGCAACTGGTTGACTGCCTCCAGACGGCGATATTCCTCAGTTACGTCGTGCTGGATACCGAAAATGCTGAGCACGCGGCCCTTGCTGTCACGCTGGTCAACAGAGACAGAGACCTCGTAATGGCGCAGGTAGGCCTCGTCCTTGGCATTGCTGACCATCGTAAGGACAGCGCCAGACTTCTTGCCCTCACAGATATCGAAGATAATAGCGCGCAGCTTCTCAAAGTCGTCACGGTCGAAGAACTGGGCGAAATCAATGGGATTGTAACGCTGTTCCATACTACCTTCCTCAGAGAGGAAATGATATTGACGGGTTGCAAGATAATACTTCCAGATGCGCAACCGTCCTGCTTGTAGCACTAGCGCCAGATGTGCATTCTGCTCTTTCTTGCGTGCATTGGCCTCATTGGCACGCTTCATGTAGAACCGGTTATAGGAAACAACAACCAGTATCACCACCAACAGCATGGCCACTACTGCAAGCACGTAGTAATTGGGGCTCCATAACGACATTTCAATCATATGCTGAAACATTCTTAGGCTAATAGAATCATAGGTTTATGTAGGCAAAGGTATAAAACTTATGGCACTTAACAAAATTTTTTATGACTTTTTTTATAAAATGCCTTGCATACTCCAATTTTAGTTTGTATCTTTGTGCCAGATATCACACAAACTAGAAAAATATGATTGACGTAAAACAGACTTTATCAGCGGCTGAAGAGCGTATGCAGATGGCAGCCATGTTCCTGGAAGAGGAGCTGAGCCGTGTGCGTGCAGGCCGTGCCAACGTCGCCATCCTCGATGGTGTACGTGTGGAATCCTATGGTTCCAAGGTTCCTCTGAACCAAGTTGCCAACATCTCGACTCCCGATGCACGCACCATTGCCATCAAGCCATGGGACCGCAAGCAGATTCGCGACATCGAGAAGGCTATCATGGACTCTGACGTAGGCATCACCCCAGAGAACAATGGAGAGATTATCCGTCTGGGTATCCCCCAGCCCACCGAGGAGCGTCGTCGCGACCTGGTCAAGCAGTGTAACAAGATTGCTGAGAAGGCTAAGGTTGAGGTGCGCAACGTTCGTGCTGACATTAAGGAAAAACTGAAGAAGGCTATCAAAGACGGTCTCTCTGAGGATTTGGAGAAGGATGCTGAGGCCGACCTGCAGAAGTTGCACGACAAGTACATCAAGAAGCTCGACGAGCTGATGGAGGCCAAGAACAAGGAAATCATGACGGTCTAAGCGCTTCGCTAGTGAAAAGTGAAAGGTCTCGTCATTAAGAATACTGGAAGCTGGTACACCGTCCTGACGGACGATGGCCAGCTCCTTGATTGTAAGGTAAAGGGCAATTTCCGCATCAAGGGAATTCGCTCTACGAATCCTGTGGCTGTAGGCGACAGGGTCACCGTTGGTGAGGGCAACTGGATTACAGAAATCGAAGATCGTCGCAACTACATTATCCGTAAGAGCATTAACCTCTCCAAGCAGAGCCACATCCTTGCAGCGAATGTCGATCAGGCGTTGCTCGTTATTACCGTCTCGAAACCAGAGACCAGCACCACGTTCATCGATCGTTTCCTGGCGTCTGCCGAAGCTTATCGCGTGCCTGTCATCCTTATATTTAATAAGGTGGACTTGCTCAACGACGACGAGTTGCACTACCAGCAGATGATGATTGACCTCTACGAGACCATCGGCTACGAATGTCGTGTCATCTCAGCAGAGACGGGCGATGGTGTAGAGGCATTGCGTCCACTCCTTGAAGGCAAGATAACGCTGCTCAGCGGTAACAGCGGTGTGGGCAAGTCGACGCTCATCAATCGTCTCGTTCCCCACGCCAACCAGCGTACGGCCGACATCAGCGACGCTCACCAGACAGGCATGCACACCACCACCTTCTCTGAAATGATTCCGCTTGAGTCTCATTCAACATTCAACACTCCTCATTCCTCATTCCTTATCGACACCCCAGGAATCAAGGGTTTCGGTACCTTCGACATGGAGCGCGAAGAACTGACAAGCTATTTCAAGGAAATCTTCGAGTTCTCCAAGCAGTGCCGTTTCTCTGACTGCACGCACACCCATGAACCCGGCTGTGCGGTACTCAAAGCCGTCGAAGACCACTACATCGCCCAGAGCCGTTACCAGTCCTACCTCTCCATGCTCGACGATAAGGATGAAAACAAATATCGCGAAGCCTACTAAATATCCTCCCCCACAACGTCGACTAGATTAATAGATGTTGCGCAATCGTTTTTGCATAGTTTTGTCAGAAATCTGTGCAAAGGTGCAACAAGGTAAGGAAATATTTACTATATTTGCACTTGGAAATACTAACTAAAGACAAGTTATGCAAAGATTATTCTTATTCACAGTCATTTTTATTTTTAATATCTTGACTATGGTTGCAGCGAAGAAGAGTACGACAACGATTGATCGTATCGACCCCACCGACTGGTATGTGGGCATGAAGAACCCAACAGTGCAACTGATGGTGTATGGCAAGGGCATTTGCAATGCGGAGCAGGTGACTACCGACTATCCTGGAGTTACCGTTGACAGTCTGGTACGCCTCGACTCGCCCAACTATCTGTTGGTATACCTTAATATAAAGGATGCCAAGCCCGGTACCATGAAACTGACATTTAGAGGTGAGAAGCTAGTGGTGAGAGGTAAGAAGATAGACGTACAGTACCAGCTGAAACAGCGTGAAATGTCGGGTGATAAGCGCCAAGGCTTTGACATCAGCGACGTGCTCTACCTGCTGATGCCCGATCGCTTTGCGCAGGGTGCCAACCACCAAGCACAAATAAAAGGTTTGCGCACTTACAAGGAAGACCGTAATGCACCTTCGCTGCGTCATGGTGGTGACTTGGAAGGACTGCAGCAGCACTTGGACTACTTTACTGATCTGGGCGTGACGGCCCTGTGGTTTACGCCTATCCTGGAAAACGACTCACCAGATAATGGCCAATGGTCCACCTACCATGGCTATGCCTGTACAGACTATTATCGGGTAGATCCCCGTTTTGGCACCAACGAGCAGTATCGTCAGTTGATTGATGCTTGTCATAAGAAGGGTATGAAGGTGGTGATGGACATGATTTTCAACCATTGTGGCTTCGAGCACCCCTGGGTGGCCGACCTGCCCTCAAAGGACTGGCTGAACCTGCCCGGATGGCTGGAGCAGTCGGGGGGTACCAGTGATTCGCGTGGTACTGACTTCCTGCAGACTAGCTATAAGCTGACGCCCGTGCTGGACCCCTATGCCTCGGAGGTGGATATGAAAGAAACGACAGAGGGATGGTTTGTCAGCACCATGCCTGACCTCAACCAGAACAATCCGCATCTGATGCGCTACCTTATACAGAATAGTAAGTGGTGGATAGAGACGGCAGGCATCGACGGCATCCGCATGGATACCTATCCGTATGCTTTCCGCAAGCCAATGGCACAGTGGATGAAGGAGTTGGACGAGGAATATCCTAACTTCAATACCGTGGGTGAGACGTGGGTGACAGAGCCTGCCTATACTGCTGCTTGGCAGAAGGATAGTAAGCTCTCTGAAGAGAATAGTTACCTGAAGACTGTCATGGACTTCTCGTTCCAGGAGAAGCTCGACTCTGCCAAGCACGAGATTACCGATGGTTGGTGGCGTGGTTTCAACCGCTTGTACAACTCGTTCTGCTACGACTATCTGTATCCCAATCCGTCGAGTGTCATGGCCTTCCTTGACAACCACGATACCGACCGTTTCCTAGGCAACGGACAGGACATCACGGCTCTGAAGCAGGGCTTGGCATTGCTGTTGACAGTGCGCCGTATTCCGCAGTTGTACTACGGTACGGAGATTATGATGAACGGAACGAAAGCCGTGACCGATGGTCATGTGCGCAAGGACTTCCCTGGTGGTTTCCCAGGCGATGCACATAACGCCTTCACCCGTGAGGGACGTACGAAGATAGAGAACGAGATGTTTGACTGGCTCTCTAAACTGTTGCATTGGCGTCAGGGCAACGAGACCATCATCCGCGGCTATCAGACACAGTTCATACCTTATAATGGCGTCTATGTCGTGGCCCGTCGTTGGCATCGTCATGGTGTTATCACTATTATTAACGGTACGCGTCGTAATGCTACGATGGAGATGAAACGCTATGCAGAACTCTTTGATTCCGACCAGACCGTTGGCGAGGATGTCATTACCGGACAGAAGTACAGTCTGCGTGAAAATCTGCCGCTGAAACCCCGTCAGACACTCGTATTGGAGTACTAAACAAAAAAAGACAGTAGTTTTCTTGCTTTTTTAGAAAAAAGTATGTATCTTTGCCCTGTTGAAAAGATACTAACTAACAATCTTATATTTTCTATGAAAACAAGACTACTACTGTTATCGTTTTTTGTTACGTGCGTATGTGGGGCTTGGGCACAGGGCCCCAACAATACCGGAACCTATTACCAGAGTGCTAATGGCAAGAGCGGTGAGAACCTTAGGACAGCGATGTCTGCCATTATCGCCAATCCAAAGGTGGTAAGCTATGATGGTCTGATTAGTGCCTATGAATTGACAGATACGCGTCCTGACGGTTATGTCCGTGACTGGTATTCATGTACTACCAGCTATCGTCATGGCAAGGATACTGGTGGCTATAAGCAGGAGGGAGACAGCTATAACCGCGAGCACTCTGTGCCTCAGAGTTGGTTTAGCAAACGTTCTCCTATGAAGTCGGACATCGTACATGTGGTACCTACGGACGGCTATGTTAACAATCGCCGTTCTAGTTTCCCGTTTGGTGAAGTGGCTAATGTAACTTACAAGGCCAATCAGGACTATTGCCGATTAGGCAGTTCCAAGACCCCAGGATACTCAGGCACTGTATTCGAAGTCCCCGACGAGATTAAGGGCGATATGGCACGCATCTACTTTTATATGTGTACCTGCTATAAGAGCCAGTGTGGAAACTGGAGTGGTGGTATCTTTACCGATGACGGTATGGTTTCTTGGGAATTGAACCAGATGTTGGAATGGTCGCGTCAGGACCCTGTTGATGCACGTGAGATTGCACGTAACAATGCTGTGCAGGAAGTGCAGAAAAACCGCAATCCCTATGTTGACTATCCCGGACTGGAAGAGTATATCTGGGGCACAAAGAAAGGCAATACTTTCTCTTATGACCAGTATGAGGGCGGCTCGGTGATTGATGTGCCAACTGTTGCCATGCCGACCTTCTCTCCTGATGCTGGTACCTATTATAACAATGTGACTGTCACCATCAGTTGTGCTACAGAGGGTGCGACCATCCATTACACCACCGATGGTGCTGACGCTTCTGCTAACAGCCCTGTATATACTGCTCCCTTCAAGCTTACTAATACTTCTACTATCAAGGCGGTGGCTATCAAGGACGATCAGAGCAGCTATCAGGCAGCAGCTTTCTATCTAGTTACCTCTGAGCAGCAGGGGGAAGATCCAGAGCCTGCCATTGATGGCGAGATTATGCTGAATGCCGACTTCTTTGGCACGAGTTATACAGGTGCAATCAATTCATCAGATAATCTGGATTTGGAGGGCACAGAAAACGGCGTGACTATTGTGTATTCTTTGGCTAATGGTCAGAACCGCTATGCCAACAGTTCGCAGATTCGCCTCTATCCTAACAATGAGTTGCGGTTCAGTGTTCAACAAGGAACCATTACCGGTCTGGAGTTTGTCTTTGTTGACGGTACTCCCAATAAAACACTGAAGGTAGGAAGCACAACCTTTGACGATGGTAAGTGGACGGGCAACGCCCAGCAGGTTACCGTCATGTTTGGAAGTTCCAGCAAGCATGCTCGTATCTCAGGTGTCAAGGTGAGTGTTGCTGGTGGTACAAATATTGAGACCTTACAAACCACCTCACTCTCTGGCAAGCGTGTCATCTACAACCTCAGTGGTCAGCGCGTAGCCAATCCCACTCATGGCATCTATATCGTGGATGGGAAAAAGGTTCTAATACCTTAGTCCGAAATTGTGACGAAATATTTTTTCGTTCTCAAAGAAGTGAAAAAGTGGGGTTAGCCTACATTACAACATACAACATGCTTATTTACAGATGTTTAAGTAATGTAGGCTTACTTTTTAAGCCTACATACAGCCTACATAAGCCTTTGCGAGGGAATTATCTAGTAAATTCGTCAAATTCTCTAGAGAATTTTCGAAATTATCTAGAGAATTTATTATTTATACAGCTGATACAGACACAGGAGCAGCTGATGCAGAGACGGCTACAGCTGATACAGAGACGGCTACAGCTGATAAATAACATCCAGTTTATGTAGGCTGTATGTAGGCTTAAAAAGTAAGCCTACATATATTAACAAACTGATATTCAATGTTTTAATTAGCAAAATGTAGGCTTACCCCATTTTTTAACTTCTTTGAGAGCAAAAAAAATAATGATTAATAAAAGACTGATTACCTGATTCAAAGACAAATCGTTAATTATTTATAATTAAGAGCTGCAAATTTGCTAGATATTAAGAGATTCTCTACCTTTGTACTCTTCGCGCGTTTTGATGTATATCAAGTTATAATTAATATGAAGTATATGAAGAAAGTTTTGTTAACTCTATCACTCATGGTGATAACCATGACGATGATGGCTGTTCCTGCTAAGCGAGGTGTCTGGAAAACGCTGAAGTTGCAGAATGGAACCGAGGTTCGCGCTACTCTTGTTGGTGACGAACATGGACATTTTTGGAAGGCTGAGAATGGTCAGGCATACACTCTTCAGGGTGATGCCTATGTAGCTGTTAATGCTCAGCAGGTTATTCAGAAAGGTAAAGCACGTCGAGCAAAGGTCAATGCCCAGCGCGTTCAAAGACGTACGTTTGGTCATCCTTCATCTTTTTTAGGGAAGAAGAAGGCCATTATGATTTTAGTGAACTTCAAGGATACGAAGTTTGATGCCAACCACGACAATGCACTCTTCAACCGTATTGCCAATGAGGAGGGATTCTCTGAGGGTGACTTCAAGGGTTCTATGGCCGACTACTTCAAGGCTCAGAGTCGTGGAAAGTTTGAACTGGATTTTGACGTTGTGGGTCCTGTCCAAGTAAGCCAGAATGCCAGCTATTATGGTCAGAATGATGAGAATGGCAATGATATGTATGCAGGCCAGATGGTCTGTGAAGCAGTCAATAAGGCTAAGAAGCAAGTATCCGACTGGACTCCTTATGACTGGGATGGTGATGGTGAAGTAGATCAGGTATACGTGGTTTATGCTGGTAAAGGCGCTGCCGATGGTGGTGCAGATGATACTATCTGGCCTCATGCCTACGACCTATATTCTGCTAAATTTGATGGTGACGGTGATGGCCCTGTGACTGTGGGTACTAACCTGAAAGTCAACAAATATGCCTGTGGTCCGGAGTTGAATGGACAGTCTGGAGATATAAACGGTATTGGTACCATGTGTCATGAGTATAGCCACTGCTTAGGCTATCCCGACTTCTACGACATCGACTATGGTGAGGAGTCAGAAGGCGTTCAAGGTCCAGGCATGGGCTCTTGGGATTTGATGGATGGTGGCAGCTACAATGGTAACGGTTTCCAACCTGCAGGCTATACCAGCTACGAGCGTTGGTTTGCTGGTTGGGAGGAACCTATCGTACTGAACGCTGAGGATGTCAATGTAACCAATATGAAGTCTCTGCAGAACGATGGTGAGTTCTACATTATTTATAATGATAAGAACGCTAACGAATACTATCTGCTGGAGAATCGCCAGCTTGAAGGCTGGGATGCCTCGCTGCCCGCTGCAGGTCTACTCATTCTGCACTGCGACTATGATGCAAAAGTATGGGAAAATAATGCT
This sequence comes from uncultured Bacteroidales bacterium, assembly GCA_902800925.1. Classification (GTDB taxonomy): domain Bacteria; phylum Bacteroidota; class Bacteroidia; order Bacteroidales; family Bacteroidaceae; genus Prevotella. The sequence continues at coordinate 61,431 of CADCGD010000011.1, read as the reverse complement.
CCTAACGACGATCCTAATCACCAGCGCTTCATTGCGGTGTCTGCTAATGGCGAATACCCATATGAGATTTGGGAAGGCAACTATTATTATGATGAAGCAGAACCATTCCCTTATGGCAAGGTTAATGCTTTCAACAAGAATTTCAAGGTAAAGTCTTCTGATAAGATTGCCAAGAATGCTGCCCAATTCTTTACCAAGACCAGCAATGGCACCAAGTGGATGAATGGCTCTATAGAGGAGATTACTCAGAATAGCGACAAGACCATATCGTTCAACTATGTTGCTAACTTTGCTGGTGGTGGCTCACAAGGTGGTGACGGCGCATATGAGAAAGTTACTTCTGATGACCAGATTGTAGTAGGTTCTAACTATGTACTGTTTAATGAAGATTATTCTTGCGCAAATGGTCCTTTCGAGACCAAGTATTTGACAGCTGTCGAAGTCGATTTTGACGATAATACTATTTATAGCGACGAAGTAGCTCCAATGACTTTGGGTGGTAGTGCTAGCGGCTATTCTCTGTTGATTGACGGCAAATATCTGACTACCGAGGCTGCTAAGACGATGAAGACTACTGCGACAGAATCTAAGATTTGGAAGATTGCACAGACTGATAATGGTTATGTCGTGAAGACAGATTCTTATGGTACTGTTCAGTTTAACTATAATAGTGGTAATGCTCGTTTCCTGAACTATACATCGAATCAGAAGCCTGCTGTGTTGTATGTGCAGAAGGCTGCTACAGCTATTCAGACTGTCAACTCCAACAAGGTGACGACCACTCGCATCTATACCCTTGATGGCCGTTATGTAGGTGCTGATCCTAACCAACTGCCGCGTGGTTTGTATATCATCAATGGCAAGAAAATTGTTAAGTAATTAAATACAAATACTATGAAACAAAACCGGCTGACAGCAGCAATGCTCTCAGCCGGTTTTGTTGTTGTTGGCAGGTGATTGTAGCACTGCCAATATTTCAAAGAAATGATTTGATTAGAAGTTCACACCAACGTTGATAAAGAATGAACGAGTGTGGACACCGTCGAAATCACTATCGCCGATGTTGGCAAGACCAAAGTCAAAGCCTGCCTCGGCATAGAGCATCTGGTATTCCAGACCACAGCCGACACGCAGACCTCCGTCGAAGCGATCAAAAGTGTCAAAAGAACTGGTCGACTTCTCTTCACCATAATACTTCATCTTGCCACCCAGTCCCAGTGCTACATAGCCACCAAGGAAAGGCTGAATATAAAAGTCGTCAACTAAATCAAACGAGTACTTCACTACCAGAGGAACCTGCAGATAGCTCAGACGGCATTTTACTTTCTGGAATCCGATCTTTTTGTCAGCCATTTCGAAAGGTACACTCTCCATGCTACCGCCCTTCTCTGAATAAAACAAGCCAGCCTCCAACCAGACAGGTGTAGAGTTAGCCAATTGGAAGCCGTAAACAGCTCCAAAGGCCAAACCAGCACGGCTGTCCATATCAAAGTCGGCCTTGTCACTGCTGAGTGATGCAATGTTCAATCCCAGGCGCAGGCCATAATAGCTCTCTGTATCATTGTGGTTGTAACGGCTACGGCTACGACTGGTACCAAACTGGGCAAATGAAGGAGCTGCCATCATTCCTGCCAGTATCAGAATAAAAAGTTTTTTCATGTTTCTTGTTTGATAATTGTTATTTTCTGGGCACAAAGGTACAGCAAAATGCCCGAAAAGCAAAATTATTTGCCAAGAAATTTCGTGTCAAGATACTGTTGGAAGGTGTCTTTATACATATCACCAATGGGCAAGTAGGTGTCTTTGTCCATGATGATTCGGTTCTTGTTGACTTCCTGAATCATCTTGAGATTGACGATATATGAACGATGGATGCGCATAAAGTAATCGGGCAGACGCTCTTCCATCTTCTTCATCGACAGCAGGGTGATAATTGGTCGGCTGTCACCCACGACATGCACTTTCAGATACTCGCTCATGGCCTCAACATAGCGGATGTCGCTGATGCTGACCTTCACAATGCGGTATTCGGTCTTGAGGAAGATGCTGTCGTCTGTATCAGTAGTTAGTGGTTGGTGGTTAGTGGTTGGAGAAATGTCTATACTTGAACTATTCTCTACCCCCTCACTTCTAACCCCTAACCTCTCTTTTATACGATTGGCTGCTCGCTGGAAGTCCTGCAAGCCAAAGGGCTTGAGCAGGTAGTCCACCGCATTGACCTTAAAGCCCTCAACAGCATACTCTGCATAAGCGGTAGTGAAGACAATGAGCGGTGGTGTGACTAGGGATTTGACAAAGTCCATGCCGTTGAGGTCGGGCATGTTGATGTCGCAGAAGATCGCATCAACAGTATCTTGCTCCAAGAACTGCCGTGCCTCCAATGCACTTTGGCATTGTGCTGCCAGCTCGAGGAAAGGAATCTTACTGATATAAGTGACGATTTGCTGGAGTGCCAACGGCTCGTCGTCAATGGCCATGCATCGTATCATGTGAGTGGAATGGTTAGTTCAACAATATAGGTATCTGGATTGTTTTGGATGCGTAGTTCAAAGTTGCTGTCGTAGAGCAGGCGCAGACGTTGCTTGACATTCGCCAGACCAACACCACCTTTCTCTTGGTTGGGTGTTTCAGCTTTGGAGTTGCTACAAGTGAAGTGGAGCATGTCGCCATCGAGAGTCACCTTGATATGTACGAACGACTGATGCTGGTAACTGATGCCGTGCTTGAAGGCATTCTCAATGAAGCTGATCAGCATCAGTGGGGGTACCGTCTTGTCAGGTGCCTGGTCGGGCAGGTCAACAAGGATTTCCACCTTGTTGGTATAACGCAACTGCATGAGTGCCACATAATGGCGGATGAAGTCAAACTCACGAGCCAGAGGTACACCGCTCTTGTCCCCCTCATAGAGGATAAAGCGCATCATCTTCGACAGCTCTAGGATGGTATCCTTTGCCTTCTCCGGATCTATATCAACAAGGGCGTGGATATTGTTCAGTGTGTTCATGAAGAAGTGGGGGTTAATCTGATATTTCAGATACTCCAACTGCTGCTCTAGGTTCTTCTTCTGTAAGGCATCCAGTTTCTTTTGGTCACTACGGTTCTTGAAGAAAAGCTTGATGCCAATGTTCATACCGAACATGAGGATGAGGCTAACCACAGCCACGATATTGTGTACACCGATAAATGCTGGTGGACGATGCTCTCCACGGCGGAATTCATGAGGTGGACGGTCGCGATGTGGCCTCATTGCGTAAGGGTCATGCTCTCTTCCTCGTGGTTCGTGTCTGTCGTCCATCTTTCTTTCCATGGGTATGGGTCTGCGTTCCATGAATCTGGGACGTTGACTACATTGATAGGCGACAAAGATGGTTAGGATGGCTGCTATCATCGAGATGTAAAGCATGCGCTTACGACGGTAGATGAGCAAGGGTGCCAACAGGAAGTTATGAATGAGGAAGATAGCCAGATAGACGGCAAAGAGCTTCCAAACAAAGAATATCTCAAGCCAATTAAAGGACAGATAAGTATTGCTTACTGTCCGTATATACATAATGAGCACTGGAGCTGCAAAGAGCATACCCCAGAGTGCCAAGTATATGACGTTCTCTTGTCGTGACTGTATCTTCATCCAATACATATAACGCTGATTTTGATGCTTTTATTGTTTTACCAACAACAAAGGTATACGAAAAGAGCCGGTTCGTGAAAAATATTCAGCGAACCGGCTCTTTTATTCAGCGAAAGAAGAGGTCCTACACCTTCCTTCTAACATCTCGCATCTTAAATGCCCAGGCCTTTCTTTACGTTCTTGGCAGCATCGTCAATAGCGTCGTTTGCCTGCTTCTTAGCTGCAGCCTTGGTTTCTTCTGCCTTCTGTTTTGCAGCAGCATTAGCCTCGTCAACCTTCTGCTTGGCAGCGTCAACAGCAGCATCCTTAGCGGCTACGGCAGCATCCACAGCAGCATCCTTGGCACTAACGGCAGCTTCTTCAGCGGCATCCTTGGTTGCTTCAGCCTTGTCGTTGACAGTCTGAACTATATTATTGACTATTGCTTCAGGTTCTGTCTCTATGAAGGTGGCAACGGCAGCGGCAGCATCAGCATTCTTCTCAACGACGGCTTTTACCTCCTCTGCATTCTCTTTCAATAACCAGTCTACTACCGTCAGGCTGCTCTTCGATGTTGACGCGTACAGCATCTTCTGGCAGCACGTCTTCTATCAACTCTGGCCATTCAATGAAACAGAGGGCACCAGAGTAGAAGTAGTCCTCATAACCCATGTCGTACACCTCTTCCAACTTCTTGATGCGATAGAAGTCGAAGTGGTAGAGCGGCTCACCGTCAGGTTGCGTATATTCGTTAATGATGGCGAAAGTGGGCGAGGTGATGACATCCTCTACGCCCAGTTCCTCACAGATGGCTTTCACAAAAGTGGTCTTGCCAGCTCCCATCTTGCCGTAAAAGGCAAAGACGCGGCGGTCGCCAATCTGATTGATAAACTTCTGTGCTGCCTCACGGATATGTTCTATGTCTTGAATCTTTATTTCCATATTATCTTTTTCTTCCTTTTAATGACACAATAGGTATAATCATCTCCTCCATCGAGATACCTCCGTGCTGGAAGGTATTGCGATAGTACGAGACGTAGTAGTTGTAGTTGTTGGGATAGGCGAAGAATGCGTCGCCTGTCGCAAACACGTAGCTCGTCGACAGGTTGGGAGCAGGAAGGTGAGCCTTCTGAGGTTCCTTGATGACGAACAGGTCTTTGGAATCGTAGGCTAGGTTCTTACCCAACTTATAACGCAGATTGGTATTCGTGTTGCGGTCACCAATAATCTTGACGGGATTGGTGGCACGGATACTACCGTGATCGGTGGTAATCAGGATGCGATAGTCGCTTTGTGCCAACTGTCGGAAGAGGTCGGCCATAGCAGAGTGGCGGAACCACGACAGCGTAATGCTGCGGTATGCCGACTCGTTGTTGGCCAACTCACGAACCATCTTCGACTCAGTACGTGCGTGGCTGAGCATGTCGATGAAGTTGAAGACGACGACGTTGAGGTCGTTCTTCTCCAACGAGTTCAACTGTTGCAGCAGCTTGTCAGCCTCCTGTGAGGTATTGATCTTGTGATACGAGAATGTGTTACGCTTGCGATAACGCTCCAACTGCGTTTGGATGAGTGGTTCCTCATTGAGGTTCTTGCCTTCTTCCTCATCCTCGTCGACCCACAGGTCCGGAAACATCTGGGCTATCTGTACTGGCATCAGTCCAGAGAAGATGGCGTTGCGGGCATATTGCGTAGCAGTAGGCAGGATGCTGCAATAGACATCCTCATCAATATCGAACAGATCGCCAATCTCGCGCTCCAGCGTCTTCCACTGGTCGTAACGGAAGTTGTCAAGCACGATGAGGAACACCTTCTCTCCTTCACTCAATGAAGGGAACACCTTGGACTTAAAGACATCGGGTGATAATAGAGGTGAGGGGTTAGAGGTTAGAGGTGAGAGATTACCTTTTGCATTAGAACTATTCTCTAACCTCTTACCTCTTACCTCTACCCACTCCATATAGTGTTGTTTGATGTACTTAGCGAAGCCGCGGTTGGCCTCCTCTTTCTGCATCTCCAGCATCTCGGTCATCTGAGAGTCTGTTGCACTGAGCTCCAGTTCCCAACGGACCAGACGCTTATATACTGCCGTCCAGTCGTCCCATGTGCGACAGTCCATAATCTGCATGGACAGTTGCTGGAACTGCTGCTGATAATTGCTCTGCACTGTCTCGGTGACTATCTCCTTGCGATGGATATTCTTCTTCAGGGTCAGCAGTATCTGATTGGGATTGACGGGTTTGATGAGGTAGTCGGCAATCTGCTGTCCGATGGCCTGATTCATGATGTCCTCTTCCTCACTCTTCGTCACCATGACAACGGGCACCTGCGGTGTTATCTCCTTGATGCGCTGCAGTGTCTCCAGGCCACTAAGACCAGGCATCATCTCATCGAGCAATACCAGATCGAAGGTGCGCTTCTTGCACTCCTCAATGGCATCGGTACCGTTGGTTACAGTCACCACCTCGTAACCTTTCTTCTCTAAGAAGATAAGATGGGCGCGGAGCAATTCCATCTCGTCGTCAGCCCAAAGTAATAGTCCGTTATTCATTATTTTTAATTTCGATGTTTCGATATTTCGATGCTTCGATGTTTCGAGTCGTTAGCGCCAGAAGTCATCATCAAACTCCATATAGCCGCCGTTCTGCTGTTGAGGAGCATCGTTGAATAGCGGGTCGTCATCTTCACCGTTAGCTGTCGACTCTTCGTCGTCCGTTGCAGGCTCCTCATCCTCTTCATTCTGTATGATAGTTCCGGGATCGTCCAGCAAGTCTTCGTCGGAAACTTCCAGAGGCTCCAGCTTCTCTTCAAAGAAGATCTCGTAGTCGCGATAGCTGTAGTTGGTACCCAGCAGGGGCAGGTTCTTCTCACTAATAATGATGGGGCGACAGGGACGTAGCATGTCGACCATCGCTTGGTTATTATACAACTGACGGGCATACTGGCGTGCCTCGTCATAGTTAAGGAAACCGCTAATCGTCATGCGCACCAGTCCGTTAGCATCCTGGTCCACGTTGATGTCGAAGTTACGCACGAGGAAGTTCGAGAAATTATACTTCGCCATCTCATAGAGTAGCTGGTTATGATTCACAGAGTCAGGCTGGTAGGCCAGCAGGAAGACGAAGTTGGTCTCGCGTTCTATGGTGAGTGTGTCGTTGCGTGTTCCATCGTCAGCCATATCAATAGCACGCCGTGACCATACATCATCGATATCAAACTTACCACCATGCAGTGTCCTTCCTTGCTGCACACCACGGATAATCATTCCTGCCATCTCGCTGACCTCACTCTCAGGGTACTTTTCTACGACCTGTTTCAAACGGTCGATGCAAGCGTCAGACTGTCCTTTGTTCAACAGGCTGAGACCCTCGATGAAGAGGAACTTCGGACGATGCTGTCCTAACGGGAAACGCTTCTCGGAGATTTCACCATTGGCCTGCACCTCCTCATGACGGTCGACCTTGAAGGCTTCATAGGTGGCAGCATAGATAGAGTCTTCAATATGTACGCCAAAGCGTTGGTTCTCTGCGAAGTAGGGGTCAGACAACAGTATCGTCCAGTCGCTTTCAGGGAAGTCGCTCTGGAGCATCGCGAGACAGCGGTCTGCCTCGGCAGTACGTCCTTGTCGCGAATAGAGCAGGAAGAGGTGGTACCATGCCTCGTCGTTATGTTCGTAGTCGGCATATTGGCTGGTCAGACGACCTAATGCCTTCTCGCTGAGTCGTAGGTTGTCGAGTTTATCCTTGAAGATAATGCCCGAATGGAACAAACCATCCTTAATGAGGTTATTGCTCTCGGCAATCTGCTCTTCTGTGAAAGGTATCTGTGCTAGATAGTATTCACGCTTATGTGGGTCGAAGGCAGAACTGTCTGCGGGGGCTTCAGAACCGGACCCAACCCCAGCAATAGAATCGCTGGGCACAGTGGCTGTTGGGGCTTCCATGTTCTCTGCGCTCTCCACATTTTCTGCATGGTCTTGGTTTTCCTGATTCTCCAGACTGTCTGGCTGTTCCGTGTTCTCCTGATTAAGGTCCACCACCGTTTTGTTGAGGCGTTGCCAGTGGTCTTGGTTCTCGCGTCTTCCCCATTGGCGCTGGAAAGACTGTTTACCCTGGCTGACGGCTTGCGGGTTGTAGAAATACCACTGCCCAGACTTTCCACCACCTATAGGTTGTGGCGCTGTAGGCGTTGGACGGGTGTTTCTGTTTCCGTTCTTGGCCTCTTCCTGTTGTTGAATCTTCTCAGCTTCAGCCTCTTCACGGGCTCGTTCTTCTTCTTTTTCTTTCTTGATGAGGTCTTCGATAATCTTATCGATTATCTTGTTACGCTGGTCTTCCGACATGCGTGCCAGACGCTGCAGGGAGTCTTGCAGCTCTACTGCACTGGTGTGTGGTGCCAGTTCGTCGAGCACCTTCGAGCGTTCGTCCAGCTGTTTGTAGTCCTTGCGGTCTTTGTCCAACAAACCAATGGCCTCGCCATAACAGCGTTGAGCATCGGCATATTTCTCTTTTTCCCAATAGACGTTGCCTAATGTCAGCAGCAAGACACCCTTCTCGATACCGCTGCGAGTGGCTTTCTTGCAACCTTCCTCATAGGCTTCGATGGCGTGTAGCGTATCACGTTGGGTGAGGTAAACGTTACCAATGGCGTAATACACTTGGTCGAGGAAATCCTTGTTGTTGTCCGAACGTGCCATGCGCTTCAGCTTACTGATCTTACCCTTCACATCCGTGGCGGGCATCACTTCAGTCTGGGCAATGCGTGCATTGAATTCCAGTTCGTAGGGTGGATTCAGACGTATCACATGCTTAAACGACTGGTAGGCCTCTGCTTTCTGACCCAGCATTGCCTGTATCTGTCCCATCAGGAACCATTCGCGTGCTCTCTGCTTGCGACGTTTCTCATGTTTGACGACCTTGCGCAAGTAAGGTAGGGCCTCCTCGTAGCGACCAGCACGGATGTTGTAGTTGGCCAGCGTGTAGTCCCAGTCTTTCTGTGCCCGGTAGTGGATGCTGTCTCGCAGCTGTTTGTTGATGATATCCTCTGCATCGTAGAGCCAGTCAAGTTCAGTATAGCTCTTGGCCTGCCAGGCATGGGCAATGCCATTGATGGCAGGCTGTGTCTGATAGAGGCGCGACATATAAGAGAACGTAGCAGCGGCCTCTTCAAACTGTCCCTGTTGGAACTGCGCCTTACCCAACAACAGCCAAGCGTGCCACAGGAAGGGGTTATATTCGCGACGGCTTAGCCACTCAATATCCTTCTGCGTCTTACGGCGCCCCTTATTCCACTCTGGACGTTTCTTGATGCTATGCAGTTTGATAGCCTTCTCGGCTTTCTCAATGGCACGGTCGTAGTTGCCCTTTCCCAACTCGCGACTCTGCTTGTTAGAGACAGGGTAGAGAGGAATGAGCTCTGTACAGTTGTCTTTGTTGCCGTTCTCCTTCTCAATATTACCCTCAATGAAGGCCTGCGAACCATTGTAGTAGGTGTTATATCGGGCATTGAACGAGTGCCACCAGCGGTTTTGTGCCGTATTGTTCTTTGTGGAGCAAGAGGTTAATACCAATAGCACGAGCAACAAATGGCATGCTTTCTTGCTTTTATCTACGATGTCTGCCAACTTACATTCACTTCTGCTGCTACACGATGCACAGTCGCCTTCTTTGGTGACAATAGGTTCATCCGTGCTACCGATAGAGGCGATAGCAGCGATGATGCCCAGCACCACAAGTGATATGACGACAATCAGCAGAAATTGCATAATATATTATAGCGGTAGCAATTTATCATTTATCAATTATCATTTAGGGCAAAGCCCGCCTTTATAAGGTCCTCCCAGTAGTTCGGGTACGACTTGCTGACAACCTGCGGGTTGTTGATACACAGATGGTCCAAACGGAAAACGGCAGGAGCAAAAGCCAACGCCATGCGATGGTCTTCGTAAGTGTCAATGGCTGCGTCTTGTTGAGGCTCGCAGCGTTCGCCATCCCAGTAAAGCTCACTATTGTTCACGTCGTGCAGCACGAATCCCAGTTTATGCATCTCCGTCTTTAGCGCTTCTATGCGGTCTGTCTCCTTGATTTTCAGCGTCGACAGACCACGGAAGTGGAAGCGAACGCCCAGCATGCAGCAGCACACCACAAAGGTTTGTGCCAAGTCGGGCGAATTGACGAAGTCATATTCTAAGCGAGGTACGCAACGCCCACTATGGCGTAGGGTCACTGTGGTGGGTACGCCTTCCTCAGTAGTGTCAAAAGTTGTCTTTACACCCAACAGACTGAAGATGTAGCGCACGCTACTGTCGCCCTGCTTCGAGCCGTCCATCAGCCCCTCCAGTCGTACTTCGTCGTCAGCCTCTTTCGACAGCGCTATCATCTCATACCAATAGGAGGCAGCACTCCAGTCGCTCTCGATATAGTAGGAACGCTCCTTGTAGCGTTGCGCCTGTACGGTGATGGTCTCGTAGTCGCTCCAGTCAGCAATGGCTCCAAACTCTCTCATCATGCACAGCGTCAGGTCAATGTACGGACGCGAGATAATATCGCCCTTCAGGCGTAGTGTCAGTCCGTTGCTGAGCATGGGCCCAATCATCAGTAGTGCTGAGACATACTGCGAACTGATGTTGCCTGGCACCTCCAACAGACCACCTTCCAACTTTCCGCCTTTGATGCAGAGTGGAGGGAAACCCTCTTCGCTGACATAGGTGATGTCAGCACCCAGATGGCGCAGGGCATCCACTAGCACGCCTATGGGACGATGCTTCATGCGCTCTGTACCCGTAATGACATGTTCCTCGCCATTGCGGGTGGCCAGAAAGGCCGTCATGAAGCGCATGGCTGTACCTGCAGCCTTGATGTTAATCTCGTACGGATTGTTTTGTAGTGCCTGAATAATCACCTCCGTGTCGTCACAGTCCGAGAGATTATCAGGCAACACATTGCTGCCCGACAGGGCATGGATAATCATTGCACGGTTCGAGATGCTCTTCGATGCCGGCAGTTTGATGGTCTGGTTTAGTGCCTTTGGGGCTATGATGTTGTATTGCATATTTCGTGTACCTTATTTATAATAACTCACAAAAGTACGAATTATTTGACGATTAACCAAAGAAATAACAATAATTATATATCTTTTCTGCAAAAAGTGGTTGGAAAATTTGCGTGTTTCAAAAAAACTCCGTACCTTTGCACCCGCTTAAGAGCAAAACGATCGGGATTTAGCGCAGTTGGTAGCGCACACGTCTGGGGGGCGCGAGGTCGCTGGTTCGAGTCCAGTAATCCCGACCAAAAGAAAATCCAAGTCACTGGTTTCAGTAGCTTGGATTTCTTTTTATACCTTTGGCTGACGCCTTTTTGGCGTGGCAGCCGTGGTTAGTTCTCTGGATTGCCTTGATAGTGGTAGGGTTCCACAAAAATGTCGTTCAGTTCTTCGGCTGGTATTTCTACTTCGTTAAGTTTCTTGCCATAGTCACCACGAGCAGCACCATTGGACAGTACCAGTTCCTCGTAGTGCAGCGTAGAGAACACTGTCTGAAATGCGCCAATGCCAATACGACAGCCCTGCGGATACATGCTGTTAAAGAGGTAAACGGTCTTGAAGCCCGGATGGCTGTATACTTCCAGCGCATTGTATTTGAGGAAAGCCTTGAACACTTCCCTTTTAGTTTTTGCGGTATCTGCTGCTGAGAAGGAGCGCGAGATGTTGTTGATGAACTCGTCAATCTCGTCGGCTTTGATGCTGTCATTCTCCTGCAAGCACTCATGGACGTTGTCAACAGTCTCTACGAGCATGATATCCCTTGAGGGTACTGTAATCAGCGCAAAGATGTACAAGGCGAAGAGTACAATGCCAACAATTACCAATCTGCCAAGACAACTGTTAAAGAACTCTTGTGTAAGACTTTTCTTCTTGTATTTGTCACTATTAATCTGATCCATAATCTATAGGGGTTAGTATTTAAAGTTTGGAATTATTGTGAATCAGGTTCATAAACTCCTGACGGGTTTTTGCTTGGTTGAAGGCACCACTGAAGTCGCTAGTAGTGGTGATACTGTTTTGTTTCTCTACACCACGCATCTGCATACACATGTGACGTGCCTCGACGACGACCATCACGCCCAGTGGATGGAGGGTCTGTTCGATACACTCCTTGATTTGCAGCGTCATGCGCTCCTGCACTTGCAGACGATGACTGTAGATGTCGACTACACGGGCTATCTTCGACAGTCCTGTAATGTAGCCGTTGGGTATATAGGCCACATGCACCTTGCCGTAGAAGGGCAACATGTGGTGTTCGCAGAGGGAGAAAAAGTCGATGTCCTTGACGATGACCATCTGCGAATAGTCTTCTTTGAAGAGGGCGTCGCGCAACACCTGATGGGCGTCCATCTCGTAGCCGCGTGTCAATACTTGCATGGCCTTAGCCACACGCATAGGTGTCTTTAGGAGACCTTCGCGACTGGGGTCTTCGCCCAACAGCGTCAGTATCTCCTTGTAGTGCTCGGCCAACTCGTCGAGGCCCTCTCTGAAAATTTCGTTCTCTGGGTACATTAGTATGCTACAGTGATTTTTCCCTTCACGATGGTTGCCTGGTCAAAGCCAAGGTCGCGCAGACTGACCAGCATCTGGTGAGCTTCCTCATAGGTGCGGTAGTTGCCAACACGGCAAATCCAACGTGGTGAATAGAAATGTACGTACACGGGTACGTTAGGATAATGACTTTTGATGGCGTTGCGCGTCTGTTCTGCTTGTTGGCGGTCCTTGCGCGAATTGCCACCTGCAAAGGCCTGCACACGATAGCCCGTAATCTTATGACCGTTGCGAATCATCTTCGGCACGGTGTCTGGGATAACAGTGGTGCTGGTAGTGTTCGTAGGGCTAGATGGACTGTTCGGAGCAGTTTTACTAGGGGTACTGGGCGTAGCGGGTTTGGGCGTAGTGGGTGTTGTGGTGGCAGTTGTGCTGCTACTCTTTGTCGTCAGCATGGCGCTATTGACCAGCTTGTCAATGGAGTCACTCTGGTGAATAGTTACCGAACCCTGTCCTGCTACTGTTTTCTGCAGGCGCTGGGTAAAAGTCTGTGCACCGGCACCCATGGAGATGCCGATACACAGTACTAATATCTGGATGAAATGTTTCATTTACTTCTTCCAAGCGTCGATGATGCCCTTGAAGTCTGCGCACTTCAGTGAAGCACCGCCGATGAGACCACCGTCGATGTCAACCTTGGCGAACAGCTCAGGAGCGTTAGAAGCCTTGCAAGAACCACCATACAGGATGCTGGTGTCCTCAGCAACAGCCTGACCATACTTCTCAGCAACGATAGAACGGATGTAAGCATGGATTTCCTCAGCCTGCTCAGCGGTAGCAGTCTTACCAGTACCGATGGCCCAGATGGGCTCGTAGGCGATGATGATCTTGCGGAAATCCTCCTCAGAGAGGTTGAATACAGAACCCTCGAGCTCAGCCTTTACGACCTCGTTCTGCTTGTTAGCCTCACGCTCAGCGAGTGACTCACCGATGCAGAAGATTACCTTCAGACCGTTCTTCAGAGCCAGCAGCACCTTCTCCTTCAGAATCTCTGGAGTCTCCTTATAGTACTCACGACGCTCTGAGTGACCCAGAATAACGTACTGAGCACCAGTACTCTTTACCATCTCAGCGCTTACCTCACCAGTGAAAGCACCCTTCTCCTTGTCTGCGCAGTTCTCAGCACCCAGACCAATGATGTCCTGATTCAACTCCTTGGCAACAGAAGCCAGATGGATGAATGGTGTGCAGATGACTACGTCACAGTTGGGTTTGTCGGCTGCGAGAGCCTCATTCAGTTCCTTGGCCAGAGCCACTCCCTCTTGCAGGTTCAGGTTCATCTTCCAGTTGCCTGCTACGATTTTCTTTCTCATTGTTTGTTTTTGTTTTAAAATGTTGATATATCTTGTTAGACTGTTCTTTTTTCTTCAGCCACTTGGTCCACGCCCACAGCCTGTCGGCAATGGTCAGCAGCAAGAGTGGCAGCAAGTACCACAGGACGACGACAAGTATCTTCTGGGCCATCGTTTCCTTGTCAATCTTACCTATCTCCAACTTCTCCAGACGGTCAGTCAACTCATATTCGTCTGGCAGACTGTTGTGGCTCCACTTGCGGATGATGACACCATCTTTCAGTAGCACCAGCCCTGGATTACTACGGATGATGGTTTTCAGCACTATCTCGTCGGTTTGGCAAAACGGATACTCCGCTCCCGTTATGTCGCGCCAGAAGACAATACCTTTTTCACCGCTAGCCGTCAGCCCATAGAACGGGTAGTCATACTCGTCGGCATACTCGTACATCTGGTTGATGAGGTCCAGCTGACTATCATCGGCCTGTTCCACATGGGGTGCCACGAGCAGGAAGAGGTAGCCTTTCTGGTTGAGCAGCGAGTCGGTAATATCCTCGCCATCCCTGACACGTTCTATGAAGAACTCTGTGTAGGGCGACTCTTCCCCGTCCATCATTTTCTGCCAGCCCGTCCTCAGGTCGGTGCCGATGTGGTAAGGACGGAAGTCCAGATAGGGCAGGTCGTAGAGCGACCATCCTGAGACGGAGACAATGAAAACGGCCGAATAGGTCGTTACCAGCCACTGACTCGAACTGGAAATGAAGCGAATGATATCTTGGGGCCATTTCCACACGATGAGCGCCATCGCCAACAACACGATGTTCTTGCCGAACGTCTGCCAGTTGGTGAGTACAAAGGCATCGCCAAAGCAACCGCAGTCGCTTACGGGATCTGCCAGTGCCACCCACAACGTCAAAGGTGTCACCACAAGCATCAGCAGCAGTGTCAACGTCTTCGACAGGATCCTGCGGATGCCAAAGAACAGACAGATACCCAGAAAAAATTCCAGCGCCGACAGCAGTACCGAGGCCGCCAACGTTGCAAAGTCGGGTGCCATTGCTTGCAGGTGCAAAGCGGTCAAGTAGTCTTGCAGCTTATACTGCGTGCCCAACGGGTCGACAGCCTTGACGAATCCTGAGAACGTCAGGACCACCGCCAACACCATTCGCGCAATATTTACTACTACCTTCCTCACCTTTTACCTTAACTCCCTTAACTTCTTTAACTTCTCAGCTTTATCGCTCCGAACACGGCGTAGTTGATGATGTCCATGTAGTTCGCATCGATGCCCTCGCTAACCAGTGTCTCGCCTCCCAGATTCTCAATCTCCTTGATGCGTTCTATCTTGGTCAGTATGAAGTCGGTGTATGAGCTGACCCGCATGCCTCGCCACGCCTCGTCGTAGTCGTGGTTCTTGCGCTTCATCAGTTCCAGCGCCTCCTGCGCATATTTGTCATAGAGCACCATCGCTGCGTCGTTATCCATGTCGACAGTGTCGCTGAACCCGTGGTAGAGCTGTATCAGTCCCACGATGCCATAGTTGATCAAGGCAATGAACTCCGGACGGATGCCTTCACCCACCAGCGACTCCTTCTTGATTTCCAGCGAACGGATGCGCTTGGCCTTGATGAATAACTGGTCGGTCAACGACTGTGGACGCAGGATGCGCCACGAAGCCCCATAGTCATGGAGTTTCTTCTCAAACAGCGTGCGACATTCCGTCAGCGTCTGTTCGAACTCTTCATTTGTCTTTGCTTCGTTATTAGCCATAATTCGGTGCAAAGGTAAACAATTCCAATGAATTGACCAAATTATTGCAGGTCTTTCTGTTTCTTGTGGATATAGCGTATCTGGGCGCCTTGCACGTCGGCAGCCATCTCCAGCGAGTCCAGATAGCCTGGTGTAGAGTCCACCTCGCCACCGCGTGCCTGCATGATGCTGTCAGTAAGCGCCAACTCTTGCTGCGCCTTCTCCAGTTTCTCCTTCAGAAACTCTGAGCGCACCTTCATCCTGAACTGCTCCACCTCCTTCTGTCGTCTGCTGCCACAGGCCGCCAGCCCAGCTACTACTACCAATATGACGATAAACTTCTTCATTTGCGGGTGCAAAGGTACGAATAAGTGAGCACAATACAAAACAAAATCTCACTATTTTGTTTTTATTGTCGAACGAAAGTACTTTCGACAAAGTCAAAGTACGAATAAGTGAGCAAAAAGCCAAATTTATTTCACTTCATTTTGACACATTCCTCTTTTTACTGTTCCCTGACGAAGCCTTTGGCCCTCCACTTCCCTGACCGCCAGCGACGCACGAGGATGACACCACGGATGTTCTCGTCGAGCGCAAAACCTATCCACATGCCTACAAGACCATAACCCAAAGGGATGCCGAAGACGTAACTCACTCCCACAGCAACACTCCATTGGAAGATAACACCCACGACAAAGGGATAGACGGTATCGCCTGTGGCTCTCAGCGTGCTGCCGGCAAAGATATTAGCCGTGCGCCCAACCTCCAGGAAGACATCCACAACAAGTACCCATACGCCCATTGCAATGATTTCCTGGTTGTCGGTAAAGGCACTGAGAATGCCTTCACCCGTGATGGCTAACAATACAGAACCCGTCAGCGTGATAATCATCGACCAGCGGAAGAAGTAGTTGCCAAGGATATATGCAGCCTGATGGCGTCGTTGTCCGACGAGGTGCCCCACCAGGATGTCGCCGCCCTGCGTGATGCTGAGGCAGAACAGATAGACAAACATGATCATGTTGGCACAGTAGGTCCTGGCTGCCAGGGCCTCGTTGCTAATCTGATTTATAAAATAGGTGATAACCACCTGCGACAGACTGTACGAGATATTCTCGCTCATGGCAGGGATGCCGATATACAACAGGTTCTTCAGTTCCTCCCACGGCATAGGACGGAAATAGTGCAGCGGGAACTTTGGGATATGCTTTCTGAAATGGATAACCGCCAACAGCACCATCGCAATGGCGCGACTGGCAGCCGTAGCAATGGCAGCACCCTCGACACCCAGCTGGGGACAGCCCCAATGGCCGAAGATAAGGGCATAGTTGCCGAGGATGTTCAGCACGTTGACAACACCTGTCACCACCATCGGATAGATGACCTTGTCTGCACTTCGCAGCGAGGCAGAGAACGTCAGCGACAAGGCCTGAAAGAACGATAGTGCACCTGTCAGCTTGAGATACGCCACACCATCGCCCATCAACTCTGGGCGCAGACCCATCAGCTGCAGCAACTGCTCTGCATAAAGGAATAGCAGAAGGCTGACCACCATTCCGAGTGCCAGATTCACCACCAGTGCCATTCCCACCACCTGCACCAACCGTTTCCGCAGTCCGGCACCGATATACTGTGCACAGAGGATGGCAGCACCCATCGAAAAGAACTGATACACCAGGAATACCAACGACATCAACTGATTGTCCAGTCCCACTGCTGCCACACTGTTGTCGCTATAGCGGCTCAGCATCACGGTGTCTACGGCACCCAACAGCATGACCAGGGCCATCTCGATAAACACCGGGATGGTCAACACTTTCAGTTGTCGCTTCAGGGATTGTTCAGCCATTATCTAGTCGTTTGCGGGGTGCAAAGGTACTATTTTTCCTGCAAAACACATTATCTTTCCAGAAGATTTTTGTACTTTTGCCATTCTGTGTCACATAAACTTTGTCTTATGTAGCATTGGAAGAAAAAGTGTAATCTGACAATCTATTGTCAGCAATACTTTTACTACCTTTGCAGCATGAAACTAACTGACAAGAATAAAATGAAACGTATTTACTTCATCTTAACCATCCTCGCTACTGCGCTGAGCACACAGGCGCAGAATCTGGTAATCAACGAGCTGATGCAGTCGAACATAGAGTGCATCATGGACGACATGAAAGAGTTTCCCGACTCTTGGGTGGAACTCTACAACCCCACAGATGCCGCCATTAACCTGAAAGACTACAAAATCAGCAACAAGAACAAGGTTGCTAAGGCCTGGCAGTTGCCCGACCAGGAAGTACCTGCCAAGGGCTATGTCCTCATCTACTGCGACAAGGAAGAGAAGGGTCTGCACACCAGTTTCCGTCTGGAGTCTGGCAAGGACGGCAATCTCTATCTGTTTAAGGGTGACGAGGCTGTTGACAAACTGGAAAAGATGGCCAAGATGCCCGCTCCCGATATAGCTTACGGACGCAAAACCGATGGTGCTGACGAGTGGGGCTATCAGCTGACGCCAACCCCTGGCAAGGCCAACAGCGGTAACATTTGCGACGGCAATCAGATTCTCGGCGCTCCCGTATTCAGCGAAACAGGTCGTGTCGTCACAGGCAACGCCACCATCAACCTTAAGTTGAGTCTGCCAGAAGGTGCCCCTGAAGGTGCTGTCATCCGCTATACCAAGGACGGTAGCGAACCCAAGGCCACCAGCACGAAGTACACAAGCACCATCAGCATCACCAAGACTACAGCCATTCGTGCGAAGGTATTCTGCGACGGCTGGCTGTCGCCCATGAGCACGGCCCAATCGTACATCTTCCACCCAAGAGAGATGACGACTCCCGTCTTCTCTGTCCTGACCAACGACAAATACTTGAACGATGCATCGATTGGTCTCTTTGCCAACAACAACAGCAAGGAAGACAAGAAGACACACGACTGGCGCCGTCCCGTCAACATTGAGTTCTTCCCCACAGAGGGTGAAGAGAGTATCTTTAACCAACTCAGCGAGACGCGTATTCAGGGCGGACAGTCGCGTGGCAATGCCCTCAAATCAATGGTCTTCTATGCCAACAAGCGCTTTGACCCCGACCACAAACAGTTCCAGTATGAGTTCTTCCCAGACCAGAAGCCTGGAGTCACGAAGTTCAAGGCCTTCTCTCTGCGTGACGGTGGTAACGACTTCGGCGACCTTTACTTCCGCGATGCCATCATCCAGCGCACCATGGGTGCTCATACCGATCTCGACTGGCAGGCTTGCCGCACTGCCGTACTCTATATCAATGGTGAATACATGGGTATGCTCAACATCCGTGAACGCTCTAATGCCGACAACATCTACAGCAACTACAATGGTCTTGAGGATGTCGACATGGTAGAAATCTGTCACGAGAAGGTCAATGGCGTCGACCAGTTCATCGAAGAATTAGAGGAAGGAAACTTAGACTTCTACAATCAGTTCAAGGCCTTCTATAGCGAGAAGGGCCATAGCAAGGCTGAATACGAGGAGTGGATTGACGTCGATGAATATCTGACCGTAGCAGCTATGAACCTCTTCTATGGCAATAACGACTGGCCAGGTAACAACACTGTCTTCTGGCGTCCCAACGACGACGACACAGAGTCTGGCCTGCCCAAGCGCTGGCGTGTCATCGTCAAGGATACCGACTTCGGACTGGGACTCTATGGCAAGCAGAACAACTACAACATGATTGACCTGTTGTACCATCCTCAGAATCATTCGAGTGATGCCTGGGCCTACAGCGAGCCTGCTACCCGTCTGCTGAAGAACATGCTGGAGAATGTTGACATCCGCAACCTGTTCATCGACAAGTGCTGCGTCTACATGGGCGACTTCATGAACGGCAAGGGCACAGGAGAAACGATAGACCTCATCAAGGAGGAGGCCATGGAGGAGTTCGTAGCCCATCGCGACAAGTACGCATGGAGTTGGTGGGGAAGTCGTCAAGACATAGAGAATAAGTTCAACGATGCCAAGAGCTGGGTCGAAGGTCGCCCTAACAACTTCTACCAGCACATTGGCAGCCAGTGGAATCTGGGCACCCCCATTGCCTTGACCATCAATAAGGAGAACAAAAGCGACGTTGCACTGACCTTCAACGGTGTCCAGATGTCTGGCAACATCTTTGACGGCAAATACTTCAAGAATCGTGCCATCACGCTCAGTGCTACTGCCAATGAAGAGGGAAAAGTTGTTACCGGCTGGAAGGTTACAGGAGCCGTCAACAAGGAAGTTCAGGGCAGCGAACTGACGCTGAACATGCCCAGCAGCAAGATTGCCATCAACCCCATCATTGGCGATGCTACTGGTATTGAGGATATTGAACGTTCAGTATCCTACGCTCAACATGCAACGCTCTACGACCTGATGGGTAACAAGGTGAATACTCCACAGACTGGCAGAATCTATATCCAGAACGGCAAGAAAATCATGTGGCGCTAAGCGACAATCTTAATAAGGTAAAAGAAATTACCCAAACGTTACTTCAACGTTTGGGTAATTTTTTGTTCACGATGACAGATGCGCACCTCGATGCCAAACTTCTCATGGATATGTTCGGCCAGATGTTGTGCACTATAAACAGAACGGTGCTGACCACCCGTACAACCAAAACAGAACATCAGACTGGTAAAGCCACGCTGGATATAGCGGCGCACATGGGCATCCGCCAGCTTATAGACGCTGTCCAAGAACGTCAGTATCTCGCCATCGTCCTCCAGGAAACGGATAACGGGTTCGTCCAGACCTGTCAGTTGTTTATACGGCTCATAACGGCCAGGGTTGTGCGTGCTACGGCAGTCGAAGACATAGCCACCACCATTGCCGCTCTCATCCTCAGGAATGCCCTTGGTATACGAGAAGCTATAGACGCGCACCACCAGCGGTCCCTGGGCATCGTACTTGGAGAACGTGGCAGGACCGTCCTGCGGGTGGGGCTTGTAGGGGTTCAGGTCTGTCGTTTTGTAACCATCGGCACGACTGACTGTAGCCTCCACATACTGGAACTGAGGCAGCTCCGTCAAGCGGCGCAGCACACCGACCAGATACGGATAGGGGAAGTTACGCTCGTCGAGCAACTCACGGATATTCTGCATAGCAGGCGGAATAGACTCGATGAAGTGGGCCTTGCGCTCGAAGTAGCCACGGAAACCATAGGCACCCAGCACCTGCAACTGACGGAACAGCACAAACAGGCTGAGGCGCTCAACAAAGCGATGGGGCGTTGGCACCTCGGTCAACTGCTTCAGGGCGTTGTAGTATTCATAGACCAATTCGCGACGCAGCTTGTGTGGATACTTTGCCGAGGCCTGCCACAGGAACGACGCTAGGTCGTAGTAGTACGGACCACGGCGACCACCCTGGAAATCAATAAAGTAGGGCTGTGGACTATGGGCTGCAGGCTGTGGGCTGTCTACCAACATGATATTTCGCGCCTGGAAGTCACGATAGAGGAAGCATTGCTCGTCACCGACTTCTGTCAGGTCCTTTGCCAACAGGCGAAAGTCGGCCTCCAGCTTCATCTCATGGAAGTCTATCTCCGTAGCTTTCAGGAAACAGTATTTAAAGTAGTTGAGATCGAAGAGTACGGAGTTGGTATCAAACTCCGGCTGCGGATAGCAGTTAGTGAAGTCAAGCTCATGGGCACCGCGCAACTGGACATTCGGCAACTGACGGATGGTACGGCGCAACAGTTCCTGCTCCTTCAGCGTATAACGGCCACCTGCCTCACGACCACCACGGATGGCATCGAACAGCGACATGGAACCCAAATCCGTCTGAATGTAGCGCAGCTCATCATCGCTGACAGCAAGAATCGTGGGAACAGGCAACTTACATTCCGTAAAATGCTTGGCCAAATAGACAAAGGCATGATTCTCGTCACGGCTGGTACCCACACAGCCTATGACGCTCTTACCCTCCGAAGAAGTCATGCGATAGTACTCACGATTACTTCCACCAGCCGTCAGCTGTTGTACGTTCTGGGGCTCTTCCCCACTCCACCTCTTGTATAGTTCAACTAATTTCTGCATATTGTTGGCAAAGGTACGAATAAGCGAGGAAAATACCAAATTAATTTGAGTATTTTCGAGCGAGAGTACCTATACATGCGATTCATACACCTCACCTTCGGGTCGTTCCTGACGTTCCTTTCACCCGTTCCGACGTCATTTTGCGGTCGTTCCGATGATACTTTACACCCCTAAAGTATCATCGGAACGGGTCGTAGATGACGTCGGAAGCACCCGAAGATGACGTTGGAAGCACCCGTAGATGACGTCGGAACGGGGGCCTGAATGAAATAATGTAGGAAAGACTTGCATTTCGCTTAAAAATTTTGTATCTTTGCATGTTAGTAACAGAAAGAGTATGAACAATGAGTGACGAAGTGTCATCCGTCACTCGTCACTAAACATATAATAGCTAATTCCAGTAAGTATGAGTTAAGGGGCTTCTTTTGGGGGGAATGAATTGAATGGTCTCTATTTAGTTGTATGTCACTCACTGTCCCTTGACATAAAAAAAGTAGATAGATTTGACTTGAGGATTTCTCCATCGTATATATTTTAGAAGGTTTAACTCGACGAAGTGAACAAAGAATAAAATGGAGCAGATAGACAACGAAATACTCACACGATGTCAGCGCGGCGACAAGACCGCGTTCAAATGGGTGGTAAAAAGGTATCAGCAGATGCTGTTTTCGTTGTCGCTGAAAATGTTGGGCGATGAAGAAGAGGCGAAGGATGTGGTGCAGGAAACCTTTATACGAGTGTGGCAGAACTTCAGAAACTATGACCCGAAGAGGTCGTTCACTACCTGGCTCTACACGATAGCAACAAGACAATGTATCGATCGGATGAAAGCCACCAAGTTTGTCTGTCCGATGCCTGATGACGAGCGTGTCCTACATTGTTTTGCCTCTGACAACGACAGTCAACGAACGTTGGAGAATAGCGAATGGATATCTATTGTCAGGCTGTTGGCTGAAGGGCTGAGCGAGAAGCAACGGCTTGTGTTCACACTCTGCCAACTGGAAGGGCTTTCCTCGCAGGAAGCTGAGCAGATAACAGGAATGGATGCCCGACAAGTGAAAAGCAATCTCTATGTGGCTCGCCAGACTATACGTAAACGACTAAAAGACTTAGGATATGAAGAAGATTGACGACATACTCAATAGTTTACAGCAACAAAGGCCCGTCATCAGCGACCCTGATGAACTGACGAACCGCATCATCGACAGCCTGCCAGACTTGGATTGCCCAAAGGCCAAGCCTGCTAAGCGGATCCGGATTTACATAGCCACTGTCGTCGCCATCGCTGCCTGCATCATGCTGCTTGTCATGCTGACGACGAATATGGATACCAGAGAAAATGAAAAGCCGATAGCACAGAACGATTTAGTCCGACGGGAGCGGACTCCAAGTCCGACGGGAGCGGACTCCAAGTCCGACGGGAGCGGACTGAACACGGACAGTAAAGCAGATACAGCCGACTTTAGTGGAGAGCTGTCAGCCAAAGAGGCAAAATACAAGGCTAATAGAATAGACATAAAATTAGTTGTACGGCATCATCAGACTGTGAGGTTAGAGGATGCAGCCGCGACAGCTGACAGCCTCGACTACTATATCAACAAGATAGAACGTGAACTGGCCCTAGTTGAGGACAGCCTTTATATAGAACGTATTCATAAAGTGATGCATGCTGATGAGCGACTGCAGCGCATTGTCAACAACTACATCCTGAATGAGTTGCATAAAGATGTCCAGTCCCACGAGGCCGCAATTATGAACCCTGTAATAAATAATGATGATGAAGAATAGAACGATTGTTATGGTGATACTCCTGATACTGGCTGTGTCAGCCCAGGCTCAGGTGAGCGATGCCGTTCGTAATATCCATGATAAGCTGCAGGCTTTCGTTGCCTCCGGCGAGTATAACGTTGACAAAGGACGGGTCGTCAACAGCGACGAAGTTTCGGGCAGTAAGACTATTGCCTACAGTTTCAGTATGGTGTTTGGCATGGACGGCGACAACTCGACTATCCTGTTTCCGCACCTGAAAGAACTGGAACAGACCTTGCGTAGTGAAGCGATGCATGCCAAGGAAATCTATATGCATGATGCAAAAGAAGGAGATCCATTGATACCTGGCATACAATGGTCATCAGGGAATGCCAATGGTTACGTAAGCGGAAAGTATGTATTTGGAAAGAAACAGAACATCCGGCTACTGTCCTTCGACATGACAAACGGTTATCGCTATGCCCTTCTTCTGTTGTGGGAACAGCAGATAAAGCAGGACAAGCAGATAGGCAATACATGGCTGATGAATGGTACCATCTTTGAGATTCATGCCAAGAAGCTCGGGCACATGCCTTTCATCCGGTCTTATTCTGAGCGAAAGGAGCAGGAACTGACAGCCACTATCAAGTACACTCCAGATTCATCATCCCCTCAGACATACGAGGAATTGCTGGCCAAGGTCAGGCAAACCTGTCAAATATACCAGCGTGAGACAACAGAAGGAAAGACGGCTGCCGTAGTTATTCTTCACAAGATGTGTGACGGCTATCCCAACACGCTGACCCGTGAACAGTACAACACGCTGATTAACATCCTCCATCCTTTCACCGAGTCTGCCGTCGGACAGAAGCACAAGGAAATGTTTGGCTATACCTGCTATACGCTCTACAAGAAGAGCGAGCACTATCAGGATGAGGGCGGCGAAGTGAAGAGTCGGCCTGCCATGATTGTGTCATCCTCTGTTACCACCTCACAACTTAAGAAGTTTGTGACCCACAATGGACTGGTGGTAAATGAATCGTCAGACCTGCAACTGGTTAACTGTCAGATTAGTGGCACAGCCCCTGACGATGCCGACAGTATCAGTGTCCATCGCAGTGTGTCGCATTCTGAGGTGTTTGGAAAATTTCCTGTTAAAAACGGTCGTTTCTCTTTTACTTGTCAGTTGCCTAAAGATGAGGTATGCTACCTCTTGTTAGACAACCGTTCTATGACCTACTTTTGGGTCGATGGCCAACCCGTCAAGGCAGACCTGAAGCATGGTTCTGTTAAAAGTTCAAAAGCATCGCAACTGCGTAACAACTTCGTGAATGAGACAGAAGCAGAACGAGTGCGTATGCTGAAGATAAAGGACCGTGCTGAATTGGATGTTGCCATCAACAGACAATGTGAGCGCTATCGACAAGTCATCTTCTCTGGCAAGGACGACCTGCTGAGAACTTACGCCCTCTACAAGTTCTATTCCGAACTGACCTACGACGAGCTGAAGCCCTTTGTAAACAACAAATTCCGTTACGCCAACCATCTGCTGATGGCTCCTGTCAAAGAATACGTGGCTGGTTTGGAGAAACGTCTTCCTGGAAAGCATTATGAGAACGTGCTGCTTGTGGACACACTGGGTAACTATCATGAACTGAAAGAGTATGTAGGCAAAGGATATGTAGTGCTACACTTCTGGGAGAGTTGGCACCGCGACCAGTTCGACATCCTGCCACAGTTGCGCATACTCTATGAGAAGTATCACAAGACAAAAAATGTCGAAATCATCAGTCTGGCTACTGATGCCATCAATAACCCTAACAGCAAATGGACTGAACGTTTGAAAGAGGAGCAACTCCCCTGGCCACAACTGGCAACGAAAGCGGCTTGGAATTTATATGGCATCTGCTCATGGCCAGAGACAATAGTCATTGATCCTGATGGTACCATCATAGCCAGTCCTCGGAACGTCAAAGAACTCGAAAATGTTCTTGAGACATTAAACCCAAATCGGTCATTAGACTGATTTGGGTTAAAGGAGCTGCGCCGTCTGGCAGACAACTAATTAGCCTCTTATCAAGCTCTTGCTATTTAAACATCTTCAGCCATGTAGTGATGACTTCAAGGGCTTCTGGCGCAAAAGTTTCTTCGATATCCTTATATTCGCTCGGATCGCCTGTATTGCAGTGCTGGAACATGTGATTGAGTCCTTCTATGGCTTTGATTTCTTTCTGACCAGCCAACCTGTCCATAAGAGCATTCAAGTTTTCTTCGCTGTTCACTTGACGGTCTTTTGTTCCGTTCAGCGCCAGCACAGGACAGGTTATTTTTCCCAGACGGTCGGTCAAGTCCAGTGCAAGGAAATAGCGCATATAGGGTGTACTGCTCTGTACTTTTGCTATTTGTAGGTTTTTCTCCAGTTCTGTAGGTAGGCCGTAGTTGGTCGTTTCAGGATTCCTGCCAGCTTTCAGATCGTCGAACAGGCTTTCGAGAGCCGTACAATAGCGGTCTATCACATCTCGCGAGTATCCAGTCTTTTGAAGTGTCCATCGGTTTTGTTCCAACAGTGTTTTCTCAAACGAAACGACACCTCCAGCCAGACTCACCACGAAGTCCACTTTACCCTCGGCTGCCAACATCAGTCCGATGGTGCCCCCTTCGCTATGCCCAAGTATGCCCACACGGTTAAACTGTTTACGCAAGAGTTCCACTCCTGCCAAAGCATCGTTTTTGAGGTCTTCTGTGGTGACATTCACGAGGTCGCCCTTTGATTCGCCGAAGCCACGGTCGTCATAACGAAGCGTAGCGAAGCCCTGCCGCGCCAGAGCGTCAGCAATCACAGCAAACGGCTTGTGTTCAAAGACTTCCTCATCCCTGTTTTGCAGGCCGCTGCCTGTCACCATCAACAGTACCGGGGTTTGACTGGAAACATTTTCTGGTGTGACCAGCGTACCTTGCAATACGGCATCGCCGTTTCTGAAATTCACCTCTTGCGCTTGATACGGATAGGGAGGCGTTGGGGTCTGCGGACGGTTACGTTTCACTGAGCCTGGTTTGAGAGTCAGCGGGAACGACTGCCCGTGTTGTTTGAACGTACCCATAACGGAATCGCCTATATTGACACCCTCATAATTGGCATTGATAGACGGAACGGCGACTTTGATGCCCATTGCCGTACGTTCCAACTGTGCAGGAATACCCTTTGCGCCTTGGTCAGGCGAGTCTATCGTACATTTCTCACCATCAAAATGGAACACAAGTGGAATTTCATTTCCATACACACTCAGCTTTCCCGTCCAATCGCCTTTTATGTCACAGACTTGTGCTTTTGTTACGATAGCTATGAAGCCAATCAATAAAAATAGAATGATAAATCTTGTCTTCATGTCTTTTTTACATTAAGATAACCTTTCAGAGCTTTAACATATTCCTCAAAAGCTTTCAGTCCTGTAGGTGTGATACGGCAGAGGGTACAGGGTTTCTTGCCCTTAAAAGTCTTCTCCACCTCAATGTAGCCCGCTGCCGAGAGTTTGTCTATCTGCACACTCAGGTTGCCCGCCGTGGCTCCCGTCTGCTCCTTGATGTACGGGAACTCGGCTTCTTCTGCACTGATGAGCAGCGACATCACGGCTAGTCGCAACTCGGAGTGAAGCAGGGGGTCTAATGGCTTGAACATGTTCGTACCTCCTTATTTCTGGTTTTGCAAGAGAATCGTTATGCCTGGCACAACCAGACCAATCAAGGCCACAATAGCCATCACATAGAGTTGTGTATGACCAGAGAAGTGAAAAGCACCGAAAAATCCACCGATACCCGCGATAAGACCACATACCTGAATGATGCGGTTTCGGATGACAAGTCCCGTGATGGTTGTACCCATCCCAAAACACAAGGAGATGACGCTTGTAATGCAGCCAAATGCATACACTTTGGGCAAAATCAGTTCCATTGGTAACACAGCGCAACCGATAAAACCGAATATCATGCCTATACCACAGCAGAATATGCCAAATGTTGACCACACATAACTGACGATTTTCCCCACAAAGGTTGTAGGTACGCTCTCCCTTCGCTTGTCAATCATCCAATTGCCTGCATATCCTATCAACCATAATACGGCCCAAAGCATATTCCACACTGGCCCACCATGATTCTTCCACAGGTATGCGATAAAAAGTGAAAATACGGCAACACAGACTCCCCACCAAATAAGCGGCAGGGCCGAATTCTTGTTGATGGTTCGCTGACTGCGTTCTATTGATTCTCTAATAATCTCTAGACTGCGCTCAGCAGTCAGATTGTTATCTACTTCCATTGTTGTTTCATTTTAAAAGTTGTTCTACGTTTGTTTTAATACTCTCTGGCCTCGTCCGTGCTCCTGCAGAAAGCCCGAATTTAGCCTATTGTGTCCGGTTCACGCTGCAAAGATAAAGAAGTTTATAATATAAACCAAATTATTTCGCAAATATTTTTTCGTTAAGGCAATAATTTAACATTTCATTAAAGATATTCCCATGTGACACTAGCTTTACGATAACCACCTTAAACAACTCCAATGGAACTCTAAGAAGGCTTCATAAGGAAAACAGTCAATCACGGGGACAGGTTTTTGATTGAATCTCGTTAAGCTTCTCATCCATTCCATATCTCCATTTTGATTTGATTCTTTTGGGGGCATCTGAATTATCCTGCAAAGATATACTATTTTCAACAGACAACCAAGGAAGAGAAAAGGTTTCTGCGAAAAAACTATTAATTGCAATCACAGTTACTATGTTTCCCTTCAAAAAAATGCCGTCACGTTCCACTTTCCCTGTGTACAAAGGCGATAGCGAGGATTAGCCCTTTCACTTTGCCATCATTTCCCGTCACAAACATAATAAGGAACACGCGAGGGTACCGTGCGCAAAAGAACAACTAATAGGATGACGGGAGAAACTGTCCTGATTGCAGGATAAGCTGTCTCATGGAAAAACGGTGAGCGATTTCTGGGAAACGCTCACCGTTTTTACTAAAATGCTCACCGTTTTCTCACCGTTACAGCTGTCTCAATACTGGGATAAGCTATCTCGTTGCTGGCCTCAACTGTCTCACTGACAGGAACAGCTGTCTCGCTGACACCCCATGCTGTGGAGGCGAAGTGGAAGCAGAGTGGAACGTCCGCACGCACCGTGCTTGCCTGCAAGCCATCTGTTTATCGGCATCTCCGGCATGTCGGTGAAAGGTGACGGCATTTTTTTGATGAGTTGGAGTCTGACAGTCACTGCTCGGCAAAGAGGAGGGGCATTTCGGTGACTTGTATCTCGCTGGTCAGTGGCATAGGTGTACTCATGCTTGCGATAGGGAGTCAGCAGGATATCCTTGCCTTCATCGTTTCTCTGATAGACATACATGGTAGTGATGTCATCTCCTGTATAGTCGGCATTGTAGACGTAAAAAACAGGCAGAAAAGTTGCAACAACTTGTGGGGACTTCTTGTAATATTCAATAGTTATCCAATATCTGTTGGAGTTTCTCGCGCTGTCGTTCCTTCTTCGACTTGCGCTTAGGGAAGATTTTCTTTACGGCAAGGGCTATCAAGGACAAAGGATTGACACCTACGGTCATAGCGCCGCCAGCCTGCTCCTTGCGTTGTTGTTCCAGCCAATGGCTCTGATAAGCCAACCGCATATCCTGACGTAACTTGGGCGTCATGATAACCACTCCTATCTTATTAGAGCGCAAAGAAGCCAGTTTGTCAGGAGAGACACGCTCTATGCGAGGCGGCATGGGGCGCAGCACAGAACTGTCATGCTGTTCAGGTTTCATGGGTTCGTTGCGCAACCATTCCTCAAAGTCAGTTGCCGGGCTCTTGATGGAGTCTGGCACGCTGACTTCTTTCTTGTCAGTAGAAACCTGTGCCTTGGCCATCACGGCCAAGGCAGACAGGCATATTATCAAAATGAAGAATCTAATCATTTACGGTTGCATCGGATTGATGCTGCAAAGATAAAGATTCTTCGTTAAAGAGTGTATGAAAAATAGTTTATAAATTCTTAGTAATTAATAAATTAAGATTTTCTTAAACTTTATTATCATCACCACATCATCATGCGGAGGCATTCTTCTGCTGACTGACGCATGGATTTGATTGAATTGTTATATTCCTTATCCTTAGTAGCTTCAAGAAATCGGCTGAGGGTTTCACGAGCTTTGTCGAACTGGCGTAGTTGCAGATAGCATTTACCCATCTGATAAGTGAGGGTATTGACGTCCTTTTCCTCAGCATAGCGCATACACTCTTTTAGCTCTTGCAAGCGGAAGTCGGGCTCTCCCTTCATGCGGAACGATTCTGCCAATTCCTGATGCAGGCGAAACAGGGTCTTACGGTCAGGAACCATCAGTTTCTCTGCCTCGCTCAAATAGCCTAGTGCTTCAGCACCTAATCCTATCTTATTGGCTGCAATGCCTAACAAAAAGAGACAATAGCCATGTGTATCGTTGTGTCGGGCTGTGGCTCGTGAGAGATAATCATAGGCATCACCATATTGGGCCGTGTTCATATATATCAAACCTTTGGTATAGAGCACCTTGAAGCAGGAATCGCCCAATGCCTCAAGATTAGCCAATTCGCGTAGTGCCAGGTCATAATTGCCCACCAGATAGTAAGCATCTGCCAACTGACGATTCACTAAGATGTGAGTGGCATCTTGCTGCTTATAACGCTCACAAATCTCAATTACCAGCCCAGGGTTTACATGTTCTTTATCTGCGTTGTTCAGGCGATAGGTCAGATCGGGAATGATATCTGCCATAGGATTGCGTTTTAGCACACGTTTGCCCCAATAGACCAACGAGTCTATCTGTCCGGTCTGACAGAAACAGTTGTAGCGCAGACGCATATCGTCAAGAGTCAGACTGTCCTCGCTGATATTTCCGAGCAAGTCGATGCTTTGGGCATAGTACCCTCGCTCAAACAGTTGTTTTGCCTGTATACGTAAACTATCTGCTGGGGTAGCAGATAAAATGAGGAATGAGATGTGAGAAATAAAAAATGTCGTCAGTATTCTTTTCATCGTTTGTGCTCTCTTTCTAATAGTTCTTTCATGCGGTCTATCAGCAGATTGCTACTGATGTTCTTGGCGATGATGCGTCCTGTGCGATCTACGAGATAGTTATGCGGAATGGTTCGAATGTCGAGGCGCTTCACCTCAGGTAACATCTTACCCGCCTTGTCGTTAAAGGCTCGAAGGTTTATTATCTCGTAAGGGTGCTCGTCTTTCGGATGACTGCGCAAGTCCAGTTCCTTTACGGTTTTCCACCATTGCTTGGATTCCTTGTCCATCGACACCAGCACCACCACCAAGTTCTCTGGAAACATTTGTGCCGCCATCTTGATATTGGGCATCTGCTGTAGGCATGGCTCGCACCACGAGGCCCAGAAATCGACATAGAGGTACTGTCCGCGATAATCATTCAGATGGAGCACATTCATGTAGTCACCCACTTTCAAAGGTTGTATAATGGAGTCTTCCGTCTCATCGAAAAACCGTCGACTATAGCGTTTCCAGAACGTACTATTGATGGCAAAGCTCTCGGCGGACATGTAGTTCCTGCCAAGCACACTGTCGTTGACGAAAGCCTGGATAGGAGGATAGTCACGAAAACGTTTCAATACCGAGTGCATCATCTGGTCAACCTCCTTTTCCGTATAGCCGTGCATGGAAGGATTCAGCCTATGCGAGCCATAGACTCTGGACGCAGCACCCAACACACCATAAGGGCTCTTGCCTGTATTGGCATAATGTAGCGAAAGGCGCTCCTTAGCCATATCCAGCTCATGACGAATCTTGCCCAACGAGTCTGCTTCCTGTTCCGTTATCCCGTAGCGTTGCATCTGTCGGTAAACCTTGCGGTTCAGATCGCTGATGCTGTCCATCTGCTGATAATAGCGCACGTACTCCAGGGTCGAGGGCGAACCCTCTATCTTGTCGATATATCGTATGCTAAAACCCTCGTCCTCGTCGCCCACATGTATCTTCATCTCATCACCGTTCTTCACAACGACGGGTACGATGGCGGGACCTCGACGACTGAACATCAGGTTAACGTTATACTCGTAAGGTACCGTTCCATGCAGCGTTCCCTGACGATGCATCGAGTCAATGCTGATGCTATCGTGCAACTGCATTTCCCGTTCTACTTGCGAATACAGATACACCTGTTGTGGCTGACTGGCTATGGCTGAGTCAACGGAAAGGGTGATGCTGAAGCGTTCTTGCGCTAAAGCAGAGATTAGCGACAACGTGCTGATAAGTAATACGGTGAATATCTTTTTCATTTTTTTGTTTTACTTTTTCCGAAGTTGGTTGTACGAAGTAGCATTTCAGCCTTTTCTATCATCTCCTTTAATTGTGGGGTAGGTGTTTCTTCCTTGCGGGCAAGATTAAGGAACTTCTCGTAGTAGGTTTTTGCCAGTTGACCATTGGGTAGATAATAGTAGTAGGCACTGGCGATGTTATAATAGGTAGCTATAGAGGATGGGTTATAAGCCAGGTGCTCTTTCCATGCATCTACGGCTTTGTCGTAGTGCTCCGTTAAATAGTATGCTTCACCTTTCGAAAGCGTAATGGCTTTCATTGTTGTAGTATCTGGCAGCAGTAGTTGGGTGGCAAGTTCAAGATAGCGCACCCCTTCCTCAAATCGCTTTGTATCGACACAGACCACACCAAGACGCCATGCGCAATTTGCGTGTTGCATCTGTGAAAGGAAGAAGGCATTACGCAGATACGGGTAAGCTCGATCGAGTTCTTTTATCATGGAGTAGCTTAAGCCAGCAGAATAGAGCGTATTGAAGGTAGAATCGCCAAGTTGTAATAGGCGTTCATACATCCTTACGGCATTATCAAACTGACGATCCATAAAGTAGGCATCTGCTATAGCTCGATTCACAAGGATGTTGGTGGAATCTTTCTGAAAGTATTCCAGACCACACTCGATACCTTTCCAAGCTTGATTATCACGAGATAGTCCAAGCGTCAGTCCCGCTACCATCTCACCATCCATAGGGAAGTGCTCTACTAAACGTCCCGTCCAATAAACAAAGGAACCATTATCACCTTGGTTCTGATAGCTATAGGCCAACTGACGGAAAGCATCATGCGAGAGGCTATCCTCAGGAGTGTTTTTCAACAACTCGGAACACTGGAAATAGTTACCTCGTTTGTAATAACAATCTGCGAGCTTGGCTGAGATATAATAGGGGGTTGTCGCACTATTTACAGCTCCTGCAATCAACTGGTTGATAATCTTATCGGCTTCTTCTGGAGGCATCTTGTCGAGGTCTTCTATCGGAAGTTTTAAAGTGTCCTCGGCCTGTTTACCCGCAATACCCTTTCCCAATTCGTATGCTCGTTGATAATACTTCAATGCTTCGAAAGTGTTGTATTGCTGCATACAACTGTCGCCCTTCTGCAAACAAACGGAAAGGGAGTCAGAATCCTCGCCCTTGACGGGGAGTACCGTCAGCAGGGCGAGGGAGAACAATGTTAGGAATTTGTTCATTATTAATAGAGAGTGTGCTTATTCCTTTTTCTTGGTCGTGATGATGATTTTCTTGGGCTGTCCATTCACACCCTTTTCGATGTGCATGCTCTTGATGTCGCCTGATGGAATGTTGCCAATCTCGGAGTCATCAGCCACCTTGCCGTCAATCTCCAGAATGTATTTTTCCGCTACTTTTTCCGTACTACCACCCTGCAGTCTAAATGTGATAGGCACAGTGTACTTCACACGAACAGCTTCACCGCTCTGCATGCCTGGTGTCCAATTAGGCATAGCATTGACGACACGCAAGGCTTCGGTATCGAGCGACGGATCTACACTCTTGACGATACGGGCCTCACTGATGCTTCCGTCCTTCTCAACGACGAAGTTGGCAATGACGCGTCCTTGGATGCCTTGTTCAAAGGCTTCCTTCGGATATTTCACGTTCGAAGAAAGAAATTGCATCAGGGCAGCAGGACCGCCAGGGAACTGGGGCATCTGCTCCACCACGTCGAAGGCTTCTTTCTCTGCTTTTTCAACCTTCATAGCGTTGGGCATTTCAACGGGTTCCACTTTTCCTTGGGTGGCAGGCGCTTGCTCCACAACAACAATCTCATTGATTGGTCCCATTTTAACGGTCGCTTTTTGCTTACCCTTCTTGACAATCTTCTTGGGAGGTTGCTGATAGACATAGTCATTGACAGTCTCAGCATTCAGAGCGAGGGCAACACCTACGATAGGGATGAGGGCGAGCAGCTTCATGAAACTGCTACGCGGTGATTTCTTATGTAACATCATGGTTATACGGTTTTTAAGGGTACTGTGAGAGATACCGTTGGCAATGGAGTACCCGCCAATGCTTGCGGCCTTGGTGATTAACAGATATTGATATTGACGCGCGTTAATCCCTTGAGAGAGTACTGCACCGTCAGCCTCGTATTCATGGATGGCACGCAGGTCGGCGCGCAACATCCACATAGCGGGGTTAAACCACTGGAGGGCGGTGAGGAGATCCACGAGGAGCACGTCGCACGAATGGTGCTGACGGATATGTCCCCGTTCATGGGCGAGTACGGCGGCATCGTTGGCCTCGTAGTCGCTATGGTTCATGACAATATAGGAGCAGAAGCTGAATGGTGGCACATCGTCTTTGACCACACAGAGCGTAGTACCATCGGCTTGCGGATAGCGCTCGCTGCGACGCACCAACATCATGACTTTCCATACAGACAGCAAGGTGTGACTCAGCGTGGCCAGTACACCTATAATATATAGGATAGGTATAACAAGCTGCCACCAGGGTGTCGAGGATTCCTCTTCTAGCACCTCTGAACGCAAGTCGCCTACAGACACCACAGGCACAGCATCAAGCACCACCGTCTGATGTGTCGTGATGACACACAGCGGCAATACGAACGACAGCAGAGCCGTTGAGAGCAGTACCATGCGGTTGACCCGATGGAAGGTCTCCTTCGAGAGCAACAAGCGGTAGAACATGTAGAATACTACGATGAGTACCGCTACCTTGGCGTCATATATCAGAAAGTCAATCATTGTTTGCTTCTATTTGTTCTATCAATTCTTTCAGCTCATCTACGCTGATCTTTTCTTCTTTGACAAACGCGGAGACAGCACTGAGATAGGAGTCGTTAAAGTAGTTCTTGATGACACCCGCAATAGACGAGCGACCATACTCCTTCTCCGACACCAGCGGATAGTACTGATAGGTATTGCCAAACTGCTTGTGGCCCAAATAGCCCTCACGCTCCAGGATGCGTACGATGGTCGACAACGTATTGAAGTGTGGACGTGGCTCGTCATAATGTTCCTGCAACTCGCGCACGAACATCGGACCATGCTGCCAGTACAGCGTCATAATTTCCTTTTCCTTGTTGGTCAGTTTCTTCATTGTTTCAGAGTTTTGGTTTTACCAATTTGATGCGTCAAAATCAATATCTGCTGCAAAGTAACTAAAAGTTTTCGTTACATGCAACTAAAACTATTAGTTTTTAAATTCCGTTAACTAATATTTTTAGTTACTAACGTTTACTGCAAGGTAAGCCCCATCAGTCCAACAACAACATCATTGGATTGTGGGATAATATCGAGTGCAATAATCTTCTTCTCAGGATTTAACGACATGCACAGCATTTGGGCAGCCCCACCTGGAATCATCAAGTCATTAGTTCCCTTGATTCCCATCGCCTTGCTAAGATTACGACTGACAATACCCGTATCAAAGCTAACCCGGTAGGGTCTTGGCTGCAGCACACGGAAAGAATAGTCGTTGACATAATAATCTTGTTCGACGGAACACCAGTTGTCGGGGTTTACCAATCTCAAAGTATCAGCAGTACCATCCTCATAGCGAGCAACAAGCAAACCATTGACCATGCGACTCTCACGGGTAGAGGTGGTTCCTGCCAGCAACAGCCACATTTTAGTGGCACGTCCCTTGAGAGGGATACTGACCTGATCAGGATAGCGGTCGGACAGGGAAGCACAGACGATATTCAGTCCTATGACAGGTGTGCGGAACGGTACACCCATCACCAGATATTCATCCTTGATAATCTGGTTACGGAAGAAAGTGTCAATAACCTCCGGACGGATATGGCAGACAGAGTCGTTATAGTTTTTTGATAAATCCACCTTTTTGAACTTCAAGTCAAACGTTGGTTCCTCGGTACCCTCCGGCGTTGGCGAAATCTCTTCATAAGAGCTATAGACATAGACCTCTGGCAACTTCAAGGGAGCATCGACAGTGATGACCTGATGTTCATCGTCGGTACCCTGAATGTCACGATACTCACCTTTTCCCAAATTCACGCGCAAAACCACCTGCTGGGCCTCACGGAAATGCTGGGTAATATCATAAATGAGCAGGTTGCCCTGTCGACGGAAACGATAACTGACATAAGGGGTACTGATAGAAGCGCTGTCCCACGTCTCGGGGAATCCCGGATGAATGATACAACGATGGCTAAAAGCATCAGGGCGAATGCCGAAAAGGCCTTCGGTCAGCGTACGAGATGCAATAGTGATATGGTCGGCCACATCACGCCCCTGCTCGCCATTGACAACATCGTACTTACTGGTTTGTCCGAAGTTAGCAGGTGATGAACCGTCATAAAGTTGGTCAATGATGGTGGCCTTCAGCAACCGGAACCCCTCCTCGTTGCGACCAGCCTTGAAACAGGCCATCGCGGCACGCATGACAGCAGCAGGATAGACATTATTCATATCCCATGTATAGGGCATCCAGTTGCTTGTAGCCAGCGTAGAGAGTTGAGGAGTCACAGGAATGTGAGGTATCTCCTTGTCCATATACTTCGTTGCCATATAGGCTTGTTCAGGAGTACAGGCGTCGTAGTAGATAGGAGAACAGATGGACCACAAGGCGGGCGTATCGTGCAGGCGCCGCAAACCATCCTGGTCTCTGGACTGGGCCCAGCAGCCTTTATCGGCCATCCATAACTTTTCGTTGAGCAGTGCAAGGGCCTCATCAGCCTTTGCAAAATAGGATGCGCCATTTAGCTGCAGTTGGGCTGCGACACGGGCTGCCATCGTGTTCAGCCAATAACACTTGGCCAATATAGCCGTCGACAACAAATGTTTGTCAGCACCATGAACATAATCGCTAATAATGGGCCACTGGCGCTGCATGTCATCACGATTGGCATTGTAACGAAAGCGCCAGAGCATTTCCTCTACTGACACGTTCTTCATCTTATCCTGTACAACAGACAAAGCACTACCCAACGGATTGATATACTTGTCGGGAGTATTGACGGTGATGGTAGCTGCCATTTCCTGCATATCACTCTCCATCCGATCAAAGAGGGCCTCACCTTGACGAATCGTCAAAAAAGCAAACGACAGACCAGAACAACTGAGATAGAGGTCTTCGGCAAAATTGACAGAGGCTTGCTGATTGGGCAGTTCTAACTTTACGGGACCATTGAAGTTGGCCACACGCAGGCGCCATACCACACGATTCTCCTGCTGGTCAACCACAGCCTTGATGCGCACCACGGCTTTCTTGCCCCAAGCGGAGTGCTTGACCTCATAGCTGCGCATACCGTCCTGATAGCGCGACAGACAGTAGTCAGTCTTCTCCAAGTCAACACCATTGATGCGGAAAGACAGTTGCCGGAACTCCTTGTTCTGCAACACCACAAAGAAAGGACGGTCACTGGTCTGCAACACATAGTCGGCAGTAGCACCATAGAGGGGACGCGTCAGTCGATTATCACCATTCACACAGACAAAAGCACGTCCGTTTGGGCGATAATTGTAGCCATTTGTCGTACTCCAACTGCAGGCTAGCAGCAACAACAGAGCCAGTATTTTGTTCATACTTGATGCAAAGATACAAAGAAGCAAGGAATAATCCAAAGGTTTTAGCATCTTTTTTAGCTTTGAGCAATAAAAAGGGAGCCTAGTAATACAAAAGGAACCGACTGTCATCTCGACAATCGGTTTCAAAACAAACTACTTAAAAACTAATCTACTAAAACAAATCAAAAAATATCTCTTCTACAGCCTCTATAGCATCTATAGAACTATAGTGTCTTTCTTTTCACGCTGCAAAGGTAGGAACTTTTCAAAGACCTTGCAAATAAAATTGGCATAAAATTCACATCTTTTTGACATAAATCAAGCGGATGTCAATCATAGAAGACTGACACCCGCTGTTTTGATATGTATAGTTTACAAAATCAACTACTTACATCATGCCACCCATGCCTGGAGCACCACCCATTGGCATAGCGGGTTCCTTCTCAGGCTTGTCGCAGATGAGGCACTCAGTGGTGAGGAACATGCCAGCGATAGAAGCGGCATTCTCCAGAGCTACACGAGCTACCTTGGCAGGGTCGATGACACCAGCCTCGCGGAGATCCTCGTACTAACGGCACCCTCCTCGCCAGCATTGCTGACAATCTGACGCAGAGGCTCCTCAATGGCGCGGCAGATGATGTTGATACCAGTCTGCTCGTCGGCATTGTCGCCCTTCACGTCAGCCAAAGCCTGCTGAGCGCGGATGTAGGTGGTACCACCACCAGCAACAACACCCTCCTCGATGGCTGCGCGAGTAGCGCAGAGTGCATCGTCCACACGGTCCTTCTTCTCCTTCATCTCAACCTCTGAGTTAGCACCTACGTAGAGGACTGCTACGCCACCAGCCAACTTGGCCAGACGCTCCTGCAGTTTCTCCTTGTCGTAAGAAGAGGTGGTGAGCTCAATTTCCTTCTTGATCTGAGCGATACGATCCTGGATGGCCTGCTTGTCGCCAGCACCATTGACAATCGTAGTATTGTCCTTAGAGACTGTCACCTTGTCGCAAGTACCCAGCATCTCGAGGGTAGCCTGCTCCAGCTTCAGACCCTTCTCCTCGCTGATAACGACGCCACCCGTCAGGGTTGCAATGTCCTCGAGCATAGCTTTACGACGGTCGCCAAAGCCAGGAGCCTTGACAGCGCAGATCTTCAAGCCACCACGCAGACGGTTGACAACCAGTGTGGTCAGAGCCTCAGAGTCAACATCCTCAGCGATGACCAACAGAGGACGGCCACTCTCAGCAGCAGGCTGCAGGATAGGCAGGAAGTCCTTGATGTTGCTGATCTTCTTATCGTAGATGAGGATGTAAGGATTCTCCATCACGCACTCCATCTTCTCAGAATCGGTTACGAAGTAGCCAGACAGATAACCACGATCGAACTGCATACCCTCAACCACACCGATGTGCGTGTCGCGGCTCTTGCTCTCCTCGATGGTGATAACGCCATCCTTAGAAACTTTGCGGAAAGCCTCAGCCAGCAGTTTACCAATCTCCTCGTCGTTGTTGGCAGAAACGGTAGCAACCTGCTCAATCTTGTCGTAGTTGTCATCCACGCGCTCAGCATTCTTCTGGATGAAGTCAACAACGCTCTTCACAGCCTTGTCGATACCGCGCTTCAGGTCCATAGGATTAGCACCTGCGGTAACATTCTTCAGACCCTCAGTAACGATAGCCTGGGTGAGGATGGTAGCAGTGGTGGTGCCATCACCAGCATCGTCACCAGTCTTTGATGCTACGCTCTTGACGAGCTGAGCACCTGTGTTCTCGAACTTGTCCTCCAACTCGATTTCCTTAGCAACGGTCACACCGTCCTTGGTAATCTGGGGAGCACCGAAGGACCGAGCGTAACCTTTACTGCGTTTGCCAACTGGTCGACGCCCTGCTTCATTGCATCGCGAGCGTCAATATTGAATTTAATATCTTTTGCCATGGTTATTTATTTTTTTCGATTTTTCGATATTTCGATGATTCGATATTTCGAGGTTATTTCTCGATTACTGCGAGGACGTCAGACTGACGCATCATGAGGAACTTCTCGCCCTCAAACTCCAGTTCTGTGCCAGAGTACTTGCCATACAGCACCTCGTCGCCAGCCTTCAAGACCATCTCTTCATCCTTAGTACCCTGTCCAACGGCCTTGATAGTGCCATGAAGGGGTTTCTCTTTTGCGGTGTCAGGAATAATAATGCCACCGATTTTCTCTTCTGCCGGTGCGGGAACTACCAACACGCGGTCTCCTAATGGTTTAATGTTCATAATACCTTATTTATTTTAATTAGACTTTTATGTTTTCTGTCCATTGTTCTGCCAAAAGCGTGCCAAACGTGAAAGACTGACACATTGGCAGATACTTTTTCAATCTTTTATTCCTCTTCTTTCATTTTTTTGTTCTTTTATTTTTGTAGTTATCTATTTTTTTGTACCTTTGCAGAATTGAAGAGAATAGCAACAACTAATCAAACAAGAATATGAAAGACTTTCTAAAGTATGTTTTTGCAACCATCACCGGTATCATCATGCTAACTATTGTCATGGCCATCCTTGGTACCATCTCATTAGTAGGACTTGCAGCGTCGAGTGCCAGCACCACCCAAGTAGAAGAAAACTCCGTATTCACGCTGATGCTCTCCGGCCAACTGGAAGAGCGTGCACAGAGCAACCCCTTGGCATCGCTGACAGGAGAGGTCGGTGAGAATCTCGGCCTGGACAATATCGTCAATGCCATCAAGAAGGCTAAAGACAACGAAGACATCAAAGGCATCTACATCGAAGCTGGCGCCTTCAGCAGCGACACTCCTGCTTCTGCACATGCCATCCGCGAGGCTCTGCTCGACTTCAAAAAGAGTGGCAAGTGGATTGTAGCCTATGGTGATTCATACACGCAGACCACCTATTATATATGTAGTGTGGCAGACAAACTGTTCCTGAACCCCGAAGGTATGGTCGACTGGCACGGACTGGGCGGCGAAATGTACTACGTCAAAGACCTGCTTGCCAAGTTTGGTATTAAGTTCCAGGCTGTGAAGGTTGGCAAATATAAGAGTGCCGTAGAGATGATGACTGCCGACCAGATGAGCAACTATGATCGCGAACAGACAGAGGCTTATCTGAACGGCATCTGGAAAGTGATGCTGAACGACGTATCCAAGAGTCGTAAAGTTTCCGTTGATTCATTGAACGCATACGCCGACCGCTATGTAGCACTTTGCAGCCAAAAGGAACTGATACGCATGAAACTCGTCGACAAGCTGCTCTATACAGACGAGGTGAAAGGTGAAATCAAGAAGTGTCTGAAGATTGACAAAGACGAGCATATCAACCAACTGACGTTGGGAGACATGGAGAACGTAGCCGATAAGAAAAAAGAGGGTGAGAAGATTGCTATCTATTACGCTTTTGGCGAAATCGTTGATTCTCAGACAGGAAGTTTGCTGTCGCAAGACCACTCCATCATCG
This sequence comes from uncultured Bacteroidales bacterium, assembly GCA_902800925.1. Taxonomy (GTDB): domain Bacteria; phylum Bacteroidota; class Bacteroidia; order Bacteroidales; family Bacteroidaceae; genus Prevotella. The sequence continues at coordinate 21,077 of CADCGD010000011.1, read as the reverse complement.
CTAATGAAGTTTGCAAAGATCTGGAAGAACTGATGAACAACGACGATGTGAAGGCTGTCGTACTGCGTGTCAACTCTCCTGGTGGCTCAGCATACGCTTCTGAGCAGATTTGGCGTGCCGTCACCAACCTGAAAGCCAAGAAGCCAGTAGTGGTTTCGATGGGTGGCTATGCTGCCAGCGGAGGTTACTACATTAGCTGTAATGCCAACTATATCTACTCAGAGCCCACGACTCTGACTGGTTCTATCGGTATCTTTGGACTGTTCCCCGATGTAAGCCAGCTATTGACAGACAAGTTGGGCATAAAGTTCAGCGAAGTAAAGACCAACAAACACTCCAACTTCGGAGCGATGTCACGTTCGTTTAATGCAGAGGAGTTAGCTCTGCTCGACCAGTACATCGGTCGTGGCTACGAGTTGTTCCGCAAACGTGTTGCTGATGGTCGCAAACTGCCCGTTGCACAGGTTGAGGAAATTGCTCAGGGACATGTATGGGTAGGCAACGACGCCCTGAAGATCAAGTTGGTTGATGCCATTGGTTCTTTGGACGATGCCGTCAAGAAGGCTGCCCAACTTGCCAAAGTTAAGGAATATTACACCAGCAACTATCCTGACGAGCCTAGCTGGTGGGAGAGTCTGACAGCCAGCATGGACCACGGTAACTACCTGGATGAGCAGATGCGCGAGACACTGGGCGAATACTACGCCCCGTTCAGCTATCTGAAGAACATCAATAAGCAGTCGGCTATCCAGGCCCGTCTTCCCTATTTCGTGGAGATTAAATAAGTTCGAAACCTCGAAATTTCGAAATATCGAAGCATCGAAAAAATAACGCATGGAAGGCGATTTCATAAAAATCAACAAGTGGCTGCTGCCATTGAGCTGGCTCTACGGCATGGCTGTGAATCTTCGGAATACGATGTTCAGCATCGGTATACTGAAGAGTCGCAGTTTCGACGTACCTGTCATCGCTGTTGGCAACATTACTGTTGGCGGAAGTGGTAAGACCCCCCATGTGGAATACCTCATCCGACTGCTGAAAGACACGTTCCATACTGCAGTGCTCAGCCGCGGATATAAGCGCAAGAGCAAAGGCTTTGTGCAAGCCACGGCAAAGACAACGATGCCTGAGATTGGTGACGAGCCATTCCAGATGAAGCAGAAATTTCCCAATGTCATCGTTGCCGTAGACAAGAATCGTTGTCATGGTATTGACACATTAGTTGAAAACGACAAGGATATTGATGTTGTCCTGCTTGACGATGCCTTCCAGCACCGCTATGTCAAACCCGGCATCAACATTCTGTTGGTAGACTATCACCGACTGATCATCTATGATAAGCTGTTGCCTGCCGGCAGACTGCGTGAGCCGCTAAGCGGCAAGGACCGTGCCGACATTGTCATCGTCACCAAGTGCCCCAAGGACCTCAAGCCTATGGAGTACCGTGTCATCATGAAGGCAATGAGTCTTTATCCCTACCAACAGCTGTTCTTCACGTCTATCGACTACGGAGAGCTGCTGCCGGTATTCCAAGAGACCAAAGAGGCCCTGGATCTTCATCATCTGAAAGACTACTCAGCGCTTCTGCTTACAGGTATTGCCTCACCTCAGCAGATGACGCATGACCTGCAGCCGTTGATACCACAGCTGACACCACTCGCTTTTGGCGACCATCACATCTTCAGCAAGAAAGATGTGGGGCTGATTAACAGCACCTTTGCTGCACTACCCTCTCCCAAACTAATTATCACCACGGAGAAGGATGTCACCCGTCTACGCCTGGTAGAAGGACTCAGTGAGGAGGTACGTCAGCATCTGTATGCATTACCTATTACAGTCTGCTTCCTACAAGAACAGGCACAATTGTTTAACCAACAAATTATAGACTATGTACACAAAAATTCAAGAAACAGCATCCTGGTTAAAAGAAAGGATGACCACAAGTCCCAAGACAGCAATCATTCTGGGAACAGGCCTCGGACAATTAGCTTCCGAGATAACTGACAAAACAGAAATTCCCTACAGCGAGATTCCCAACTTCCCTGTGTCTACTGTAGAGGGACATGCTGGTGCACTCATCTTCGGTAAATTGGGTGGCGTAGACATTCTGGCCATGCAGGGACGTTTCCACTACTATGAGGGCTATAGCATGAAGGAGGTGACCTTCCCCGTTCGCGTCATGTACGAGCTAGGCATCAAAACCCTGTTTGTATCAAATGCAGCAGGTGGCATGAACCCCGCCTTCAAGATTGGTGACCTCATGGTTATCACCGACCATATTAACTTCTTCCCAGAGCATCCGCTGCGTGGCAAGAACTTCCCGACAGGTCCCCGTTTCCCAGATATGCACGAAGCATACGACCATGAGCTCATCAACCTGGCTACAAAGATTGCCAAGGAGAAGAACATCCGTCTGGTCTATGGTGTTTACATCGGTGTTACAGGTCCTACCTTCGAGACACCCGCAGAATATAAGATGTATCGTACCCTGGGTGGTGACACCGTTGGCATGTCTACCGTTCCTGAAGTTATCGTTGCCCACCACTGTGGTATCAAGACCTTCGGCATCAGCGTTGTCACCGACCTTGGCGGTTTCGACAATCCTGTTGAGGTCAGTCACGAAGAGGTTCAGGAAGCTGCCGACAAGGCTCAGCCACTGATGACTGAGATCATGCGCGAAATGATTAAACGCACAGCATAAATGGAAATAGCATCATTAGGAGAATTTGGTTTGATAGACCGATTGACAAAGGACATCAAACCCAACAATGAATCAACAAAGTACGGCGTAGGCGATGACTGCGCCGTACTTCACTATCCCGACAGCGAGGTGTTAGTCACTACCGACATGCTCATGGAGGGGGTACACTTCGACCTGACCTATATCGACCTGCAGCACCTTGGCTGGAAGTCGGCTATGGTTAACATCAGTGACATCTTTGCCATGAATGGCACACCACGACAGATGACCGTTTCGCTGGCACTTAGCAAACGCTTCACCGTAGAGGATATGGAGCAGTTCTATTCAGGATTGCGTATGGCCTGCGACAAGTGGGGTGTCGACGTCATTGGTGGCGACACCACCTCTTCTTATACAGGTCTGGCTATCAGCATTACCTGCATCGGTGAGGCTCGTAAAGAGGATATCGTCTATCGCAACGGTGCCAAAGAGACCGACCTCGTCTGCGTCAGTGGCGACCTTGGTGCCGCCTATATGGGCTTGCAGCTCTTGGAGCGCGAAAAAGCCGTGTACTACCAAATGGTTGATGAGGCCAAGAAGAGTGGCAAGTCAGCTCCCGATTTTCAGCCCGACTTTGCCGGTAAGGAATACCTGCTGCAGCGCCAGCTGAAGACAGAGGCCCGGGGCGACATTATTAATAAGTTACGCGAGGCAGGCATCCGTCCTACAGCCATGATGGACATCTCTGACGGACTGAGCAGTGAGCTGATGCATATCTGCAAACAGTCGGGCGTGGGTTGTCGCATCTTCGAGAAGCAGTTGCCCATTGACTACCAGACTGCTGTGATGGCTGAAGAGCTGAACATGAACGTCACCACCTGCGCCCTCAACGGTGGCGAAGACTACGAACTGCTGTTCACTGTTCCCATTGGCGACCACGAGAAGATTCAGCAGATAGAAGACGTCAAACTCATTGGTCACATCACCAATGCCAGCCTTGGACAGGTACTGGTAACGCGCGATGACCAAGAGTTCGAACTCAAGGCACAGGGATGGAACCCACTGAATAAATAAAACCTATTAACTATGGAAACCAAACGACTAATCATTGCCATGCTATTTGTTGTAGCAGCAGTACAAACCGTGTTCTCAGGTGACAAGATTGTCGTTGTGGGACAAAACGTAGAAAACTTCTATTACTCTCTTGACTTGGAAGGTAATTCCGATACCAAGCGTCAGGCCAAGATGGATGCGATTGTCAATGCCTATTTCCCCTCCGACAATAGTGTGCCAATAGCAGACATCTATGCGTTCTGTGAGGTAGAGTGCAGCGACGAGATGATGCAATATATCGCCTCTAGTTTCAAAGCAAAGACCGGACTCAATTTCCAGGCCTCGTTAGATGGGATGACCTATGATAAGTCATATTACTCAAGCGGATTAATCAAGTGTGGCTTCGTCTATAACGCTGACAAGATAAAAGCAGTAGGTGACAACGTCACTACAGCCATCGACAATACCGCATATACAGCGAGAATGCGTATGCAGACCTTTATGAGCAATGCTTCAGGCGAGTGTTTCACACTCAGCATGAACCACTTCAAGGCCTTTAGTAAAGACGCTAGCCAGTGGGACAACGACAGACAAAGACGCCTAGAGAATGCAATCGCCTTACTCAAGGGACTGAAAAAAAACTATGACCCAGACATTCTGATTATGGGTGACCTGAACAGTGAAATGGGCGAAGCATGCTTGGATCAATTGGTGAATGCCGGCTACGATGAACAGCTCATCAAACATGCCGGACCTACTGCATGGACACACTGCTATGGCGGTGGTGAGATTATCGATCACGTCTTTGCCAACAGCACAATGGCCCAACAGGTTACCAATGTAGAGGTGAAAGCGGCCAACTACTGTTCACTAGCCGACGAGACGCAAGCTTTTTCTGACCATAATTTCTATGTTGTTACCCTCGACCTCAAGGAAGCAGAATTCCACTGCGAGGACATTGCCTTTAGCGAGTCTTTTTCCGCCGATTTTGGACAGTTTACTACTGTAAATACTGCAGGAACAAAGGAGTGGCTCATTAACACCTCCTATTCTTGCGCAAACATAAATGCCTACCAAAATGGGGTAAACGATGACTGGCTCATCTCGCCCATGTTCGACCTCCGTCAGAAGACTGGTGCTACACTGACATTTAACCAATGCGCTGGTTACGGAGTCACAACGGCATGGACAAGCCAGATGCAGGTACTCGTTTCTGACAACTATTTTGACCATATCGGTAAACCTAATGAGGCTACATGGACGGTCCTCGAATCCGTCTTCGATACATCCGGCAACTACAAATGGAAGAAGAACGCCATCAGTATTCCTAACCAATTTGTCGGAAAAGACAAAGTCTTTATAGCATTCCACTATACATGCGGCGAATCGGATATTCCTTCATGGGAGGTCAAGAATGTAGAACTGACCGCAACATGTAACGAGACTGGCATTAGCACGGTGAATGTCTATAGTCAACCGACTATGACCCGCAAGGTCCTAGAGAACGGACGAATGGTTATCGTTGCTCCTAACGGCAGCCGTTACAATGTGCAGGGTATGGAAATCAAGTAAAAAAACATGCTGAAGTATACCAAAAACGCAAGAAACAGCACTTTTTTTAAGCGAAAAACAAAAATAATCGGCCAAAAGTTTGGCCGATTGTTTTTTTCTTCGGACTGAAAATCCGTGTGTCCCCGGTTCGATTCCTGGAGGTACCACTCCTCCTTTCATTATGAACCCCTGTCTTAGAGATTTCTCTAGCAGGGGTTTTTTTAGTAAAAGGCGAAGGCTGAAGAGTGAATAATTAAAAAAGAAACTATAAGATATGGGAATAATTATTGGTATTGACGTCGGTATTTCGACCACAAAGATTGTTGGACTGCGTGAAGGTCGCGTAGTGTCACCCATCCGTATCACTGCTGTCGACCAGATCACCTCTCTCTATGGTGCCTTTGGTAAGTATCTGCACGACAACAAGATCGAGTTGAAAGACGTTGAGCAGGTTATGGTGACAGGTGTAGGATCTGCCTATATCGACGAGCCCATCTACGGCATACCCACCCAGAAGGTTGACGAATTCATTGCCGACGGTCTGGGGGCCCGCTTCGAGTCAGGTCTCAGCAAGGCCATCGTGGTCTCTATGGGTACAGGAACCAGCTTTGTGCAATGCGATGGTGACGCCATCAAGCATATTGGAGGTATTGGCATTGGTGGTGGCACCCTACAGGGACTGAGCCGCGTCATGCTGAACACCCGTGATCCCAAGCAGATACAGAGTCTGGCCATGCAGGGTGACATCCGCAACATCAACCTGCTCATTGGCGACATCTCCACCCATCCCCTGCCAGGTCTGCCTATGGATGCCACTGCCTCGCTATTTTCTAAAGCCCAATACGATGCCCCCAAGGAGGATGTTGCACTGGGTATCATTACCATGGTGTTGCAGACCATCGGTTCTGCCGCCATCCTTTCAGCCCTGAACTCTGGCATTAAGGACTTCGTGCTCATCGGCAACCTGACGCTCCTACCCCAGTGCAAGGACATCTATCCCATGCTGGAAAAACTCTACAACGTCCATTTCCACATTCCCAAGTACGCGGAGTTCTGCACCGCCATTGGCGCCGCACTCAGTTACAAATCATGAAAAAAGAACCTTTTAGAATTTTTCTGAAAGGTTGCATTCTATTACTTGCGCTGAGCATAGGTGGTGTGACAGCCTACGCAACTGATGATGATGAAATCATCGAGTTGCGAGGCGACCATTATGTCATTCATGTGGACAGGATGAAACCCGACAGCGAGATGACCTTGCTGGACGTGTTAAACACCTGTCCCGAATTCATGTCTATTAACGGCAAGAAGATAGACCAAGACTATGCTTTGCGTGTTGACAACATTACCCTTAACACTGATTTCGAATCATTCATAGCCAATGTGAAGGCTTGTGAGATAGACCATATCCAGATTTGTAGCTATACCTCTGTGGCAAAAGCTGTAGGCGGCACGAAAGGAGTGATAGACATCTATTATCGCGACGACATCAAGATTAACGGAAAGGTGGCACTGGCAGGTAGTACCTACGGCAACGGCATGGTATATGCTGACATAGCAAACAAGAGCGAGAAACTGACGGTGCGGGGATATACTATGGCACGCACCTCCTACGGCAAGGCTTATCCTACCGATGTTTATAAGATGACTGACCGTGTGCGGCGACCATTGCTCTCCCATCTCCGATACCACCATCATGTCGTCGGCAGGCGCGCAATGTGAGCACCTGAACCACGTCACCACCCAGTTGCCTTACGCACTGACGGCAGCCACTGTGTCGTTCCTCACATTCCTTGTGGCAGGCTTCACAAAGAGCGCACTGATTTCCCTCGCATTCGGCATCGTGGCGCTATTCCTATTCCTGATGTTCTTCCGTCACAGGCATCGCACGCTATCGACTCCACAGTCATCACACTGATGATAGTATATTTGGTAGTTCGCTGAACGAAACGGGGTGTTCGCTGAAAGTGGGCTGTGGACGGTTAAACATTTAATACCTTTGTTACGTCAAAGAAGCAAAGAAAAACAAAATAATAACAACTTAAAAATTAAAGGTATGAAAAAGTTTATCGTAACACTGGTTGCCATGATGGCAGTAACATTTAGTTTTGCAGAAACTAACAGTAGTAAGGTTGACAGACGCTTTGACGTAAGTTGCAACATGGACCGCCTCGCAGAGGTGCTCGCACTGGACGAAGATCAGACAGATGCGGTAGAGGCTATCCACAACAGTTTCAACACAGAGCTGCAGTCACTGGCCTCCGTAAGAGGACCGCTACAGAGACACCTGGTACATCAGGCAGTAAGAAAGGATGCCAGCAAGATGAAGAACGTACTGAACGAGAAACAGTTTGGACTCTACATGCGCATTATGTTAAACACACTGCGCAACAGACACCTGTAAAAAAATACATCAACAAAAAGCACCGCACACAATTCAATTGCGTGCGGTGTTTTTTATTACTCAGCCTCTTTTCGCTGCATGAACGGTAGTGTCTTGGCTTGTTCCAGCATCATATCAGCCAGCATACTATTGGCATCGCCAACACCATTGATAATGTCGTAAACAGCCTTCAGACCACGATGGCCGCCATCGTTTTTCAGCACATAGACCAGACAGAGGTACTGCAAGGCTGCACTGGAGGCAAGAATGTCTAGATCAGTAACGGCCAACTGCGAGAGAGCCAACTGGATAGCATCTTCAGCATTGTCGTCCAAGAAACGCTGCACATCACCAAGGGTCTCCAGTCCGAAGGATTCAAGCACAGGCAGGAAGGGCATCATGGAAACAGGATAAATCTCCGCCTGATTGACAACTGCAATGCGTCGGTTCAGGCGAGCGAAGGGCTCCAGTTCGAGGAAGCTCCGGAACGTATCGGGCGCCAAGGGCACATCATCGAGTTTACCATCCTTCACCAACGAATAAACCTGACGATGATACTCGGTGAGTACCATACGCAGACGACTGAACTCATCATCGATAAGTTCCAACATGCCTGCCAATCGACTGAACTGACGACGATACTCAGGTGGAATCTTCACCTCACTTTTGTAGCCAATGTCATGTTCAATGGTAGACCATACGTGTTGCAGTGCCGTACGCATCTGTAGCTCGAAACGCGGGCCACCAGTCTTCAGGCGACAGATATAGTGTAACGAGTTGTAACCGAAGGAGGTCAGTTGGTGCTTGCGCTTGTCGACACTCTCTTCCCAGTCAATGTCAAAGATATGCTTGGCAATGGCTGCGACCTTGTCAACCTCATCAGTATAAAAGGTGATAATACGCAAGCCAACGAGGTCAGTGATGTCATCGATGCTCTTATATTTTGCGCCTTTCAGCTCCAGTTTTCCTGCTAGCGACTTTTCGGTCTTTACCCTATGCTCCATAGCGGTAACATAGACGCCTTGCTCTTGTAGCGCGTTACTCAACTGTTCAAAGGCTTCTTTTGCCAGCTGGTCCAGCGTGGGGCGCAGTTCACGAAACTGTGCCATCAGTGCCTCGCCATGTGAATCTAGTTTTACCATTTTTATAGTTATTGTTTTATTTCCAATTTCTTTCTCAGCGTCAGCACGTTGAACTCATCCAAGCGCTCATAATTAATAGAGTCCATGATTTGACGCACCAAGTGAATGCCAAGGCCACCAATGGGACGTTCCTTTACCGACAGCGTGGTGTCGACTTCACCCTGGACAGTAGGATCGAAGGGAGTTCCACTATCGATGATGGTAAACTTGACGCGCAGATCATTTGCCTGAGCTTCAATCGTCACATCCCCATGTGAATTGAGTGGATAAGCATAATTCATTACGTTGACCACAGCTTCCTCAATAGCAAGATTGATTTGCATGGTTGTGGAAGGACTGAACCCTAGGGTCTCGCACACTTCCTCAATAAAAGCATTTAACTTGGGAACCTCCTCAATATCGTTGGGCAACACAATACTTTTTCGTAACCGCTCATCGCGTTGCTGCTTAGTATATTGTATAGCCATCATTGTCAAATCGTCACTCTGCTCAGCACCAGCAACAAACTGGTGAACGGCAGCAGTCATCTGATCAATGATTTGACGTGGTTCGTGTTGCTGGTTAACGAGAGCCTGTGCAGCAACTTCATTCACACGATCCATCTGAAATTGTGCGTGGTTGGCATCCTCAGCCTCGGTCAGTCCGTCGGTGAACAGGAGAATCGTGGTGCCTGTGAAAATCTGCGTCTCCTGGAGTGTATATTTCCAATCCATGAAACCAACAGGAATATTGGAGTCACAAGGCAGTTCTCCCAAACCTGTACCAATAAGAAGTGGCGCGTCGTGACCGGCATTACAATAATACAAGCGACCCGTGGGTAGGTCAAGGACACCAACGAAGAGCGTGACGAACATCTGGGTCTTATTCATATCGGATATCGTCTTATTCATCGTCATCACGATACGGTCAGGCATTGACTCATGGGCAGACACAGTGCGGAAGGTAGAACGTGTAACTGCCATGAATAGTGAGGCAGGAACACCCTTTCCGCTGACGTCACCAATGCAGAAGAAGAGTTTCTCATCGCGAATGTAGAAGTCGAACAAGTCTCCACCAACCTCCTTAGCTGGTGTCAATGAGGCATAGATCTGCACATCGTCGCGATCTTCCTTGGTAGGGAATTTCTCAGGCAGCATACCCATCTGGATGTTGCTGGCTATACGGAGGTCACTCTCTATCGATGCCTTTTGGGCGGTAGTGGACCTCAACTCGTCGATATATTTTACAAGCGACTGTTGCATATCTGAAAACGAGTGGCTCAGCTGACCAATCTCATCACTACGCTGGAAATCAGGCAACACGGCATCGAATTGTCCAGAAGCAATATTCTCTGCCTCTCTGGCCAAACGGCGCAAAGGACTTAGTTCGCGACTGATAATGCGGATGAACAGGTATAACATCAGTAGCAAACCAACAGCGACAATAGCCGTGACGGCACGACGCACACGGTCAAAACCACCAAAAATGTCGCTTTCAGGACAGACAATAGCCATGCTACAACCTGTCTTACCAAGAGGTTTGTAGAACACATAGCAGTCTTCTCCACCAATCTGCATATGTTTCATGCCCTCTTCTCCTCGCTGCATAGCATGACCCAGTGCAGTAAGGGCCGTATCGGGCTGTTCAATGGTCTGTGTGAAGATGGTCTGACGGGTTATCTTCGTCGAGTCCGGATGTACAAAATATGTACCTCCACGACCTATCATGACACTGTAGGAACGGGGATATGGCTTGATTGCTGAGATGGTGTGCGAGAGCCAGTTCAACGACAGACTGGTATTAATGACACCAAGCAACAGACCGTCTTTGTCCTTGATAGCCTGACAGTAGCTAGTCACCATCTCACTCGTGTTCGTTGCCACGTCAAGATCCATATAAGGCTCTGTCCAACAGGGACGGTCAAGCAATGTGGGCATGAGATACCAGTCCATAAAGAAATACTGGTAACTATCACTGCCGCCCTGTATAGTACGCAGGCTGTCGCCAATATGTTTTGTATAGGCCGAAAAATAGCGGTCCTTGTCACTGAAGTAGTAGGGTTCAAAGGCAATAGAACAGTTGTAGAAATCTGGGTTGTTCAGCAACATGCCCCGACTGTAGACGAACATAGAGTCTGCCTTATTGGGGTGTCGCTGTACCAACCATCTGGTCATGTCGCTGGCCACCTCTACACGATTTAGAATACCCTCGACACGTAGCGATGTTTTATCCAGAATCTGTGTGGCACGATTGATGGCCTCCTGGCGAATGGCCTCACGCGACTGATAGAACAGAAAGCTAAGTGCGGCAATGAAGATGACAGCAGCAAACATAACCACCCACAGGCTAACCCTAACGGAGAGTTTCTGACGGATATATGCTAAGACTTTATTCATAACAAAGCGGTATCAACTCTTCACTTTTCACCTACAAGTTCTTTGTAAGTAATGTCACGACTCAACATCTGATTCTCTAGCATCAACGTACTAGCACGCTGCACCATATCGGGACGAAGACGGAACTCGCGTTTCTTGGACTCACGATCCACCTGAAGACGCAACACTTCTTTCAACATCAGTCGCTGTATAACACGATTGGTGGCAATGCCATTCTTGTTGACATACTGCATCACGATGTCCAACGTCTCTTCAGGGTGTTGGGCGGCCCACTCCCACCCTTTCCTGCTGGCCTGAGCAAAACGACGAGCCTGATCTTTGTGCTTCAGATAGTAGCTACGTTCCATGTAAACACCATCCTCCTGCACGTTGTAGCCGTGATCGCAGAAACGATAGACATTCTTGTGCGTCATCTCAATACCGGCCTGCACCAACTGGTAATACTCATTGTAACTCATTGCCAGCGTAGCGTCAAGGGCGCCAGCAACGAACAAATTGATATTCTGTGCGAAACGCACCCACTCGTAGTTCAGATGGTCTTTGATGCTCATACAAATAGCCAACTGACCAAAACCCACGCTCCAGATGCCCACGCGGGCACCCTTCTGCGTCAATGGGTCTTGGTTTTTGGCCGATACAATGACCATCGCATTGTTCATTGATGTCTGAAGAATATTCACCAAAGGTATTCCTTCGTCAACAATCTCCATGGCCTGACAGAGCTGCAGCGTAGTAGCCTGACACTGGTTCTTGCGCATACAAGCCATAGCGGGTTGAGTCGTCGACGGGTGTTCAATCTTCACCTTTACGCCTGCTTCACGGTAAAAGCCTTTGGCCTCAGCCACATAATAACCGGCAAACTGTGCCTGTGCCGTCCATTGGGGCGTGAACACTATAGTTTCATCTTGCGCCTGTGCGGTCTGCGCCACACATCCCCATACCATGAGAATGGCTGCAAGTATCCGGAATCTTCTTGGCGAATTCTTCATGACAAAAAGCTGTCCACTAAGCTTCTGACCGTTCTATCCAACCGAGGTTGTCGCCCTTGCGCACCTTGGCACCTTGCTTGGCAGCAACCTCCACAAGTTTACCGCCAATAGCAGCAGGAATGGGAACAATCTCACCCCAAGGAGCCTGGATATAGCAGAAGGTGTCGCCCTCCTTGTACTGCTGGCCAATGAATGGTTCCAGACAAGGCTCGCAAGCGCCCTCGCCAGAGAACTCATAGTACACCTGACCAGCAACGGGAGCCGTCAGTGCGTCAGCCTTGGCATGCTTGAAGGCAGCAATCTCAGCAGGGCTCAGCTTAGAACCGAGCTTAGCGTCCTTGGCCTTCTGGATGTCAGCCAGCAGCTGCTTCTTAGCCTGACCACTCTTGAACGGACGGTACTGCTCTGGGTGCATAGCCAGCTCGAAGAGCTCTTCGTTGTCCTGACCATAGTCCCAACCGTTCTCGTCCATCTCCTTCTTGAAGCCTTCGAGGGCGTTGGGAATGAGGGTGTGAGGATCGGCATCGGTGAATTCACGGTTCTGCTTCTTGGCCAGCTCGATGAATTCGGGATCGATGGTGCCAGGCACCTTGCCGCTCTTGCCGAGAATCATGCCCCAGATGGCGTCGTCCATCATGACATAACGACCCTTGCCCTGCTCCATAGTCAGCAGGTTCATCAGTGCGATGTTCTTGGTATACTGAGAGAACGGTGTCACCAATGGGGGATAACCCACGCGAGGCCATACGTACTCTACCTCGTTGAACAGCTTGACGAGCATGTCGTCCATAGACAGTGTGGGCTCGCCCTTCTTCTCGCGCAGCTTGTTGATCATGCTCTGGATAGGACCAAGGTCAGCCATCATAGAGCCCATCATGCCACCAGGCAGACCACTGCCGAGCAGGAGGCTTGACATGTGCTTGTTGGCAGGATTGATGAAGTAGCCCAGCCAGTCGTCGATGAACTCCTGCGTGAGGCTGCGAGCCTGCATATACGCGTTCATATTAATATCGGCCACCTCGAAGCCTTCGTTCTTCAGCATGGACTGTACGGAGATGATATCGGGATGAACCTTACCCCAAGACAGTGGCTCGATGGCGGTATCGATGATGTCGGCACCATTGTTACATACCTCCAGGATAGAGGCCATGGACAGACCAGGGCCTGAATGGCCATGGTACTGGATGATGATATCAGGATGTTTCGTCTTGATGGCCTTGGTCAGGGCACCCAGCAAGGCGGGCTGTCCGATACCGGCCATATCCTTCAGACAAATTTCCTCAGCACCAGCAGCAATCACCTCGTCAGCAATCTTTGAGTAGTACTCTACAGTATGTACAGGACTGGTGGTGATACACAGCGTAGCCTGTGGAATCATGCCAGCGGCCTTGGCCCACTTGATGCTAGGGATAATGTTACGCGTATCGTTCAGACCACAGAAAATACGGGGAATATCCACACCCTGGGCCTTCTTCACCTTATACATCAGTTCACGTACGTCATCTGGTACGGGATACATACGTAGCGCGTTCAGACCACGATCTAGCATGTGCGTCTGGATGCCCACCTCATTGAACGGCTTACAGAAAGCACGCACTGCCAGGTTGGGGTTCTCGCCAGCCATCAGGTTCACCTGCTCGAAGGCACCACCGTTGGTTTCTACACGAGCAAAGCATCCCATGTCGATGATGACGGGAGCAATGCGCTCTAACTGATCCTTACGGGGCTGAAACTTACCAGACGACTGCCACATGTCGCGGTACACAAGACTAAACTTAATCTTCTTTTTCATGCTATTTTCAAATTTTGATACATAATTTTCTGCAAAGATACAAAATAATTGAGAATTATTTCTTACTTTTGCACAATAATTTATCAAAACAATGAAAAAGGCCATTCTTTTCATCTTTGCCACCGTGCTCTTAATGGGTGCATGCGGCAGTAATCAGCAACCGGCTGTCACAGACGTAGCAGACGATGCCATCAGTCTGAAAAAGAATCTACCGGGCGACTCTGCCCTCTATGGATTGGCATGTGACGGATGCACAGACTCTGTATTGGTGTTCCTCCCCTACTCTGGTGGTGACCCTGACACGTTTGATATCATCAACGCCTTCCAGCAACACCGCATCTACGGACGTCCACGCATCGGCGACGAATTGGCAGTCACCGTTAATCCTGAAGACCGCGACGAAGCACTCAGCGTAGTCAATATGGAAATGTTGAAAGGAGAATGGTGCTATCAGGTACTGCCACAGTTGCGAACACCTGAGAGCATGCACAAGCGTATGCAACGCCGCATGATAGAGCGTATGCCCGACTCGCTGCGCCAACTGATGATAACTCCTCGCGAATACTCCCTGCGACTGAAACGCGACTTCACTGCATCAGCTCGAGGAGGCATGCGTCGACGCACCACTACCGACGATATGTCGCCTGTGGAGTACCCCTCCATCAAGCGCTATACCGACTGGCACTTCTATAACGGTCAGCTGATTCTGAAAGCCGACACTATAGCAGGATTCTCACAAGAGGGCGACGTGCCTGAAATTGATACCGTACAGATACGACTACTCACTGCAGACTCCCTCATTTTGGAATTCCGCGACCACGTACAAGAATATTATCGCAAAGTGGAATAGGACTTAGCGTAACTGATAATTCAAAAGGCGCTGCTCTGCAAGGGCAGCGTATTTTGTTCCTGGCTGTCCGTAGTTAGCATATGGATAGATGCTGATGCCACCACGCGGAGTGAATAGTCCCACCACCTCTATATATTTAGGCTGCATGAGTTTCACCAAGTCCTTCATGATGATGTTCACGCAGTCCTCGTGGAAATCGCCGTGGTTGCGGAACGAGAAGAGGTAGAGCTTCAGACTCTTCGACTCCACCATGCGCTCGCCAGGGATATACATAATCTTGATTTCTGCAAAGTCGGGCTGACCAGTAATAGGACACAGCGACGTAAACTCAGGGCAGTTGAACTGTACCCAGTAGTCGTTGTCCTTATGCTTGTTCTCAAACGTCTCCAGCACCTCTGGAGCATAGGTCATCTTATATTCTGTCTTCTTGCCTAACAGCTGCAGGCCTTCATCTTCTCTCTTCATAATACAACTTGTTTTTGGTTTAACGACAACTATTTTTATTTTGACGACAACTTAGACAACAAAGACAACATTTTTCTATGCTTGACAAGGACTCCGTAGACGGCGGTTGCCGTCGTTGGCATGTTGTCCTTGTTGTCTAAGTTGTCGTTAAAAATCCTATTGTCTTTTAGATTTTAAGAATATTGAATATGTTGTAGTTGATATCTTCGTCATAGACGTCCTCGTGGTCACGCTTCTTCGTGTACTCTACCACACGGATGGTCACAGGCAATACCAGTATTTCGTAGAGCGTCTTCAGCGTCACCTGCGAAATCATCAGCGACGGCATCTCCTCCCAGGGGATGACGCCACCCAGGGCCAGCGGGAAGAAGATGATGGAGTCGACACCCTCACCAAACACGGTACTCAGGATGGCACGCATGGAGAAGTTCTTCTTAAATGCTCCGCTGTCCTTAGCTGACAGCTTCATCTTCGACATCACATAGGCATTGGTGAACGAACCGCAGATAAAGGCGACAAACGAGGCCAGCGCAATACGCGGTGCCAGTCCGAAAATCTGGTGAAATCCTGCATCACCGTCCCAGTAATCGGCACCAGGAATCCAGTCGGCTATCGCACCCATGACGACAAAGAAGAAGTTCATGGCGAAGCCCATCCAGATGAGCATGCGCGTACGACTATATCCCCACACCTCACACACCACATCATTGATGATGTAGCTCACAGGGAACACGATAATACCTGCTGTCAGGTTGACAGGTCCGAACGAGAGTTGCTTTGTTTCCAGTACGTTTGCCGTAATCAGGCAGACGCAGAACAGGGTGCCGAAAAGCATAAACAGCACGCTGACACGTTTCTTTTCTTCCATATTATTCTTGTTTTGTTAAAGGGGGTCAGGCTTCTCATAGCCTCTGCAAGTACCCCTGTTACTAAAAGCGGCTGCAAAGGTACAAAATAATTCCTAATTAATAATGCATAATTCATAATTATTTTGTAATTTTGCACCCAAAATCGAAAAAAATAAGAAAATGGCAGAAAAGAAATTCAAGAGAACAACAGTGACCTCAGCCCTACCCTACGCTAATGGTGGTGTGCATATCGGTCACCTCGCTGGCGTCTATATCCCAGCAGATATCTACGTGCGCTACCTGCGTCTGAAGAAGGAGGATGTCATGTTTATCGGAGGCTCTGACGAGCATGGTGTACCCATCACCGTTCGTGCCCGCAAGGAGGGCATCACCCCACAGGACGTCGTGGACCGCTATCATAAGATGATCAAGGACTCGTTCCAGGAGTTCGGCATCTCTTTCGACGTCTACAGCCGTACTACCAGCGAGACACACCATAAGTTTGCCGCTGAATGGTTCCGCAAGCTCTACGACGAGGGCAAGCTGGTCGAGGAGACCACCGAGCAGCTCTACGACGAAGAGGCCAAGCAGTTCCTGGCAGACCGCTATGTCACTGGCGAATGCCCCCACTGCCACAACGAGGGTGCCTATGGCGACCAGTGTGAGAAGTGTGGTCGCGACCTCAGCCCTACGGAGCTCATCAATCCTAAGTCTACCATCTCTGGTTCTACCCCCGTGCTCAAGGAGACCAAGAACTGGTACCTCCCTCTGAACGAATATCAGGACTGGCTGAAGCAGTGGATTCTGGAGGGTCACAAGGAGTGGCGTCCCAACGTCTATGGCCAGTGCAAGAGCTGGTTGGAGATGGACCTGCAGCCCCGTGCCATGACACGCGACCTCAATTGGGGTATCCCCGTACCCATCGAGGGTGCTGAGGGTAAGGTGCTCTACGTTTGGTTCGACGCCCCCATCGGCTACGTGTCCAACACTGTCGAGCTCTGCAAGAACAACCCCGAGAAGTGGGGAAACTGGGAGAAGTGGTGGCAGGACGAGGAGACCCGTCTGGTACACTTCATTGGCAAGGACAACATCGTGTTCCACTGCATCATCTTCCCCGTCATGATGAAGGCCCACGGTAAGTATATCATGCCTGACAACGTGCCTTCTAATGAGTTCCTGAACCTGGAGAACGACAAGATCTCTACCTCACGCAATTGGGCTGTCTGGTTGCACGAATACCTCGAGGACATGCCTGGCAAGCAGGACGTGCTGCGCTATGTGCTGACAGCTAACGCCCCTGAGACCAAGGACAACAACTTCACTTGGAAGGACTTCCAGGATCGTAACAACAACGAGCTCGTGGCTGTCTATGGCAACTTCGTCAACCGTGCCCTGCAGCTCACCAAGAAATACTGGAACGGCGTCGTTCCCGCCTGCGGCGAACTGCAGGATGTCGACAAGGCCGCTCTGGCAGAGTTCAAGGACGTGAAGGGTAAGGTGGAAGCACTGCTCGACCAGTTTAAGTTCCGCGACGCCCAGTTCGAGGCCATGAATCTGGCACGTATCGGCAACCGCTACATCACTGAGTGCGAGCCCTGGAAGGTGTGGAAGACCGACCAGAAGCGTTGCGAGACCATCCTGAACATCTGTCTGCAGCTCACTGCCAACCTCGCCATCGCCTTCGAGCCCTTCCTACCCTTCAGCAGCAAGAAGCTGCGCGACATGCTGAACCTAGAGAGCTTCGAGTGGGACGAGCTGGGTTCTACCGACCTGCTGAAGGCTGGTCACCAGCTGGGTGAGCCTGCCCTGCTGTTCGAGAAGATTGAGGACGATGTCATCCAGAAGCAGCTCGACAAGCTGGCAGCCACCAAGAAAGCCAACGAGGCTGCCCAGTATAAGGCTGCCCCCATCAAGGATACCGTCAGCTTCGAGGACTTCGAAAAGCTTGATATCCGCGTAGGTCTAGTCAAGGACTGCCAGAAGGTGAAGAAGTCCAAAAAACTGCTGCAGTTCACCATCGACGACGGCTCAGGTGTTGACCGCACCATCTGCTCAGGTATTGCCGCCTTCTACGCGAATCCCGAAGAGCTCATCGGCAAGAGCATCCTCTTCGTGGCCAACTTCGCTCCCCGCACCATGATGGGCATCGAGAGCCAGGGCATGATTCTCTCTGCCGTCGATGCCGACGAGAGCCTCAGCGTGGTGACTACGACAAAAGAAGTAAAGCCAGGCTCACAAGTAGGATAAAATACATGAAAGATTAAATATTAAAGATTAAACAATAAAGGCTGCGATGATTGATTCGCAGCCTTTATTGTTTACCTTAGATAATCGTCTATTAGGACGTTCTTTACTCTTCCGATTCTACATTGTCTGCCTTCTCTATACGCTCTTTCAGCATGTCCTTGTCGAAAGTCAACACCTGTCCCAGTACACCTACCGACAACAGTTGATCCTTGCCGTCCAGACGCACTGTCGTCGTATTCCAGAGGTAGTAGTTGTGAACCTTCAGCTTTGCGTTCAGCGCCACCTCAATACCTTTGTTCACCACGGCCTTGCCAATATCTGTCAGCACATTGTCGCCAAAGCCCTGTTCCTCGGCTTTCTCGTCCACATACTCCTTGATAGCCTTCATCATGGCCTCCTTATGGGCTTTCTTACTTGGTACTGTCTGCGTCATCAATACCGCTATCAGCAGGATGATGACAATTGTAAGTAATTTCTTCATCTTCTTTCCAGATTATTTATAAAAATGCTGCAAATTTTCCAGTAGGTGTTCTTACAGTTATCGTGAGATATTTGTCTTCGACGAGAAAGCGCCCTTGAGGTCTTCAACGGTGAGTTCCGTCAACTGGGTCTTGGTGAGGTTCGTCTGTCCTGCCAGGCGGTTGGCCTGTTGCTGGATGCTCTTCTCAAAGACATTGCGGGCAAAACGGGCATTACCGAAGTTGCGGTCCTTATGGGCCACCACATAGGCAAAGCGTTCCTTGAGATACACCTCTGCATCAGGTGCCAGCGTGTACTGATTCTTCTTCATATACATCTTGAAGATGTCTGTCAGCTCCGCACTGGTATAGTCGGGGAAGTTGATGTAGCGATTGAAACGTGACTGGAGGCCAGGATTCGAATCGATGAAACGCTGCATCTCGTTGGTGTAGCCAGCAATAATCACCACCAATTTGTCGCGATCGTCCTCCATACGTTTCAACAGCGTCGAGATAGCTTCCTGTCCATAGTCTTGCGAAGGATTCTGAGGCACCAGTGCATAGGCCTCATCGATAAAGAGCACGCCATTCAATGCAGAGTCCACTATGGCATTGGTCTTGGTGGCTGTCTGTCCGATATAGTTGGCCACCAGTCCGCTGCGGTCCGTCTCCACGGTATGCCCTTTCTTCAGCACGCCCAGGTCTTTATAAATACGAGCCACAATGCGCGCAACGGTGGTCTTACCCGTGCCTGGACTTCCGGTAAACACAAGGTGATACGACATCTTGGGTGTCTTCAACCCCTGCTTCTCACGTTGTTTCTGCAATTTCACGAAGTTGGCCAGCGAGTGCACCTCCTCCTTCACCTGTTTCAGGCCAATCAGCTCGTCCAACTCCTTGTAAGGATCGCCCTGCAGGGGTTCGTTGACCACCACGCTGTCTTTCTTCACCATGGTGCTGTCGTGCTGTTCCGTAGCAGCCTTTGACTCCTCCTGCTCTTCGTCTTCAGCGTAAATACCGATAAGTATAACGATGATAAGCAGGATGACGATACCTATCGACACGCATCCACAACCTTGAAGGGTTTTGTTTCTTAATTCCTTGATATCCATTATAATTCTTCGTAACGTGCCAATATCTGTTGCACCTTATCGTCCATAGGCTGGAGAGCATCAATCCAGTGGATGGTGAAGCCTCGACGCTCCATGCCACGGAACCACGTCATCTGACGTTTGGCAAACTGGTGGATGGCAATCTCCAAGCGCGTAAACATCTCGTCGTAGGTGGTCTTGCCAATGATATATTCCGTCAAGTATTTATATTCCAAGCCATAATAGATGAGATCATCGGCAGGTATTCCCTCAGCCAACAGCCCTTTGACCTCATCAACCATACCTTCTTCCAAACGGGCTTTCAGTCGGTGGGTAATCTTCTCGCGACGGGACTCACGATCGATATTGACACCGATAATCAATGAGTCGATAGGCGGCAGTTCACGCTTGGGGGTAGGTGTATGCAGATTGTACTCCTCAATCTCGATAGCGCGGATGGCTCGTTGACAGGAGTCCACATCGGTCTTGTTGTGCATGTTCGACCCATTCTTGGCCTTTAACTCAGTAAGCATCTGCGTCAGTTCGTCGAGCGTCTTGCCTTCTAGACGCTGACGCAGCTCTGGGTTCTGAGGAACTGGCGACAGCTGGTAGCCCTTCAGTACCGCCTCAATATAGAGTCCTGTACCACCACAGAGAATGGGCATCTTTTCTCTACCTATTATATCTTGATAAGCATCGAAAAAGTCCTGTTGATATTGGAAGAGGTTGTACTTTGTGCCTGGTTCAGCGATGTCGATAAGGTGATAAGGGATGTTGGCGATGGAATTGCCAACCACAGTGCGATAATCCACAAGATCCTTGCCCGTACCGATATCCATGCGACGATAGACCTGACGGGAATCGGCAGAGATAATCTCTGCACCACATTCCCCATTGACGGGTGGCAATGCTGCCGCCAGAGCTGCTGCAAGAGGAGTCTTGCCGCTAGCTGTCGGACCAAGTATGGTTATCATCTTCTGCATATCAGTTGGCAAAATTACACAAAAAATGCCGTCCGACAAAATCGAACGGCACAATTTTTATTTCTGAGTGGTATTATTTCAGCTCAGCGAGGTACTTAATGGTGCGAACCATCTGAGAAGTGTAAGAGTTCTCATTGTCGTACCAAGCAACAACCTGTACGAGAGAGTTG
>CADCGD010000010.1 GCA_902800925.1 uncultured Bacteroidales bacterium | reverse complement strand
CGGCTTTCGTCTGTTCATGGTGTTCTTCATCTTCACTATGTTTGGCATACAACTAAGCTTTGTGCCTTGGAGCGAGGGTGGACTTCCCATGTGGGCTGGCATCGGCAAAGTGTTCTGGACGATTATCGTCATGACTACCATCGTTGGTGTCACGCTTTCTTTCATCTATGCCCCACGCACATGGTGTTCGTTCTGCCCCATGGGAACTATCTCCAATTGGGTTGCACCAAAGAAGGCTCCACTACCCAAGGCATTTACGAACATCCACGTATCGAGTGCCTGTCAGATGAAATGCAAGCAGTGCGCGCGCGTCTGTCCGATGCAGCTCACACCTTACGACTCTCCATCGGCTATCTGCATCCTGACTGCCTGAAGTGCGGTAAGTGCGTATTAGCTTGTCCCACGAAGATTATGACATTGAAACATTAAGATTATGGAGAATATCAAAGATTATCAGCAATATCTCAGAGGCTACAACTATACAGGAGTTACGCCTGTCATTATCGATTTCTACGCTACATGGTGTGGCCCTTGTCAGGCTATGGCTCCCATGCTCAAAAGATTGGCACAAGAATATGAAGGCAGAATCAAAGTTTTGAAAGTCGATGTTGACAAGAATCAGGCACTTGCAGCTGCAGCCCGCATCCAGTCGATACCTACGCTGTTCTTCATTACGAAAGACGGTCAGATAGAGCGTCAGGTCGGCGGTCTGCCTTATCAGGAACTGGTAAGGCTGGCTATGCGGATTATGTAATTGTAAGATGCAAATGAACAAAGACGAGAAACGTGAACTGGGGCGCAAGCGGCTAAATGGGATTGAAACATCTAAAAACAGTTGGGAGCAACATCCATAGCGGTGTTGCTCCCTTTGTTTTCCTGCGTATTTTAAAGCCCGTCGTAGTCGCTGATGGCCTTGCGCCATTCGTCGGGAAACGGCATGGACAGCTTCTGCTCCAGGTCGTACAGCACCAATATCGACAGGCAGCGGCTCTTCACCTCCTGCGTATCGGTGTCAAATATTTCCTGTTCCAGATGGAAGCTCTTGTTGCCGAGTTTGGCAGTACGGGTGCGGACGGCAATACGGTCAGAGCCTTTTATCTGGGCAAAGAACTCCACCTCTATCTTCACCACGAAGATAGCATAGCGATCCCAGTCAAAACCTTTGCACACGGTGGAGACATAGTCAGTCTTACCAGAGTCGTAGAACTGAAAATATATGGTGTTGTTCACATGCCCGAACTTGTCAACGTCGTTGAAACGTATCTGCAGGGGCACTACATTGTGAAACTCGTTACTTCTTTCTTCTGTCATCTTATTAAGCTTTGTCATAAATACTAAACTATCCTAATATTCGCTGCAAAGGTACGAAAAATATGGGATTTTTGATTACCTTTGCCCTCCGATTTAATAAGAATTGTGTTATGGACTACCTGCCGAAAGAGATAAACTATAAGGAGATGACGAGTATTTGGAATAGATTATGCTCGTTTGATTGATGGCTTGGAAACTGAAATACCGCTGCAGACAGTGCGGATACGAGGCTGAGGTGTACGAGGGACGCGGGCTCTTCCGTCAGGAGATTACGGCCATGTCGTGTCCTGACTGCAAGACCATCCAGAACATCGTGGTGGGTGGTATCATTGCCGACGTGGCTCCATCCTATAGGAGCGAAGTGGGGCGTTTGTGCCTGCAATGCGGCAGCGATAACATCAGGATTTGGGACAAGCATACCTGTCCGAAGTGTCAAGGCGAGATGACGCAGACAGGCGAGAAAGAGTTCTGGACGTAAAAGATTCAAAAGAGATAGAAACCATTAAAAAAAGGTTCACATTCACACGTAAATCCGTGTAATACAGAACGTTAGGCGTGAACCTTGTTTCTCAGCGCCTATCTTGCGCTGTTAGTAAAGCTTGCGAAAGTCAACTTGATTTTCTCCGCCAACCAGTTAGTTGTTCCAACAGTTGTTTTACTAGTGGAACAAACTGTTTCAGGCCTAAAACAAAGTGTTTTAAGCCTAAAACAACTTGTTTCTGGAGTAAAACACTCAGATAAACATGTAGTTTAACGATTTTACAACAACTTAAAAATATTGGGGAATACCTTGGAAATATTTGGAATTAACATATTATTTGAGTATATTTGCAGAAAAATTGACGACAATGAAACAGAAAAGCACCTTATTCAAAGAAAAAGCACAAAAATACACAGTATGTTTTGCCGACAACTGCCCTCTCCATGACCATTGTCTGCGCTGGGAAGTCGGCCTGTATGTTGACACGGAAGAGGAGGTGCTCACCTGCATCAACCCCAGACATAAGAAGGTGGAAAAAGGCCAGTGTCCTAATTTCCGCGACAACCAGCCACTCAAGATGCCTCTGGGCATGACGAAACATTTCTATTATAACATGCCACAGCATCAGGCAAGGAACATCAAACAGACACTGATCGACCACTACGGTCGTACCATCTACTACCGCTACCATAGCGCACATCGACCTATTAGTCCCGACGTTTTTCAGTTCATCCAGTCCGTCTGCCTGGAATATGGTTGGACACAACCCCTCCAGTTCGATTCTGAGATTGAAGACTACCTATGGTAAGGATACCTACAAAAAAAACAAGGTTCACACCTAATACTCACTGCAACAGCAAATTACGCGTGAATGTGAACCTTGTTTTTTTGTTTTATTACAGAATATTCAGGAAGAGCGTGATGATACCGGTATTGAGCAGGTCAGCAAACATGGCGCCGATGATGGGCACAATGAGGAAGGGCTTAACGGTATAGCGGTACTTATAGCACACTGCACTCATGTTGGCCATGGCATTGGGTGTGGCACCGAGACCGAAACCGCACATACCTGCACAGAGCACGGCAGCATCGTAGCTGCGGCCTAACAGCGGGAAGGCTACGAAGTAGACAAAGAAGTCCATCATCACTACCTGAGAAACCAGAATGACAACCAACGGAAGAGCCAGACTCTGTAGCTCCCAGAGTTTCAGGGATATCATGGCCATGCCAAGGAACAGCGACAGACAGATGTTGCCTACGCTGACGATACGCTCCATGTCCAACAACTTATCCGCGTTCTCCCATTTGCCGTCGTCCTTGTAACGGAAGAATCCGATGGTGTTACGAACGATAGCAGCCAGTATCAACGCACCAAAATAGGTGGGGAACGTGATGCCCGTCTTTGCCAACAGCCAGCTCATCAGCGTACCGGCGCCCATGACCAAGAGGATGCAATAGGAAGCCTTGGCATACTGCTGGAACTCCTGCTCGTTGGTGCTGACGCGCTTGGTACGACCGGTTGGCGAGGCCTCATCGCTCTCAATACCAGCCATGGCGGGGTCTATCTCGTCGTCTTGCGGCTGCATCTGTTCGTGAGAAAGTTTCTTGCGGATAATACGCTCTGCCAACGGACCGCCAATCATGGAACCGGCTATCAGACCGAAGGTGGCCGCAGCCATGCCAATTGTTCCTGCACCCCGCAGTCCCATGTTTTCGAGCACACTCGCAAAACCACCTGCCGTGCCGTGTCCACCCGTCATGGAGATACTGCCTGCAGCCATACCTATCAGCGGGTCAACACCCATGAGACGGGTAATACCCATAGGCATGATGTTCTGTAGAGAAATAACTACAACCAACAGCACGAGCATGATAACCAGCAGTCGCCCACCCTGCTTCAATACCTTCAGGTCGCTCTGGAAACCCACGCTGGTAAAGAAGGCTAGCATGAAAACATCCTTCAGCGTGCCGTCGAACGACACCTCGATGTCGAACCAGCCATAGAGCATCAGCGTCAGCAAGGAGAAGATAATACCACCGCTTACAGGCGAGGGCACACAGTATTTCTGGAGAAGTGCCACCTTTCTCGTAAGAACCATACCGACGAGGAGCGCCAAGGCACCGATGCCGGCTGTCTGTATCATGTCTAATTCGTAATTCATAATTTATAATTCGTAACTCGTCATTCAAACTTCCTCATTCCTTTAGAATCTATACTGCACCTTCAGGTTGGCAGCATGTCTGTTTACTGTTGCATCACTACAGAGAGCATCGAACATGTCATGCCAGTCGACACCCAGGTTCCAATGTGTTCCGAACTGCTTGTTGACAGAAAGGCAACCATAGACAGGGACGTTCGTTGCCTCACGCTTGGGAGTGTTCTTGGTGTAATAGACCAGCTGCATGCCTATCTGACAGGCATGAGGGAGATAAGCCGTCGGGGCAAGCCGTACAGAGGCATAGGTGCCACTCTCAGCAATATACAGATTAGAGCCGCCAGTAAGACTCAGCCCCTTCGTTTTCCAATATGCCGAGGCTCCCAACTCTGTGAAATTCTCACCATCCTCGATGACATAGTAGCTCGCCTCCGTCTGTAGCGTCAGCTTCTGTCGACTATAAGCATAGCCCAGCTTCAGCTGGTTGATTGTCTGTTCCTCCAGTCGTCCCTTGGTAATCGCCCATTGCTCGTCAGAAAGTGTATTGCTGTCTTTAAAGAAATCGACGGAAGGGTTATAGTACTTGCGATAATAGCCCAACTGCAACTGGTTGTGATTATCCGGCACAAAGATGACGCAGGCATCCGTGTTGTTGCGGGTGTCAGAATGCTTCTGACTGATTCCGCCTTCCTTCAGGTTATAGTTATAGAACATCACACGATTGCCGACAGTGAACTTCCAACGAGGCAAGGAATAGGTGAACTGCAGATAGATATCATTATTAATGACATCCCAACTCCTGTCCGTGCCCTTTTGCTTTGTCATGAGGAAATCGCCCTCGACACCCAGCATCATCGACAGGCGCTCAGTCATCAAAGGTGTATTCAACTCAACGATATACAACGGCAGTTTGTTGGAGAATTGCTGATCACTGTTATACTGGTAGCCGCCCACGATGAGCAGTTCGGTACCCACGTCGTTGAAGGTGTGGAAATAGCGCGCCCTGCCCATGACCTTACGCGACATGCCAGTAGGACGGTCAAGAAACTGCTGAGTGAAATAGGTCAACAACTTGTTACGGTCGTCAAAGCGGTTCGTCATGTGCAGCGTCACATACTCCTCATTCCCGTTCTGATGACGATAAGACGCATTGGCATAGAGGTCGGTATGCTGACTGCCGTACAACGCATTCGCGGCGCCGATACCTTGCACATTCTTGCCAAAGTCGCCCTGGCCTTCCACGAAGCCTTTCACCCCCTCAGGCATCTTCATATTGATATCCAGCACCCTACCCAATGCAATGGTCCCCTTTGCCACACCCGTATTGTCGCACACCTGAATCTTGGCAATGTCCTTGGCCTTCATCTGACTCAGAATCAGTCGTGTGTCGCCATTTATCGGACCATTGTCAATGCGCAGATTATAGTTTTCGATGACATCCTCATAGCCGGCAATCATCAGGTCGGGCACTAGCTGCAGAATGTCCATCAACGTCTCCTCGCCCGTCAGTTCCATACGCTGAGGATAAATCATTGTCCGGTCTGCCTTGATCTCAATGATAGGCAAACTGTCTTCTGCGAACATCGTGGCAGACAGGAGCAGGAAGCTTGTAATAAGGAGAAGTAGATATCGTGGCATACGTTTTAGATTACATTCGTCATTCAAAATTCGTCATTCGTCACTACTCCAGAAACCTGCGGACTCGCGCAACATACTCGGTACGGTGGTTCTTGTAGGAGTGGGCGTGGTCGGTGCCCTTGGTTATCCAGAGCTCTTTGGGAGCGGACTTGGCGTCGTATAACTGATGAACCATATAAGTGGGAACAAAGTCGTCCGAGTCGCCATGAATGAAGAACATGGGGTACTGACACTTGGCAACCTGCCGCAATGCAGAGGCCTCGTCGAAGTTCCAGCCATAGCGCAACTGGCAAAGCAAACTAGTGGTGTACATCAACGGGAACGCAGGCAGACCGAACTGATTCTTCAACTCTCCGGCAAACTCATCCCACACGCTGGTGTAGCCACAGTCGGCAACAAAGCGGAGATCACGGATGTCCTCAGGCATCTGTTCGCCCGACATCATCATCGTCGTGGCAGCACCCATCGAAACACCGTGAACCACCATGGTGTCGGCCTTGAAGACATCCAGCAACTGCAATACGTCCAGACGGTCCAACCACCCCATGCGTAGCATATCGCCATCGCTCATGCCGCTGGCATAGAGGTCGGGCATAACAACATTGTACCCCAACAACCGTTCATACATCCGCGCAAAATAGAAGAACTTGATGGCCTGGTCACGCCAACCGTGAATGACCATTGCCGTGCGCTGACTGCCCCTATTAATATAATAGGTATGAAGTCGATAGCCCCCCGGCATCACAATCATTGTGTCGCGCAGGGCGTGGTGCGTGCGCAGACTATCCATCCACTCCCTCGTCTCCGGATAGTCCGTAAACAACTGCCTGTAGCACGAGTCTGTATTAGCACGCGTCGGGTCTGGCGCCAGCGAAAAGTCCAGCATATAAGATCCCGCTCCGACAAGCACTCCCATGAGCACCGCCAGAACAACAATCACAAACCAAACCGTTATCTTCTTCATAGTGTGAGCAAAGATACAAAGAAATGAATAAAAAAGCAAGAAAATACATAAAAAACTGCAATATACCAAACGTTTGGTATGCAAATGACATGCTCATGGTATTGTGAGTATGCAGAAAACGCCGTAACTTTGCACCCAGAAACGATGAAGATTAAAAATGAAACATTAAAGATTAAACATTATACATTAACATTTTAAAGGATAAGGATTATGACAAAGATTGCAAAACAGCTGACTGAGCTCGTCGGCAACACCCCACTCTTGGAGCTCAACAAGTATTCACAGGCAAAGGGTCTGGAGACACCAGTCATTGCCAAAGTAGAGTTTTTCAACCCCGGCGGTAGCGTGAAGGACCGTATCGCATTGGCGATGATTGAGGACGCAGAAGCTAAAGGCATCCTGAAGCCCGGCGCAACCATCATCGAACCTACCAGCGGAAATACGGGCGTAGGATTGGCACTGGTCAGCGCCGTCAAGGGCTATCACCTTATCCTTACCATGCCTGAGACCATGAGCGTGGAGCGCAGAAACCTTGTGAAGGCCTACGGCGCTGAGGTGCGCTTGACCTCTGGAAAGGACGGAATGCCTGGTGCCATCCGCGCTGCCGAGGAGTTGCGCGACTCTATCCCCGGTGCTGTCATCCTGCAGCAGTTTGAGAACGAGGCCAACCCTGCCAAGCACTATGCTACTACGGGTCCTGAAATCTGGCGCGACACCGACGGTCAGGTGGACATCTTCATCGGTGGTGTAGGTACTGGCGGTACCATCAGCGGAACTGGAAAATATCTGAAGGAGCAGAACCCCAACGTGAAGGTCATCGCCGTAGAGCCGAAGTCAAGCCCCGTGCTGAACGGCGGTCAGAGCGGTCCTCACAAGATTCAGGGTATCGGTGCAGGCTTCATCCCCAAGACCTATAATGCCAACTTCATCGACGAGGTGTTCGACGTCGAGAACGACGACGCCATCCGCACAGGTCGTGAGATTGCCCAGTCAGAAGGTCTGCTGGTGGGTATCTCTGCAGGTGCTGCCCTCTATGCAGCCATCCAGGTGGCCAAGCGTCCTGAGAACAAGGGTAAGAAGATTGTGGTGCTGTTGCCCGATACCGGCGAGCGCTACCTCTCTACCGTGCTCTACGCTTTCGAGGACTACCCGCTTTAGGCGCTTCGCGAAATCGCGAAGCTAGTGAATAGTGAATAACGAATAGCGAATAGTGAAAATTATCAACCATAAAAGCAAATATCCCCAGCTCGCTGTGAGTTGGGGATATTTCTTTTATTTGTTTCTGCTTACCAGATGCGGACACGCTCAGAGGGCTGGCGATAGAGTTTGCCAGAGGTGATGTTGAAGGTGTTATACCAACCATCGCAGTTAGACACGATGCCGTTGACACGCTCCTTGTTCATGGAGTGGACATCAGGACCATTCTCTCTGCCAATGCCAAAGGCAATAAAGTCGACATAGCGTCTGGTGTACTTGCTGCGGTACTCCTGAGCATAGGCATAGAAGTAGCGCTTCAGCTGGAGCTGCTTTTGTTCGCCCTTGAAACCGTTCTTGTCGAGATAGTTGTTATAACACTGGAAAGCCATCTCCACGCCACCGAGGTCGGCAATATCCTCTCCGATAGTCACTTTTCCATTGGCCTTCACGCCAGGAGCATCGGGCAGCACGTCGAACGAGCTGAACCATGCAATGAGTTGGTTGGCACGACGGGTGAACTCTTCAGAGTCAGCCTGGGTAGCCCACAAGGCATTGGGGTCGCCGTTCTTGTCGAACTTGCAACCGTCAGTATCGAAGCCATGAGTAATCTCGTGGGCGAAGGTGCTGTAGGTCTCAAAGTTGATGGCGCTGTTCTGCGAGGCATCGTACCAGGGGGCAGAGATAAAGAATGGAAGGAGGGTGATGCTGTTATAGTTGGGCTGATAAAAAGCATTGGGTTCACCCAGCGTTGTATCACTATTGTCCATCAGCATGGCATGCAAGCTGTACTGCTTGGTGGGTTTGCCGTTGAGAACCTTGTAAGCATTGAGACGCGTCTTGCGGATGGAATACAAATCCTCCAGTGCGTTGGTGCAGTCCTCGATGTTGTTCAGTGCCTCAGAAATCCACTTGTCAGGGCGACCTACGTTGATAGCCATGTTGTTCAGCTTCTCAAGGGCATTCTTCTTGGAGCCTTCGCTGAGCCACGTATTGTTCTTGATACGCTCGGTAAAGACATCCATGATTTCCTGAACGGCCTGCTCGCCATGAAGGATGTCAGCAGCATTCACCAACTTGTCGCTGACCTCCTTGGAAATATCGTAGCTAAAATAGTACTTGTCCATGTATGGCTCGATGGATTCCTTGCTCACCTCCTTCATCCCCTTGCCAAGCTCTTTGTTGAGAGCAGCCATAGCACTCGTAGAGATGAAGGTGGTGTCAGCGCGGAAATACTCCTTAGCCAACTTCTTGAAATCGTCGACACTCAAATCCTGCATTTGCTTCATCGCCTTGTTGTACTCTTCAGCATCCTTGGACTTCGGGTCCATACCCTGATGAGCAAAGTAGACGCTAACGGTAAAGACCTCCTCAGGATTGAATCCCAGCTCCTTCAGGAAGGTGACGAGCATAGGCCACTCTTCCTCACTAACAGAACGCGTGACATTGGAAACGGGTTGCAGACTGTTGACAAAGGCTGCGTTATAGGTGGGAGTGCGATGAGCATGACGCGCATCAGCATCGCCGCCACCAAAACCCACACCGCTCATATATTCAATATCATCGCAATAGGCATAAAGACGTATCTTGCCCTCCGTGGAGAAGGGGCATAAACGAATCATCATAAAAGCGCCAGCCTTGGCAAGGCGGGCAGCAGCCTTCCAAGCCTCTTCCTTCGTGGTGGCAGCATCAAGGCCGCTCTCTTTGAGCACCTTGTCATAGAGCTGCTGAGCCTGCGCAGCAGTCTGGTCTCTCTTGTCAAAGTCTTTCAGGAATTTGTCCTTCGCAGGCACTGTCAACTCCTCAACCTTCTTACTGAAGGCCTTAACCAGAGAGTCAGTATAGCCTTTTATCTCATACTGGGGAAAGATAAACGAACTCACGGAGGTATTTTTCCAGTACGTTCCGTTGCAATACATAAAGAAGTCGTCACCAGGATTGACGCTTGTGTCCATATACTGGCTAAGGTCAGTCCATCTGCCATTGTCGACAGCAGACGGCTTGCCGTCGTCGCCGGCAGAACCATAGTTAACATCATCATCGTCATCCTTACAACTTGTCAGTGTAAGACCACAGAAAAGGACGCTGAGCAGCATCCAGACATTCAGTTTTTTCATTTTTTTAATCTATATTTTTTTTATTGAAGAGGCAAGAAGCCATAATGCACCTTGCCTCGTGAATAGTTGTTTTAATCAAGTCCAAAGAGGACACGCAGTCCTCCGTCAACACCACTGAAGCCCATGAAGGCCAGTGAGAGCAGTCCAGCAGAAAGCATGACGATAGCCATACCACGCATTCCCTTGGGAATAGTGCACAGCTCCAACTGCTCGCGCATACCTGCAAAGACGGTCAGCGCCAGTCCGAAGCCAATAGCCGTAGAGAAAGCATAGACCACAGACTGCAGCAGGTTGAAGTCTTTCTGAATGACGAGGATAGCCACACCCAGCACAGCACAGTTGGTGGTGATGAGTGGCAGGAAGATGCCCAGTGCCTGATAGAGTGCGGGCGACACCTTCTTGAGGATAATCTCGACCATCTGCACCAACGAGGCGATGACCAGGATGAAAGCGATGGTCTGCAGATATTGCAGTCCGAAGGCATCAAGCACAAACTTCTGTACACACCACGTCACGATGGTAGCCAGCGTCAAGACGAAAGCCACAGCTGCCGACATACCCAGCGATGTATCCACCTTCTTCGACACGCCGAGGAACGGACAGATGCCGAGGAACTGCGACAGAATGATATTGTTGACGAATATCGCGCTAATGAAAATCAAAATATATTCCATAGTTGTCGTTATTTCGTTATTACGTTATATCGTTATTACGACCTTAGCTTGTTAACAATAGCAATGAGGAATCCCAACATGATGAAAGCACCCGGAGGGAGCACGAAGAGCAGGATGTTGTAGGTCTCAGGCAACAGCACGAAGCCGAAGACAGAGCCAGAACCCAGAATCTCACGACAGATGCCCAGCAGGGTCAGACCTAACGTAAAGCCTAGTCCGATGCCGATGCCGTCAAACAGCGAAGCTACAGGCGAGTTCTTAGCAGCAAAAGCCTCTGCACGACCCAGGATCACACAGTTCACCACGATCAGCGGAATAAACAATCCCAGCGCCGCATCGATGTCAGGCAGATAGGCCTTGATAACCAACTGCAAGATGGTGACGAAGGCGGCGATGACCACGATGAATACAGGGATGCGCACCTTGTCGGGGGTTACCGACTTCAGGCACGATATCACGAAGTTGGTGCAGATGAGCACAGCCATCGTAGCCAGACCCATCGACATACCGTTCATGGCAGAAGTGGTAGTGGCCAGCGTGGGACACATACCCAGCATCAGGACGAACGTGGGGTTCTCCTTGACGATGCCGTTCTTGATGATATTTATATAACTCATAGTTTTTTCGTTATTTCGTTATCTCGATATTTCGTTATTTCGATATTTCGATGTTTCGACATTTCGAGACATTACTCTTGTTTCGTTGCACCAGTCTCACCGTCAGTCGGCGTGACTTTATAGGCATTGTAAGCATTGTTCACTGCCTTCAGGAAGGCACGCGAGGTAATGGTTGACGCCGTGATGGCATCTACCTGTCCACCATCCTTCGATACGGTTAGTGCTTCAGCAGGCGACTTACCAATGATGTCACCCTTCTGACCCTTCTGGAACCACTGGTCGGCCTTGGCACCTAGTCCTGGTGTCTCAGCATGCTCCAGCAACGTGTATCCGAGGATATTGCCCTCAGTGTCAAAACCGACGAGCACTTTCAGGTCACCACCAAAGCCCATGGTGACAGACTGAACGGCAGCACCGAGATCCTTGCCCTGAGCGTCCTTTACATTATATATTATGAAGGTGTGCTCCTTGCCGTCGATGTCCTGCTTCACTTCCACAGGCTCTGCAACAACCAGATCGTTGCACACCATCACGGTCTTGATACCGTCGGCCAGCGCTTTCGCTTTCTGTTCGGCAATAGGACTGCTACCAACGTGAGCACCAGCGTCATATTCAGTAATGATGATTCAAGCTTCTTCATTTTGCAACCTCCCCGAAACGTTTTGGTTTGACATAAGTGTTGATGAGTGGCGTGAACGCATTCATAATCAGAATAGCGAACGACATGCCCTCAGGATAAGCACCCCAGTTGCGGATGACAACAGTCAGGAAACCGATGCAGACACCATAGATGAGCTGTCCCTTGGCAGTCATCGGTGAGGTGACATAGTCGGTAGCCATGAAGATAGCACCGAGCATCAGACCACCCGAGAAGATGACGCTGATGGGGTCGGCATAGGCGGGACTGGCCAGATGGCAGATGCCGCTGAACACAAATACCGTAGCAATGATGCTGACGGGGATGTGCCAGGTAATAATCTTCTTCCAGAGCATATAGACCAGACCCAGCAACAGAGCCAGCGCACAGATCTCACCCATCGCACCTGCACCATCGGGATGGTTGCCGAGGAAGAGGTCGAGCGATGAGGGCAGCTGGTCGAGAATAGAAGCATCGCCACTCTTGATGGCATTCTTCATGATAGACAGCGGTGTGGCACCCGTCTCAGCGTCTATATAGCTGGTTAGCTGACCAACTTTTGGCCACGTAGTCATCTGAGCAGGGAAAGCCACCAGCAAGGCGCAGCGACCTACCAGTGCAGGATTGAAGAGGTTGTTGCCCAGACCGCCAAATGTCATCTTAGCCACACCGATGGCGAATAAAGCACCAATGATGATGATCCAGATGGGCAGGTTAGAGGGCAGGTTCATGCCGAGCAGCAGACCCGTCAGGGCTGCCGAACCGTCAAGAATGGTGTTACGCTCGTTCTTGAGGATGTATTTATTGATGGCCCACTCAAAGAAGACACAGGCCACGACGCTCGTTGCACAGACAATGGCCGAGCCAATGCCGAAGAACCAGAACGACACGAGCAGCGCAGGCACCAGGGCAATGATAACCCCGTACATGTTCTTCTCGACGGTATCCGTTCCGTGTGCGTGAGGCGATAATGAAACTATTAACTTACTCATATACTTTTTTCTTTTTGAAAGAAATTATCATTAATTATTCAGAAATTTCTAGTAATTTCTTTCCTATTTTTTAGCGTTTCTGTTTCTAATAATTCCCATGACGGTAGCCTTAGCCTGACGGATGTTGTCAAGCAGCGGACGGTGGGCAGGACACGTAAACTGGCACGAGCCACACTCAATACAGCTGACGACCTCTTCCTTCTCGGCACGCTCCCAGTTCTTGACAGCAGCAAGCTTAGCCAACAGGTAGGGCTCCAAGCCCATCGGACAGGCGCCGACACACTTGGCACAACGGATACAGGGCTGTGGCTCCTTGCGGAAAGCCTCCTCGTCGGAGATAATGGTCACAGAGTTGGTTCCCTTGCAGATGGGCACCTCGACGCTAGTCAATGCCTTACCCATCATCGGACCACCAGCCAACAGCTTGTTGTCCCCCTCGGGCATACCGCCACAAGCATCGATGAGGTCCTTCATGGGCGTTCCCATACGAACAAGGAAGTTGCCAGGATTCTGCAGTTTCTTACCAGTAACGGTAGTGTAGCGCTCGAACAAAGGCTTACGCTTCATCACAGCCTCGTAGACGGCAAAGGCCGTTCCCACGTTCTGCACAATAGCACCCACATTCACAGGAATAGCAGGAGGAGCAGGCACCTGACGATTGATGACAGCATCCACAAGCTGCTTCTCACCGCCCTGCGGATAGCGCTGCTTCAGGGGTACAACCTCTACTTGGTATTCCGAAGCGGCAAACGCTTCAGCACACTTCTTGGTGAGCAACTCGATGGCGGGCATCTTGTTGGTCTCAATACCAATATAACCCTTGGTCACCTTCGCACCCTTCATCAGCAGTTCCAAACCAACAAGTATCTCGTCAGCATGCTCCATCATCAGACGGTAGTCGGCGGTGATATAAGGTTCGCACTCTACAGCGTTGATAATCACACACTCAGCCTTAGCCGTAGGTGGCGGACAGAGTTTGATAAACGTGGGGAAACAAGCACCACCCATGCCAACAACACCAGCCGTCTTGATGCGCTCAACGATTTCCTCGGGTGTCAGCTCGGGATGGTCCTTCACCAGTTCCAACTTGTCAGAGCGGTCGATGGTCTCTTCCCACTCATCGCCCTCTACATTAATGATGATCACAGGCTTGCGATAACCAGTAGCGTCAATGGCGGTGTCAATCTTGAACACCGTACCACTAACCGATGAATAAATAGGAGCGGACACAAAGCCACCTGCCTCGGCAATCATCGTACCCACCTTCACCTTGTCGCCCTTCTGGACAACGGGTTTGGCAGGGGCACCAATATGCTGACCCAGTGGGAAAATAGCCTGCTTAGGGAGTGCAGCCACCTTGGTAGCCACCTCGTGCGTCAGCTTGTTCTCTTCGGGGTGTACACCACCGATACTAAATGTCTTTATATTCATGCTTCGGCCTCCTTTTCTTTAGTGGGTTTATCACCAGCGGCAGAGTCGCTGGGCGCAGTCTTAGGTGCAGGGAAATTCACAGTGTGGATAGAACCCGTAGGACAAACAGCCACACACTTACGGCACAGACGGCACTTCGTGTGGTCGATGTACGACACGTTGTTCTCGACGGTAATAGCACCAAACGGACACTCCTTCGCACACTTGCCACAACCGATGCAAGCGGCCTTACAAGCCTTCATGGCTACAGGACCCTTGTCCTTGTTGACACAAGAGACGAACACTCTCCTACCCTTCGGCCCCTTCTTGCGGAGTTCGATGATGTTGCGTGGACAAGCCTTCACACAGGCACCACAGGCCACACACTTCTCCTCGTCAACCTCAGGAAGACCGGTCTCCGGGTTCATGTGGATGGCATCAAACTGACAAGCGGCCACACAGTCGCCACAACCCAGACAGCCAAAGCCACACGCCGTCTCACCGGCACCACAACTGTTCATCGCTGCACAAGTGCGCAGACCGCTGTACTCTGCAATCTTCGGACGCAGGGCACATGTTCCGTTACAACGCACGACGGCAACCATAGGCTCACCATTGGCAATGGCCATTCCCAGCAGGTCGGCCACCTTGCCCATCACTTCTTGTCCGCCCACAGGACACATCAGTCCGTCGAGGCTACCGGCATCGGCACCTTTGACCAGTGCATCAGCCAAGCCGCCACATCCTGCGAAGCCACATCCGCCACAGTTGGCACCGGGCAGCTGCTCAGTCACCTGGGCAATGCGCGGGTCCTCATAGACGTAGAACTTCTTGGAGCAGACAAACAGTATCAGGGCAGCTATCAGTCCGATGGCTCCCAATACTGCTACTGCAATTAACATAAAATCCATAAATCTTTAAATATTTGTTTTAGTTTGTTTTATTTATTCAATCCGAAAGGCCAGTTGCTCGCGCATCTTGTCGCGCAACAGCCATAGCATTATATAATAAGGTACGAGCGCAACCAGGGCACCCAGCGCAGCCCATCCCTCATTGCCCGTCAGCAGTAATACCAGCACCAGCACCACCATCAGCAAGACGAACGGTACGCCGAAGGCCCACAAGAGCGCCTTGGCAGCCACCTGCCCGGAGGTCGAGACAGTGACCTGCTGACCAATCTTATATTCTGCGACAGAATCGCAGAACACGTCAATCAACTTCTCCTTCGACTCAGCGGCATTGCAGTAGCTGGCCACCTTGCAGGCAGCACAAGCAGAAGTCTGGACGATACGCACATGTACGCAACCGTCCTCCACACTGTCAACTACCCCCGAATGAGTGATTCTTTGATTCATTAGTATTGCAATCTCGAGTTTGCAATTGCAAAGATACAAAGAAATAACGAATAATGAATTACTAATTACGAAAATTTTGAAAAAAAAGTCGTAATCGTTTGCAATTATCCACTAATTTATGTACTTTTGTATCGTCTAAACAATCTGAAGCTCATGAAAGCAACCGAACAAACACTTCAAGAGGCAGAACGTGCCATCCGTAAAACCATTGAGAAATTTCCTCCTGCTGAGGAAGCTACCCTGCTGACCGACATCCACTTGCGCGTCAATCAGGACACGGGTGAATTGATGTCGTTCGACGATGATGACAACGAACTGAACCGTTGTGTCGTAGAGCAATGGATAGACAACAAGGACGACAAATTCTACCAGGAGGTTGCTGCCACGCTGCGCACCACCCTCCACAAGCAGAAGGACAAGATTGAGCAGATGCCGATTTTGAAGCCTTTCTCGTTTGTCTTGGAAGACGACGACAAGGAAAGCATCGAGGAGCTCTATCTGGTGGACGACGATACCGCCATCCTGCACGAAGAGCTGATGGTCGACCTCGACAAAGACCTCGACGACTTCCTTGACAAGTTGCTCAAGGACTGATTCCTCTTTCGTTTATCTGATTCTTAACGGGTCACCGACTTGTATGATGTAGTCGGGCGACAGGTCGTTCATCTTATACAGGTTCTTCAGGCGGATGCCGAAGCGCTGGGCGATGCTGTACATCGACTCGCCGGCCTCCACACGATAGACATAGCCCTTGTATTCCTTGGGCGCATGACGGCGCTTTTTCTTCAGCCAGACATACTCGCCCTCTTCCAGCACATCGTCCTTGTCGCGCTCATTGAACTTAGCCAATCGACGATAGTCTACACTCACATCAGCGCCAATAGAACGGAACGTATCTCCCTGACGGGCAATGACATAATAATTGTCGTTAAACTGATTTACCTTGTGCAAAGTCGTCGTTGATGAGGACTGTTTAGCCAACGACGGCAACACTTCCACAGCACTATGACTACCGCCACCCTTATCAAACTTGTGCAAGCCATAGAGCTCAATAATCTCTATCAGTCGCGTAGCATAGGTCGGACTGGTTGCATAGCCACAAGCCTTCAAACCCTTGGCCCATCCCTTATAGTCGGTCCTCTTCAACTGAAACAGACTACTGTAGCGCTTGCTGTTTTTCAGGAACAACGAGTGGTCCAGATAGCTGTCCAGCACGTTGTCGTAGGCACGGAAGCACTCACCACGTTCATCGTCGTCATGATAGACTCTTTCTCCCGTCCATCCGTTGTTACACTTGATGCCGAAATGGTTGTTGCTCTTCCGGGCCAGTTCGCTCATGCCTGCTCCCGACTCCAGTACACCTTGTGCCAACGTAATGCTGGCAGGAATGCCAAACTCATGCATCTGACTGATGGCAATATCCTTATAATAATCAAAATAGTCTTGGAAGGATTTATTCCACGAAATAGCAAAAGAAGAGGCCGGAAAGAGGCCCAAAACGAATAAATAAACAAAAAATATAGTGCGATTCATGCTTTTTTCTTCAAATTTTGTGCAAAAATAAAGAAAAATAATTATATTTGCAACAAAAATCGAAATATTATGAAAGAACTAGCCCTAAAATCCACTATCTACTCAGCCGATTTCTCTGAACTGACAGATCAGGAACGTGAACTCATTGAACAGGCTAAGGCCTCAACCTATAACTCTTATGCCCCCTACTCTCACTTCCATGTGGGTGCTGCTCTTCTGCTGAAGAACGGTGTCATCGTTCCTGGCTGCAATCAGGAGAATGCCGCCTTCCCCGCAGGCATCTGTGCCGAGCGTAGCGCCTTGTTTGCTGCCGGTGCCCAGTACCCCGACCAGCCCGTTCTGATGCTGGCCATCGCCGTCCGTGATAGCAAGGGAGAGTTCCTGGCCGAACCCGCCAGTCCCTGTGGCCCCTGTCGTCAGGTGCTCATCGAGACGGAGACGCGCTTCAAACAGCCCGTACGCATCTTGCTCTACGGTACTGACCACACCTATGTGATGGATGGCATCAAGGAACTGATGCCGCTGTCATTTACTCAGATTTAGCCTCAGCCATTAGTTTGTCGATGGTGTGCAAGCCCTTGTCGGTACAGAATCCGCGCAAGGCTATCAGGAAACAGTTGGAGAACAGTTCTTCAACGGAGTACTGCTGTACCAGACTGTTGGTGAGGATATACTGTCCCAGGGCATCGAAGATGTGGGGCACCAGCTCGTAGTTCACATCCGGACGGAAATAGCCATCATCCACTCCACGCTTCATAAACGCCAGGAATCCCTCGCGCGACTTCTGCTGTGCCTCCTTCATGTACTGAGCCAGCCTTGGATATTTCATCAGGTCTAGATAGAAGTCAGGATTCACCGCACGCACCTCCTCCACCTTCATGTGGTAGGCCTCCATGATGATGTCTATCACGTCGTGGCCTTCCTCAGCATAACTGTGCATATACTCCCTCTTTCTTTCGCCATAGACCTTGATACCTTCGAAAAGCAGCGTTTCCTTGTCTTCAAAGATTTCATACATTGTTCGCTTTGAGATACCAAGTTCCTTGGCCAGCATGTCCATCTTCACGGCACGGATGCCATGCCTTGAGAAATCCTGCATGGCTTTCTCAATGATGCGCTCTCGTAAAGAGGCCCTATAGGCTGTTGTTTCTCTCAAAACTTGCATAAATATTACTTTTACGGTGCAAAGTTACTAAAAAGATTAAAAAACCGCACGTTTTTGCAGAGTTTTTATTACTTTTGCGGAAAATTTTCTGAAATTGTCTCTAAACAACAGTAATAATACACACAACACAAAATGGTAAAGATCTCGAAAGAAGCAGCTTTGGCCTATCACGAAGCTGGACGTCCCGGAAAAATTGAAGTAAAGCCCACCAAGGCTTATCGTACACAAACAGACCTCTCGCTGGCTTATTCGCCTGGCGTCGCCTACCCCTGTCTGGAAATCCAGCAGAACCCCGACGATGCGTATAAGTATACAGACAAGGGCAACCTCGTGGCTGTCATCTCCAACGGTACAGCAGTACTGGGCCTGGGCGATATTGGTGCCATGAGCGGCAAGCCCGTCATGGAAGGTAAGGGACTGCTCTTCAAGATCTATGGTGGCATCGACGTCTTCGATATCGAGGTCAACGAGAAAGACCCTGAGAAGTTCTGCGAGGCTGTAGAGCGCATCGCTCCCACCTTTGGTGGTATCAACCTCGAGGACATCAAGGCTCCTGAGTGTTTCTATATCGAGGAGCGTCTGAAGAAGACCCTCGACATCCCCGTCATGCACGACGACCAGCACGGCACAGCCATCATCTCTGCTGCCGGACTGAAGAACGCCTTGGAGGTGATTAAGAAGGACATCAAGAAGGTCAAGATTGTGGTCAACGGCGCTGGTGCCGCTGCCATCTCTTGTACCAAACTGTATATGGCCATCGGTGCCCAGAAGGAGAACATCGTCATGCTCGACTCCAAGGGCGTCATCTCTACTGAGCGCACCGACCTCAACGAACAGAAGAAGTTCTTTGCCACCTCGCGCACCGATATCCACACGCTGGCCGAGGCTGTCAAGGATGCCGATGTCTTTGTCGGACTGTCCAAGGGTAACGTACTCTCGCAGGATATGGTTCGTTCGATGGCTAAAGACCCTGTCATCTTCGCGCTGGCCAACCCCGTGCCTGAAATCAGCTACGAGGATGCTATGGAGGCTCGCCCCGACGTGCTGATGTCTACCGGTCGTACCGACTATCCCAACCAGATCAACAACGTCATCGGCTTCCCCTACATCTTCCGCGGCGCCCTCGACGTTCACGCCACTGCCATCAACGAAGAGATGAAGCTCGCTGCCGTCTACGCCATTGCCGACCTGGCCAAGAAGCCCGTGCCCGATGTCGTCAACGACGTCTATAAGGTCAACAACCTGAAGTTCGGTCGCAACTACTTCATTCCGAAGCCCGTCGACCCACGCCTCATCTCCGAGGTTAGCGCTGCCGTTGCCAAGGCTGCCATCGAGAGTGGCGTGGCCCGCAAACCCATCAAGAACTGGAGCAAGTACAAGCAGTCACTCAGCGTCCTGCTGGGTCAGGAGACCAAGCTCACCCAGAAGCTCTACGCTACTGCTGCTGCCCATCCTCAGCGCGTGGTCTTTGCCGAGGCTGTTCACCCCACCATGCTGAAGGCTGCCGTACAGGCCAAAGCCGAAGGCATCTGTCAGCCCATCCTGTTGGGTAACGACGAGGTCATCGCCAAGATGGCCAAGTCAATGGACCTCTCGCTGGAGGGCATCGAGATTGTCAACCTGCGTCACCCCTCTGAGCAGGAGCGTCGTGAGCGCTATGCCCGCATTCTGACCGAGAAGCGCCAGCGTGAGGGCTACACCTATCAGGAGGCTAACGACAAGATGTTCGAGCGCAACTACTTCGGCATGATGATGGTTGAGACAGGCGAGGCTGACGCTTTCATCACCGGTCTCTACACCAAGTACTCCAACACCATCAAGGTTGTCAACGAGGTCATCGGCATCCGTCCTGAGTTCAAGCATTTCGGCACCATGCACATCATCAACTCGCCGAAGGGCACCCTCTATATCGCCGACACGCTGGTCAACGAGAATCCCGATACCGACGCCCTTATCGATATTGCCAAGCTGGCAGCAGGTAGCGTGCGTTTCTTCAACGAGAAGCCCGTTGTCGCCATGATGAGCCACTCTAACTTCGGCTCCAGCCAGAGCGACGGCGCCAAGAAGGTGCGTCGTGCTGTGGAAATCATGCAGCAGCAATTCCCCGACATGCCTATCGATGGTGAGCTGCAGTTAGGCTTCGCCCTCGACCAGGAGCTGCGCGACGAGCAGTATCCCTTCACCCGTCTCTGCGGCAAGAAGGTCAACACGCTGGTCTTCCCCAACCTGACGGCAGCACGTTCCAGCTACAAGATGCTGCAGATGCTCGATGCCGACGTCGAGATTATCGGCCCGATTCAGATGGGACTGAACAAGCCCATCCACTTCATCGACTTCGGCGCATCTGTCCGCGACGTCGTCAACATCGTGGCTGTGGCTGGCATCGACGCCTACGTCAACAAGATCAAGAGCCGCATCAACGCGAAGAGATAATCCTTTCAAAGGGACCGACTCTTATTTCAACAGAAATGCCCGCTGCTCAATCAGAACAGCGGGCACTTTTTATCGACGTCTCTTATTGCTTAGAGCTCTTCGTCTTCCATTTCGAAGTCATCCTCGAGTTCCTCTTCCTCAAGTTCAAATTCACGAGAAAGCAGGTCGTTTACATCGTCAGTTGCTCCATCAACCAGCGGTCCAGAGGTTGCAATCATATGCTGTGTCGCAATGCGGACAACATTTAATTCCGGATTGATATATGTCTTCTTCATAATTGTGTCCTCCATAGTTTACTTAATGATAACTTTTTTGCCGTTCACAATGTACAGGCCCTTGGTAGGTTGAGCCACACGCTGACCAGCAAGGTTGAAATACTGACCGTTCTCAACGTTCTTAGCCTTGACAGCCTCAATTGCGGTAACATCGTCGTCTAAATTGAACATTGCACGTGCAGAAGCTACTGCTTCGTCGAGAACCAGCATTACACGACCATTCAAAGAGCTCATTGCGCCAGTCCACTGCTTGAAGCAAGCACCAGCATCCTTCTTAGCCAATACATATGCATATTCGCCAGAAGAAAGATCTGAGCCATCGCTTACCTCCAGCAAGTTCTTTGAAGGAGCGGCAGGAGCAGCATCCAACACAATAGCTGTTTTAGCACCTTCTCCCTTCAACAGAAGAGGAGTGCCTGCTGGAACCTGAGTTACTTCATCTAGTGTCAAACCTGTAGATACAGAAGCGTCTGTAACCACATAAGCGGTATTGGCAGGATACTCAACATTGGCAGTTGGAATATAGGTTGCCCAACCATATGATTGAACAAGTCCAGCCTCACAACCGTTGCCGTAGATTTCAATCTTTGTAATACGCATGTTGGCATCGTTAGTTACTTTTATGACGTATATCGTACCTACATCCTGCTTGTCAGCAGCAATGGCAAATTCATGATCTTCCTTAGAACTTGTGGCACTCGTACTTACAGCGTCATCGCCAACAAAGACATTGAATGTTACAGTGCCTGATCCACCAGTTGTACCATAAACCTTAATCTTACTAACATTAAAGCCAAAGGCTGGTAGGGTTAACTTTGCTCCATTCTTACCTAACATTATGTTATTTGAATCAAAGTAGTAACCTTCTCCGGAAGGACCTTCTAACGTAATGGTATAACCGCCACTAGTAAATTCTGTTGCAGTCTCGGTCTTAGTGGGTTTTTCACTAATTCCCCAATTGTCGTTAGTAGTAAAGTCAAGAGTTACAACAACAGGAGCAGACTGAGTGATTGTAATCAGCTCGGAATATACTTCAGTGTTTTTCTGATGAACTTTCATATATGCTGTGCGCACATCGCCAGTATTTTCACCAATAACATAATATACATCATTGTTATTATCTATTTCTGCATCAAGCCAAGATGAATAATCTGCAGGTGTTGTACCATCTGACTCATAAAACAAGACTTCTGAATTAATACTTGCAATGTTGGTGTAAGTAACATCAATAGTACCATCCGTGTCTTCTGATGGAGCATTGATACTATTAGGATCGACTGTAATGCTGGGATCAGAGGCACTGCCAGAAGTTGGAGTAATCACAATAGAACTAACATAAGCGACTGCACCACCAGCAGAGAGTTTAAAAGATGTGGAAGTTGATGTTGTCGTTGCTGTAACAGAGGCTCCTGTTCCTGCCTGATCATTTGTGGCAGTAGTAGTACCTGTTTGTGCGGTTTCACTTCCAATTTGCAGAGTTAATGCTTTTGACGAACTATAAGTTACAGTAACTGTGAAACCATTGGAACTTGTTATAGTAGGTGAGGTTATAGTACCTACCCCGCTTTTCATTTGAAGATTGTTATATGTTACACCACTGAATTTACCAAGGTTCATACACTGATAAACATTCCAAGTGTAACCTCCAATCGTTTTATCAGCTGCAGTCTTTACATAGCTACTTCCTACAGGTGAAAAATCATCGATAGTAACCGCTGTTGTAGTTAAAGCGATGTCCGTCGCCCACGCACTCGTTCCCACTATGAGGGCGCATAGCAGGAAAAGAGATTTTAAAAGTAATAGTCTTTTCATAATAATAATTGAATTTTGCTATAATTGTTAGTTATTTTTGTTCTTAGTCCTTGACTGCATGCCGCAATCGACAATACGGGCACAAAATTACACATTATTATTGTAACCACCAAATTTAAATCCGAATATTTTAGGAGGTACTATTAAGGAAAACAATTGCTACCATTTATGCGCGCAATTGCTAGATTTAAATCTCGCAATCTTTACCCTCATAGACCGCCGTCCGCTTCTTCAATTTAACGATGCGCGGCGTGCCGCACGGGAGGGGGTTTTCTGGTCTTTTACCTTACCCTTCTTTTACTTTAATAGGGGGTATGGGGGAGATTTCTTTTTCTTCCCTTCCTTTTTCCCTCTTTTAAATTGCATTTTGTCACAAAAAAAGGCGATAGCTGCTGCTGAATGTTATGGACAAGGGATGAGTCCTTTCGTAGCTACTTCGTCCACAAGACAGCTGTATAAGGTATCATTATCAGCCTAAGCCGCGCGCGTATCAGCCTGATATGGAACTGTATTAGGCTGGCTTGTGTACACTATCTAATTATCTTTGCTTTACCATTGAAAGCACAAATGCACCATAGCTGCGACCGCCTATCTGTACATGTAGGCAACGGCGTAAGTAATCGGGCAGCAGTTGCCGCAATAGGGCACGGCGAGGGTTGTCGTGGCCTGCATTACGTGGACGATACGCTGATGTCATATGGGGCAGTTTTCAACAACGACAGGGGTTGTCGCTAAAGGGAGTTATTGATTTGCTCGATGTAGTTGAGGACATCGTCGCGACCGTCTTTCTTCTCTGAGGAGGTGATGAACATGGGGGGCAGCTCTTCCCAGGTCTCCAAGAGCTTCTTCTTGTAGGCTTCCATGGCTTGACGGGCCTTGTTGGGCGTCAGCTTGTCGGCCTTGGTGAAGATGATGGCAAAGGGAATGCTTGACAC
This sequence comes from uncultured Bacteroidales bacterium, assembly GCA_902800925.1. GTDB lineage: Bacteria > Bacteroidota > Bacteroidia > Bacteroidales > Bacteroidaceae > Prevotella. The sequence continues at coordinate 36,536 of CADCGD010000010.1, read as the reverse complement.
ACCAAGCCACTCGATGAACTCGAGGTCAATCTTCTGAGGTTCCAAGCGGATGTCGACCAGCACGAAGACGTTGACCAGCTGCTCGCGCTGCAGGATGTAGCCACGAATCATCTGGTCCAGCCTATCCACCTCCTTCTTCGAACGCTTGGCGAAACCATAGCCGGGGAGGTCGACGAGGTACCACTCCTTATTAATAATAAAGTGGTTGATGAGCAACGTCTTGCCTGGCGTGGACGATGTCTTGGCCAACTTACGGTTGTTGGTGAGCATGTTGATAAGGCTGGACTTGCCCACATTCGAGCGACCGATGAAGGCGTATTCAGGCTTGGTATCCTTTGGACACATAGACACCACGGGCGCCGACAGGGAGAATTCTGCTTGCTTGATTTCCATACTACTTCGTGTTTTCGGTGCAAAGTTACAAAAAATATGTGAAAAACTTTGCAGTTTCAGAAATATTCACTACCTTTGCAAACGATTTTCTGAGATATGTGCTTACGTTCGTAAAGCACTTCATTCCCAAAATTCCCAATTTTTACATTCGAATTTTATAAACGATTTACTGTATACTTATATGTACACAAAGGAAGAATTAGAAAAACTTTCTATCCCCGAATTGATGGAGATAGCCAGCGAGGTGGGTGTCAAGGTGTCGCAGAACGACGAGCTGGAAAGCGTCATCTACGCTATTCTGGACAAGGCTGCCGAGAACTCAGCAGCAGGCGTCAGCACCACGAAGCGCAAGCGCACCCGCATTTCCAAGAAGGATGACAAGGTTTATACCGTCAACGGTTCAGACGGTGAGAACCTGGATGCCAAGCCCGCCAAGAAGAAAAAGGCTGCGAAGAAGCCTACCATCGACAGTCTGTTTGCTGAACAGGAAGCTGCCGAGCAAGCTGCCAAGGAAGAGCAGGAGGCAAAGGCTGCTGATGAGACAGAGAAACCCGCTCCCAAGAAGCGTGGTCGCAAGTCGAAGAAAGAACTGGAAGCCATTGCCGCAGAACAGGCAGCCAACGAGGCTGTAGCCAACGAAGAGGTTCAGGAAGCCGCTGCACAGCCTGCAGAAGAGCAGATTCCGGCCGTTCCTGAAGCTGTGGAGACGGAAACGTCAGAACCCATTGAGGAGAACCTCATCAGTCAGCTGCAAGAGAAGATGGCGCAGAACAATGCCGAGGCACCTGCAGAGATGATGGCCGATGGTGTCTGGGAAGGTGATCCTGGCGACGGCACCGACTTCATTCCTGTTGTCGACCTGCCCATCGAGGACCAGGCCGCTATTCCGTCGCTCGACATCTTCGACCGTCCCATGTCTCAGCAGCCCATCAACAACGTTATTGAGAACCGCATTCCGGCTCCAGACTATGCACGCAATGAGCGTTTCGACTTTGAGGGACTTATCGACGGCAATGGTGTGCTGGAAGTGCTGCAGGACGGCTACGGTTTCCTGCGCTCCAGCGACTACAACTACCTGTCGTCGCCCGACGACATCTACGTGTCGCCCCAGCAGATTAAGAAGTATTACCTGAAGACGGGCGACGTGGTGGACTGCACCGTTCGTCCGCCCCACGACAACGAGAAATACTTTACCCTCAGCACCGTGAAGACCATCAATGGCCGTCAGCCCCACGAGGTGCGCGACCGCGTAAGCTTCGAGCACCTGACACCGCTGTTCCCTGAGGAGAAGTTCACGCTCTGTGGCGACCCTGCCACCACGAACCCCTCAGTGCGCATTGTAGACCTCTTTGCACCTATCGGTAAAGGTCAGCGTGCCCTCATCGTCGCCCAGCCTAAGACTGGTAAGACCATCCTGATGAAGGATATCGCCAACGCCATCGCTGCCAACCACCCAGAGGCATACATCATGATGCTGCTCATTGACGAGCGTCCTGAGGAGGTGACAGATATGGCCCGCACCGTTAATGCCGAGGTGATAGCCTCAACGTTCGACGAGCCTGCCGACCGCCACGTGAAGATTGCCGGCATCGTGCTGGAGAAGGCAAAGCGCATGGTAGAGTGCGGTCACGACGTGGTCATCTTCCTGGACTCTATCACTCGTCTGGCCCGTGCCTACAACACCGTCAGCCCTGCCTCTGGTAAGGTGCTCACGGGTGGTGTCGACGCCAACGCCCTGCAGAAGCCTAAGCGCTTCTTCGGTGCGGCCCGTAACATCGAGGGTGGTGGTTCGCTGACCATCATCGCTACGGCTCTGACAGACACTGGTTCTAAGATGGACGAGGTGATCTTCGAGGAATTCAAGGGTACTGGTAACTCTGAGTTGCAGCTCGACCGCATGCTGGCTAACAAGCGTGTCTTCCCGGCTGTCAACCTGGTACAGAGCTCTACGCGTCGTGACGACCTGCTGCAGGATCAGACCACGCTGAACCGCATGTGGATCATGCGCAAGTACATTGCCGAGATGAACCCCATCGAGGCGATGAACACCGTTCGCGACCGCTTGGTACAGACGCGCAGCAACGAGGAGTTCCTGCTAAGCATGAACGGATAATTTTCGAAATTTCGAAACATCGAAACCTCGAAGCATCGAAACCTCGAAGCATCGAAACCTCGAAACATCGAAACCTCGAAGCATCGAAACATCGAAATAACGACAATGGAACAAATCCTGAAATATTTCCCCAACCTCAGCGTCGAGCAACAGCAACAATTTGCTGCGCTCGACGCTTTGTATCGTGACTGGAACGCAAAGATCAACGTCATCTCGCGCAAGGACATTGACAACCTCTACGAGCACCACGTGCTGCACTCGCTGGCCATCGCCAAAATGCTGCCGTTCAAGGCGGGCACCAAGATTCTGGACTTCGGTACGGGAGGCGGTTTCCCTGGCGTTCCCCTGGCCATCCTGTTCCCTGAGTGTGACTTCAAGCTCATCGACGGCACGGGCAAGAAGATTCGCGTGGCACAGGAGGTGTGCAACGCCATCGGTCTGAAGAACTGTCACCCAGAGCACTTGCGTGGCGAGGACGAGAAGGGCAAGTACGACTTCGTCGTCAGCCGTGCGGTGATGCCCCTACCCGACCTGGCGAAGATTGTACGCAAAAATATAGCCAAAGAGCAGCACAACGCACTGCCCAATGGCATACTCTGTCTGAAAGGTGGCGACCTTCAGGCTGAACTGCAACCCTTCCGCCACATCACAGACTCCATGGAGCTGACACAGTGGTTCAAGGAAGAGTGGTTCAAAGAGAAATATGTGGTCTATCTGCCCCTATAAAGGGCCGACAGACCACCTTTCTTATTTAAATCAGTGAGAAGGCAACATCCATCATGTGGGTGAAGTTGTTCTGACGCTCCTCTGCGGTCGTCTCCTCACCTGTGAGGATGTGGTCAGAGATGGTGCAGATGCCCAGGGCACGATTGCCTGAGCGGGCAGCATTCATATAGAGCGCGGCAATCTCCATCTCGACAGCCAGCACACCCATGTTGATCCACTTGTCAGTATGCGGGTTCTCGTGATAGAACATCGACGACGACAGGACATTGCCCACCTTGTAGTGGTAGCCGAACTTCTCGCACGACTCAGCGGCAGCACGCACCAGGTCGAAGCTGGCGATTGGCGCAAACTGACCAGGCAACTCATACTGAGCAGCATAGTTGCTGTTGGTGCAGGCACCCATAGCGATGGCGAGGTCGCCAATGTGCAGGTCGTTGTTGATAGAGCCTGCAGAGCCCACACGGATAATGGTCTTCACGTCGTAGAAGTTGTAGAGCTCGTAGGTATAGATGCCGATAGAGGCCATGCCCATGCCGTGTCCCATCACGCTGACGCGCTTGCCCTTATAGGTACCCGTATAGCCCAGCATGCCGCGCACCTGGTTGAAGCAAATGGGATTGTCGAGGAACTTCTCGGCCATGAGTTTCACACGCAGCGGGTCGCCCGCCATGATAACAGTCTCGGCAATGTCGCCGTACTGAGCCCCAATGTGGGGAGTGGGAGTATTTTTCATAAGCTTTATAATGAATGAGTTAACAACTGATGTTGCAAAGATAGCAAATTCTTTTGAAAGTAGAAACAAAAAACAGAAAAAATATTACGATGACGAAGAAACAACGCTACGAAGCTATTCTCAGCTACTTCCGCCAAGAGATGCCTGAGGCCGATACAGAACTGGAGTTTGGCAGCATCTTCCAACTGCTGGTGGCTGTGGTGCTCAGCGCACAGTGTACGGACAAGCGCATCAATCAGGTGACACCGGAACTGTTCCGCCAATATCCTGACGCCAAAGCGATGGCCCAAGCAGAGGTTGACGAGGTGCTGGAATATATCAAGAGTGTCTCCTACCCTAACTCCAAGGCAGAACACCTGGTGAAGCTGGCGCGCATGCTCGTAGAGCGCCACAACGGTGAGGTGCCTGAAGACATGAACCAGCTGCTGGACCTGCCAGGCGTAGGGCGCAAGACAGCGAACGTCATCCAGTCGGTAGCCTTCGGCAAGTCGACAATGGCTGTCGACACTCACGTCTTCCGCGTGAGTCATCGCCTGGGACTGGTCTCTGCAAAGGCCGACAACCCCTTGAAGGTGGAACGGGAACTGGTAAAAAATATACCCGTGGAGGATATTCCACGGGCACATCATTGGTTATTATTGCACGGTCGCTATGTCTGCACATCGCGCCGTCCTCATTGCGAGCGTTGCGGGCTTAACGGTGTTTGCCCTTCTGCCAACCCTTCTGCCAGCCCTTCTGCCACCCTTTCATCATCTGGCGATGGAAGCGGTTCTCAGCCTGCATGATCTCATAGACCTTCGAGGCTGACACCATCTTGATCATCTTCTTGTGGTAGTCAACATCCAGCTGGCGCAGTTCCAGATTCAGCTTGTCATACTCGACAATGGCCTGCTTGCAGGCTTCATCGCCTACGGGCTTGTTCATGCCCAGCTTACGCATCTTGTCGTAGATGACGCGCTGCTTCTCACGCAACTCGCGGAACACAGGATAAACCTTGTCGGCCTCCTGGGACGTGAGCGAAGCCTCCTTGGTGATATACGCTTTCAGGTCGGCCTCGAACTTCTCTGGCGAGAAGCGCTTATCCTGGGCGTTCACCATCATCGTCATGATCAGCAACAAGCTGATTGCAATAACCTTCTTCATCTTGTTTAGTTTATATTTTTCGTTCACTTACTCCTCTGCCAGCAACTGGTAGATATCCATATTATCCAGCATAGCATAGTCGGCAGCTTCGTCGATATACGACTCCGAGACGGCCATCTGCTGCTGGGGGGCGTCAACTTCGTGGAAATGGAAGGTGACGGCCGTGACCACCAAAGCAGCCACACAGGCTGCAGCATAGAACCAGTGACGGAGGGGCATAGCCACCTTCTTAGCCACAGGCTTGCTCTCCATAGGTTGACGCTCGGGCAACTGCGCCATGATATTTGCCGTAAACTGGTCGAAATACCCTTCTGGTGTACGGAAGGGATTCTCCTGCCCTACTCTTTCCTTGAGGTACTTTTCTTCGTTAGTCATTGACATAATCCTTTTTTATTTATTGTTATGACGTTTCTAAATGTTGAAAGTTTAATCACGTAGCTTAAAAAATTCTGAAATCTTCTTAACGGCAATATGATACGATGCTTTCAGTGCTCCTTCAGAGGTATTGAGGAGCTTGCTGATGTCGCTGTACTTCATATCGTCGAAGTAGTGCAGATTGAACACGGTGCGCTGTACATCGGGCAACTGTGCGATAGCCTCCTGTAGGAGTGCCTGCGTCTCGTCGCCATCAAAGTAGCGGTCGGCCATCAGCGTCTGCGAGATGCCCTGTGCCGTATCACCTGCGCTCACTACTAGCTGGTTTTTCTGACGGCGCAGGAAGTCGAGACTCTCATTGACGGCGATGCGATAGAGCCAGGTAGAGATCTTGGCATCGTGATGGAAATCGTCCAGATGCGACCAGGCTTTCAGGAATACGTTCTGCATGACGTCGTTGGCATCCTCATGACTGAGCACCATACGGCGTACCTGCCAGTAGAGCTGTTCGCTATACTCGCGCACCAACCGCTCAAAGGCCGTCCGTTGCGTCTTGGGATCAGTTAGTTGTTGCATCAGCAACTGTTCGTCTTCTTTCGTCATGGGAGGTATGGTTTCAGATGTTCCAACACTACTTTGTCGTAGCCGTAGATGTCGGGCCACGTCTGCAAGGCACCGTTCTCGTCGGGCCACAGCGTGAAGTATATTATATAAAGAGGTACATGAGGCTTGACGGGCACATAGCCTATGAGCTTGTGGTCTTCCTCGTCCTGATGAGTGCGCAGATACTGGCGTCCGCGATCGGTCTCTGCTTTCAGTCCCATCGAGATACGGATGCGGTCAAGGAGCCATTCGTCGGGCTGGTCGAGCACATAGTGTGCTAACTCAAAGGGCCGTTCCACACGCACACAGCCGTGGGAGACAGAGCGTGAGTCACGCTTGAAGACCCAGGGTGTCGACGTGTAGTGCAGGAAGACAGAGAACTGGTTCTTGAAGCGGAACACGATGCGCCCCAAGGAGTTGTCGTCGCCACTCTCCTGAGCCACACGGTATTTGCCACTGAGCAGCATGCTGGCTGTCACTTCGCCAATCTCCATCTGCTTGTTGGTGGCGCGCTCAAAGATGTTGTATCTGTTGCGGGCGAAATAGGCACTGTCTCCAGCATGACGGACAACATCCTTCTCCAGGATGCTCTGTGGGATAATCCATTGCGGGTTCACCTCCATCCATTCCACTTCACTAGTCAGCAGAGGGGTCTTCGTCTTCCAGGCGCCACAGACGATGCGCATATCCAGCACGCTGTCACTGCCATAGGCATAGAGGTGGTAGGCAGGAAGATTGACGATGATGCGCTTGCCCGTCTCGGGTATGGGATGGTGCAGGCGCCAGCGGGTGCGCTCCATATTACAGAGGATGCGCTGTCGCTGTTCGTCGGTAGTAGCATCCTTCAACATTTCTTTCAACTGGCGATAGAACTTGTCCTGCGACTCGATGGTTGTCAAGTAGTGAGCGATGCTGTCGTGTTTGATTTTGTTGATGATCAAGAGATGGTAGTCGGCAGGAGCCTTCTCCATATCCACATCGAAGAGTCCACGATAGCGAACGATGTTGGGCGAACCCTTCTTGTCGTCATCAATGTCGAGGTGATTGAAGATGCGCGAGGGATTGATGAAGCCATAGCGGTAGCCATAGGCATAGCGCAGACAGGCTTTCGTGAGGTGATAGTCCAGTCGGGCTGCCACATGGTTGATGTCACCATCGCCTTCCGAAAACTGCAACTGGCGCAGCTGCTGCAGGTCGCGCTCAATGGCGTCGACATAGAATGCCTGCTCAGAGAAACCAACATCCCCTACTCGATGCAGGTAGACCAGCAGCGAGTCGGCACGACAGTCTACACCAGCCCTGTCAATCCACAACAATGGGGCATTAGGCTGTTCGTAATAGTCGCGCACGCGACGGTCTGCCTCAGTAACAGCGCCTTCTTTCTGGGCTGTTGTGCGAACCAATTGGGCTATTTGCTCGAAGTCAAAAACAAACGCAGGCGCCTTCATATCAGAAAACGCCTCCATTGTTATCTCCTTGTTCTTAAAAGTGTTATCCTTGCCACAGCCTGTCAGGAGCAGTACTGCCAAGGCGAGTAGTCCGATTAGCGAACAGAAACCTTTCTGACTACCTTTCCGATTTTTAAGATATAGCAACCTTTTGGTACATTTAGTTCAATCTTCTGAGCGGGGCTCTCAACCTTTACCGACATGATGCAGCGACCTGTCAACGACACGACTTCCAACGTCTGGCCCTGTCCACCTGTTACGGTGACGGTCTGTCCACTGACGGTAATAGTGATATCCTCCTCAACAAATTCCTCTATGCCTGGAGCCACAGGAATTGCTGCTACCAAAGAAGGCACAGCAAGCAGCATGGCGAGAGACATAGATAATATGAGTAATGTTTTCTTCATAAGCAACAATCGATTATTTGGTGCAAAGATAGAAAAAAACTCCGTAGATTCCAAATTTTTAGGCAAAAAAATCATTGTTAGACATCAAAAACATCCATTTCGTTGGTCAGACGGCTATTTTCGAAGACTTCACGGGCTTCGTCAAGCAACACTTCCTCTCGCTCATAGCGCGACGAATAGTGGCCCAGCAACAGCTGTTCCACCCCAGCCTCACGAGCCACCAAAGCAGCTTGTCGGGCTGTTGAGTGGTTGTATTTCTGAGCCATCTGCAGGTTGTCTTCGCCATAGGTACTCTCATGGTAGAGGGTGTTCACTCCTTGGAGACGTTCAGCCAGCGCTAGCATATAACGGGTATCGCTGACATAGGCATAGCTACGGGGAGCATCGGCAGGTTCCACGAGTCGTTCGTGGGCAATCTCCTCCCCTTCCTCTGTCGTCCATCCTGCTCCTGCCTTGATGTTATTGAACTGACTGACGGGAATGCCATAGAAATCTGCCACATCACGACGGATATGGGGCAACGAGGGTTTCTCGCGGAACAGATAACCACAACAGTGTACACGATGTTCCAAGGGAAGTGTCTCGACAGTCAGCGAACGGTCATCATAGATGATTTGCTGTTTCGTGGTATCCACAGGGACAAACGCCACCTCGTAGTCCAGGTCACGACAGAAGAAGTCTATCTGTCGCTGTAGGATGTCAGCAAGCTCTGCGGGAGCATAGACCGTCAACTTGGCGGTACGTCCCAACAGGCCAAAGGTGCTCAGCAAGCCGATAAGCCCAAAACAATGGTCGCCATGCAGATGGGTAATGAAAACGGCACTGATCTTTGTAAAGCGCAGACGCGAACGACGCAGCTGTATCTGTGTTCCCTCGCCACAGTCGACGAGGAACAGTTTGCCACGCACTTCCACCACCTGTGCAGAAGGGAAATGTTTTAGCGTTGGCAGCGCACTGCCACAGCCCAATATATGTACTCTGAATGGTTCCAAGTGTTTATTACATCTTAAAGTCGTCGTATGACGAGTCTTCCAGTTTCACATCTTCACCATAAGTCTCCTTGGGCTTCTGACGGCCATATTCAAAGGTTTCTTCCTCGTCCTTATAGACCAACGAGTCGGCGGTAAGCTTCACAATGTCATATACGCTCATTTCCTCCACGTCGCTGGCACCATCACGAACAAGGACAATCTCCAGACGTCCACTGCTCAAGCGCCAGGTACGGTAAATAATGCTGCTCTGATCAATGCTTTCGGCCACACCACCTTCCTTGATGCTGATACCCACCTCGTCGCTACCGTCAATAGGATTCGGCATGACCCAGTTACCAAGCAACGTGGTCTGGTTGATGACCATCTTTGCCGCTGTCTTGGCATCGTTAGGCATTACAGCCATGCGATCACCTACCTGCAGACCGCCAAACACCTTATCCTTTTCCTTAGCATTGGAAATGTCAAGCATCAGCGTGTCGCCCGTATCTGTAATCATCTGCAACATGTTCATCGATGTGCCCTCACCACAGATGCCATACAAGGTAGAGTCGACGACCATGTTGAGCGAATCACCATTATCAAATGGCACCTTCTGTGTTTTATTACCACAACTGCCCATCATCAAGACGACGGCAGCAACCAATAGAACAATACCTATCTTCTTCATATCTCTAAGCTTATAAATCTTCACTATTTTTCTCCATTTGTTTGGCCTCATTCCAGAGGGCATCCATCTCTTCCAACGTCATCTCCGTCAATGGACGACCAGCCTTGATGCTGTGCTGTTCGATATAGTTGAAACGACGAATGAACTTCTGATTAGTCTTCTCCAGTGCATTATCCGGATTCAGTTTATACAGACGGGCAGCATTGATCACAGAGAACAGGAAATCGCCTAACTCCTCTTCGGATCGCTCGCGGTCGTCACGCTGCAGTTCTTCCTCCAATTCGCGCAACTCCTCATGGACCTTTGCCCAGACATCTTTGCGGTCTTCCCAGTCAAAACCCACATGACGCGCCTTGTCCTGAATGCGGTAGGCTTTGATGAGCGAAGGCAGCGAGGCAGGAACACCAGCCAACACGGTCTTGTTGCCACCCTTCTCTTTCTGTTTGATTTGCTCCCAGTTGTCGAGCACCTGCTCTACATTCTTCACCTTGGCAAATTCCCGTTCCTCCTCGTTCTCACCATAGGGCAACGGACGAGGATTTGGAGCGCCAATCTGAGAAGGGTGATACACATGAGGATGGCGGAATATTAATTTGTCAACCAAATGGTTACAAACATCCGCTACATCGAATTGCGATTTCTCTTCACCTATCCTAGCATAGAATGCAATATGTAGCAACACGTCGCCGAGTTCCTTGCAAATATCCTCCACATCGTCCTTCATCAAGGCGTCGCAGAGTTCATAAGTCTCCTCTATCGTATTAGGACGCAAACTCTCGTTGGTCTGCTTACGGTCCCACGGACATTTCTCGCGCAGTGCATCCAGCACGTCGAGCATGCGTCCGAAGGCCTCCATCTTCTCTTCACGGGTATGTCTTTGTTCCATAACTTTTGCAAAGGTAGTATATTTTTGGCAAAGTAGCAATTATTTGGCGAAAAAACACCAATATTTTAAAGTCTTGTTGATTACTCTGTCACTTGGTATTTCGATTTGCGCTCGCGCTTGGCCTTCTGGGGAACGCCTGTAGGACCTGCTACGGAGTGGACGGTCTTGACGCCCCGATAGCCATTCCAGCGCTCATGAATACGGCGAACGTAGTCAACCGTCTCAGAGCCACGCATATAGCCGTTACGCACCACGGGATCGTTATAATACTCCGCACGCTGAAGCCCCAAGACAAACGGCTCCACATCACGCCAACGAGAAGCATCGCGACCATGTTTACGGGCTAAGGCCATCGCATCGCGGATATGATAGCCGCCACCATTATAGGCCGCCAATACGAACTTGGTACGCTCGGAGCGGTCGCGAATATCAGAGAACGACTGCTCCAACTCAGCCAGGTATTTCACAGCGGCAGCAATATTCTTTTCGGGATTATGGATATCGGCACGCGCCAATCCCAGATGATCGGCCGTAGAGGGCATAATCTGCATCAGACCACAAGCGCCTGCCCACGAACGAGCCTGCGGGTCAAATGTCGACTCCTGATAGCACTGGGCAGCCAACAGTCGCCAGTCCCAGCGAATCTGTGTGGCATAACGCAGGAAATAGGCATCATAGTGGGAAATAACACCTCCGGCACGATTGAGCATGGGAGCAAAGACGCGACGCTTGACACTACGCGACGACAACAGATAATCCTCTTGCTTCTTGACCTCAGTCATCAACGATGGACGGTACCACTGCTGGAATTCTTTCTGCAGGTCTTGCTTATCATCGCCAATAATCCAGCCTGCCCCCTTCTTCGTCAGCGGAAAACAAATCAGGTCTGCCTCACCGTTAACCAGTCGTTGCTGCATCTCAGCAGTATCGCGACAAACCTCCATACGCAGACTGACACCCAGCTGGTCGGCAAAGCGCTGACAAAGCAGATAATGCGTTCCCAAATGCCTGCCACGATAGTCGTAGTAGGTCTCAGGTCCCGTCAACGTGAGGGCAATGAGTTCTCCATTTCGCTGAATGTCCTCCAAGTCGAAGTCCTCATCGACGGGAATAGTATCTGTTATCTCGCCCCATGGAGTAACCACAGGTTCTTGCCGTTTCTGACCACAGGCGGACAGGAGTAGCAAAAAGGCGAAAAGTTGTATATATATGCTATTTCTGCTCAATTTCATTTAATTTTGGGTGCAAAAGTAATCATTTTCTTGCAAATATCAACGAAAATATGTAATTTTGCACGCTTAAAGGGATAAAATTAATTGCAAATAGTAAAATACGAATATAAGATGTTAAGAATTGCAGTACAATCGAAGGGCCGTCTTTTTGACGACACCATGAATCTGCTGGCAGAGGCAGACATCAAGATTAGTTCAGGACGCAGAACATTGCTGGTACAGTCAGGAAACTTCCCATTGGAGGTTCTTTATCTGCGCGACGACGATATTCCACAGAGCGTGGCATCAGGTGTTGCCGACATTGGTGTTGTTGGCGAAAACGAGTTTATAGAGCGCAATGAGGATGCAGAGATCATTTCTCGTCTAGGGTTCTCAAAGTGTCGTCTGTCACTGGCTATTCCCAAGGACATCGACTATCGTGGTGTCAACTGGTTTAACGGCAAGAAGATTGCCACCAGCTATCCTCATATTCTGAAGAAGTTCCTCGACGAGCAGGGTATCAGTGCTGAGATTCATGTCATCACTGGTTCTGTGGAGATTAGTCCGGGTATCGGATTGGCTGACGGTATCTTCGACATTGTCAGCAGTGGTTCAACGCTGGTCAGCAACAACCTCCGCGAGGTAGAGGTCGTCATGCAGAGCGAGGCTTTGCTCATTGGCAACAAGAACCTCAGCCGTGAGAAGCGAGCAACACTCGATGAGATGCTGTTCCGCTTCAAGGCTGTCAAGGATGCCGAGGACAAGAAATACGTTCGGATGAATGCTCCCAAGGCTCATCTGCAGGAGATTATCAATGTACTGCCGGGTCTGAAGAGTCCCACCATTATTCCATTGGCTGATGAGGAGTGGTGCTCTGTACACACTGTACTCGACCAGAAGCGTTTCTGGGAAATCATCGGCAAACTGAAGGAGATGGGTGCACAGGGCATCCTGGTAACACCCATTGAGAAAATGATTCTGTAAAGCCTCTCCCCAGCCCCCTCCAAAGTGAGGGGGAGAACAAAAAGATAGCAATGAAGATATATAGATACCCAGAGAAGAATTTATGGGGCGAGATTACGTCTCGCCCACGGTTGGACTTGACACAGTTGAATGAGACGGTAAGCACCGTCCTAAACGACGTGCGCCAACGTGGTGATGAGGCTGTCAAAGAATATGAACTGAAGTTTGACAAAGCTACGCTTGCATCACTGGTTGTCAGTGAACAAGAGATACAAGAGGCCGAGCAGTTGGTAAGTGCTGAACTGAAAGCAGCCATTAAGCTCGCCCACGAGAACATCTACAAGTTCCATGCTGCCCAGAAGTTTGAAGGTCAGAAAGTGGAGACACAGCCCGGCGTCAGCTGCTGGCAGAAAAGTGTAGCTATCGAGCGCGTAGGATTGTATATCCCTGGCGGTACTGCCCCACTCTTCTCTACCGTACTGATGCTTGCCACACCCGCCAAGATTGCTGGTTGTGGAGAGATTGTGCTGTGTACACCGCCGAACCGTGAGGGCAAGGTGAATCCTGCTATTCTGATGGCTGCCCGCATTGCTGGCGTCAGCAAGATTTTCAAGGCTGGCGGCGTACAGGCTATCGGCGCCATGGCTTACGGAACAGAGTCAGTCCCCAAGGTCTATAAGATTTTCGGTCCTGGCAACCAATATGTGATGGCTGCCAAACAACAGGTCAGCCTCGACGAAGTAGCTATCGATATGCCCGCAGGTCCCAGCGAGGTCTGTGTACTGGCCGACGATACCGCTAATGCGGAGTTCGTTGCTGCCGACCTCTTGTCGCAGGCTGAGCACGGCATCGACTCGCAAGTGCTCTTCATCACAACCTCAGAACAGAAACTGCAGGAAGTACAGACTGAGGTAGAACGCCAGTTGGCGCTGTTGCCTCGCCAAGAGATAGCCAAGAAGGCGCTTGACAACAGCCGCCTCGTGCTCGTCAATTCCGTTGACGAGATGATGGAGCTGTCTAACGTCTATGCTCCCGAACACTTGATTATCCAAACAGCCGACTACGAGCAACTGGCAGAGAAGGTTGTCAATGCCGGTTCCGTATTCCTTGGACAATATGCCTGTGAGAGTGCCGGCGACTATGCCAGTGGTACCAACCACACATTGCCTACCCACGGCTATGCGACCGCCTATAATGGTGTCAACCTCGACTCATACTGTCGCAAGATTACTTTCCAGCACCTCACCGAAGAAGGCATCCATCACATCGGTCGTGCAGTGGAACTGATGGCTGAAGCCGAGCAGCTCGATGCTCACAAGAACGCGATGAGCGTTCGCATAGCGAAAGTGAATAGTGAAAAGTGAATAATTTGCTACCGCATAGATAATTATGAAGCCCTTAGAGCAGTTAGTAAGAAAGAATATCTGGAGTCTGGCTCCATATAGCAGTGCCCGTGACGAATACTCTGGCAAGGAGGCTCACGTCTTCCTCGATGCCAACGAGAATCCGTATAATGCCCCTTACAACCGCTATCCAGACCCCCTGCAGCGTGAGGTTAAGAAGCTGTTGGAGCGCGTCAAAGGCGTACCTGCCGAGAACATCTTCCTGGGCAATGGTAGCGACGAGGCCATCGACCTGCCCTACCGCATCTTCTGTGAGCCTGGCCGCGACAACGTGGTAAGCATTGCGCCTACCTACGGCATGTATCAGGTATGTGCTGACATCAACGACATCGAGTGTCGTCAGGTTCTCCTTCACGAGGGTTTCACACTGAATGCCGACAAGCTATTGGCTGCTTGCGATGCCCACACCAAGATTATCTGGCTCTGTTCCCCCAACAATCCCACAGGAAATTCGTTGGACCGCGACGAAATAATGAAGGTGGTAGAAAGCTTCGACGGCATTGTTATTGTTGACGAGGCCTATATCGATTTTGCCCACCAGATGTCCCTGCGTCAGGAGCTGCCTACCCACCCCAACCTTATCATTCTGCAGACCATGTCGAAGGCCTGGGGCTCTGCAGCCATCCGTCTGGGAATGGCCTTTGCCTCCAAGGAGATTATCGCTATCTATAATAAGGTAAAGTATCCGTACAACGTCAACCAGCTTACGCAACAACAGGCTATCGAGATGTTGAAAGACCCCTTTGAGGTGGATAAGACTGTCAAGGTGCTGCTGCAGGAGCGTAGTCGTCTAATGCAAGCATTCCTTGAGCTGCCCATCTGTGAAAAGATATATCCCACGGATGCCAACTTCTTCCTGACACGCGTAACCGACGCTACCAAGATATATAACTATCTGGTAGACAGAGGTATCATAGTCAGAAACCGTTCTCGCATCCAACTCTGTCAGAACTGTCTGCGCATTACTATCGGTACACGTACAGAGAACAATGAGTTGCTCAGTGCCCTCAGACAGTTTTAAAGTATCACTCATCACGCTGTTACTGATGGTGACACTGGCGACATGGGGTGACAATCGTATTTTCTCATCCCGTGTTAAGACGCTGACCAGCATGGTTGGCACTGACTGGCAGAACCGTCCTGTGATGACGCTGAACAGCGATGACGTGCTACACATCGGTTTCGACGAGTTCTCGCACAACTATCACCGTCTCATCTGCCACCTCGACCACTGCGAGGCAGACTGGAGTGTATCGGAAGATGTCTTTGAGAGTGACTGGCTGCGCGGCTTCAACGATGAACCTATCGACAACTACCAGAACTCCATCAATACCACCGTCTTGTACACCCATTATCAGCTTACCATCCCCAACGACCGCTGTCAGCTGAGGATGAGCGGTAACTACCGCTTAACCGTCTATGACGAAGACGATGCCAACGAAAAACTATTGGAGGTAGAGTTTTACGTCGTAGAACCAGTGATGACCATTGGCATGGAGATTACAACGAATACGGACATAGACCATAATGACAAGCATCAGCAGTTGTCTGTCAGTCTGAATTATAACAATCTGCGCGTTACAGACCGTGACGAACAACTCTACACGGTAATGATGCAAAACTGGCAGGAGACAGGTGCCCGTCGCAACCTTTCTCCGAACCATATCACGACAAAGGGATTGTTATGGCAGCACAATCGCCAGCTCATCTTCGACGGTGGCAACGAGTATCATAAGTTCGAGGTGCTGGACGTGAGTCACCCCACCATGGGCATCGACCACATCCAGTGGGACGGTACCAACTATCAGGTTTACCCCTTCCCCGCCTTCACATTCAAGAACTATCTCACTGACAAGGATGCCGATGGCGCATTCCTCATCCGTAACAGCGATAACTTCGAGTCAGACCACACCTGCGACTATGTCTGGGTGAACTACGAACTGCAGGCTCCCTATCAGGGCGAACTTTATATTGACGGTCTGTGGACAACAGATGCAGACAAGGAGCATTACCTCATGCGTTACGACGGAGAACGGAAAGTCTACTACACGGCACTGCTGCAAAAACAAGGCTACTACAACTACCGCTTTGTGACTGCCGACGGAAAACTGGCCCCTTCAGAGGGCAATTTCTACCAGACAGAGAACCGCTATCAGGTGCTGGTATATTATAAAGAGGTAGGCGGTCGCACATGGCGACTGGTAGGTTACAAGTCGCTAGAGCTGCGATAAGCCGCTGGCGTCTTGTGGTAACGGTGATAGAAAGCTGTCACAAAGTAGTTGGGCGATACAAAATGCAGGGCATCCGCAATATCTTCCACTGTCGTATCGGTAGTAAGCAACATCAACGCAGCCTCTTGCAGGCGTAGCTTACTGATTAGCAGACGCGGATTCTTATCGATATGATTGGCCAGCAAGACATACAACTCCCCTTTACTCATCTCAGTCAGGTCTGCTAGCAGCTGGAAACGGATATACTCCTGACGATGCTTTGCAACGAAAGGAACTATCTTCAGCATCACCTCGTCAAAGACCATGCTCTCCTGTGAATTGTCATTGGCAAGGTCTTCGTGATTAGTAACAGTAGCAGGTGCCAATTGTTCATCGTGCAACTCCACACAGCGATCAGTAAAACCGCGCACACGACGCATCATATCTTCCTCATCGCTGAGACAACGCATACGCATCTTTGTATTGCGATTGAAGAAGATGAAGTTGACCGTTGCCAAGCCAAGCAACAGAATGACCAGTAGCATATAGAGTCCCGTAGTACGCCACCATGGTTGGTCAACATGGATAATCCACGTAAATGGTTCTACCGGCCACTTATCAGGCCACATAGACGTCTGCAGTTCAACAACGTAGTCACCAGGTTTCATGGCCACCAGTGGCAGGTGGAGCATACCGTTTCTATCGACCATGCCTCCTGACTTACCGAAAGAGAGAATACGCCAGTTGTTAAAACCAGTCACGCCTTTGACGCGCACACGATAATAAGTCTGAACAGGGCGCAGGTAGTTAAGTCCCGAGAAAGTCAGCGACAACGAATTCTGATCATAGTTGACATGGAACTCACGAGTACGTGAGGCACTACGTTCCAGAATCACCCTACCATCAATTTTGGTTCCAGGATCAATAAAGACACCGTTCACCATCAGTCTGACAAGCTTAGGGTAAATAACCATATCGCCAAAACGCTCCCCTTGGAAGTTGGCAGGATTGAAGACAACTACACGATCGACGGTCTCCATCACAATAGTACCATCGGCCATCTTTGCCGCCCGCCCATTGAGGAAGGCATCGTTGGGAATATTGTCCTGATTGATATAAGCCTCCAAATGGTAGACGCCGTCAGCACGCACATAGAGACGGGCCACTCCATAGCTGGTAGATACCCATATATGATGCTGATCGTCTTCAATAATGGCATGTATGACTTCATTGGTCAGTCCATCCTTGCGGGTAAACGTCTGATCAGGTTTACCTGGACGCTGTAATGTCAGACCAACATAACTGCCGGTCCACAACCAACCACGACTATCACGCAACGCACAATTGGTCTTGTAGGGCAGCGTCTCGTTCTTCTTCCCCTCCTGGTCAAGCAACTGGAGATACGGCTTGGCCTCTGGAGACTGTGAGGAATAGGTAATAAAGGGACTGGGATGGGCCTTGGCATAGAGCAAGCCACGCGTAACGGTTCCCATCCACAAACCACCCTGGCGGTCAAACATCAATGAGTTGACGTCTGGCGACATGCTTCGACCTTTCGAGAGACGAATAGTCTCATAGTGCTTTACCTCACCAGTCTGGTAGTAATAGACCAGATAGCCACGTTCGGAGGCAATATATATCTTATCGTCCTTGGGACAGAGGTCGTTCATCTGGAATGGCGTCTCCAATATCCGTGTCCATTGGCGGTCACTGACGTCATAGCGCATCAGCACCGCCGACTCTTTACCATTGCGAATCTGATAGTACTGGTCACCCACGAGACATAAGATGGACGACTGGGCAAAACATTGCTTCTCTTCAGCAGTAGCAAACGCTTCGTCATTATAGAGGTAACGAGGATGCTTATAGTCGTAAACTCCCACAGATCCATCTGCATGGAACAACAACAGCAGACTGTCAGCATAGAGGTCAACATCCTGAAGGGTTGCAGCAGCATGGATTGTAAACTCCTTGCTCGCTTTGGGGTCAGAGAGCTGTTTCCCTGAGCGGAACCACATGTTACACTCACCATCTCCAAAGACGTCATCAACGGGTTTCTTCACTCCCATCTCACGAAGGACACCTTTCACGTCTGGCATGAAACGTTCTGTCAATAAGTCAACGCATGCCAACTTACCAAGATTCTTACCCCACAAGTGGTGATACTTGTCGAAAAACATCTGGTAGCCACCTTGATAGCCAGGAAGATTGATAACATCGCGCTCAGAGGGGTCGATATGCGTAAAGTTATCACCATCGAAGAAGTTGACATGCCCAATAGTAAAGATGAGCACCCTACCCGTCCGCGTGCAACGTACAATCTGCACGCTGTTATCGGCCAAGCCATTGGAAGCATCATAGGAATAGAAGACCAGATTCTCGTCACCTGCCACAGCGTTGACACTCTTCAACAGTATCAACAACAGCACGCAACAGGTTTGAAAGAGATTCTTACGCATTTTAGGTCTTCATTATCTTTAGTGTCGGCAAAGATAAGAAGAAAAATGCAAATCTCCAAATATTTCGCGAAAATCTTACACTTTCGGCAGATGAAATTGGTAGTTTTGGTCGAAGACTTCCTTGACAGTGTTCACCTCCAGGAACTTGGTGGCACCACCCGCACCGACGTTACCGCTAAGATATGCTATCTTGTCATCAAGGTCTACATAACCCTTCTGACGAAGCATGCGTACTGCCGCCATAAAAAGACGTTCCGAATCGATGTGGTCTTTCTGGTATACAGGAATGACACCGTACGAAAGGTTCAGCAGACGCTGCAGCTTGTCGTTATAGCAGATGGCCAACACCGGATGAGGACCACGGAAGGCAGCCAGCGCACGCGCGGTAATACCCGTGGTAGAGTCAGTAATTATTCCTTTAACACCCAACTTCTCAGTAGCCTCAATGGCGGCATGCGCCATGAAGTCACGCATATCGCAGTTTGCCGACAACGGAGCAACAAGCGTATGCTGCATACGGTCCAACTCTGCCTGTTCGGCAATAGAGGCCATGGTCTGCACAGCTTCCACAGGATACTTGCCACTGGCCGTCTCGCCAGAAAGCATCAAGGCGTCGGTGCTGGAATAGACAGCATTGGCAATATCAGTTACCTCAGCACGAGTAGGGCGCGGATTCTGTATCATCGTATGCAACATCTGAGTAGCCACAATGACAGGCTTCTTCTTCTCGATACACTTACGAATGATCTTGCGCTGGATACCAGGAATACGCTCAATGGGCACCTCGATACCCAAGTCACCACGGGCAATCATAATACCATACGAGGCGTCGATAATCTCGTCGATATTGTCAACGCCCTCCTGGTTCTCTATCTTCGAGATAATCTTGATATCAGAATTGTAAGCATCGAGGATGGCCTGCACAGCACGGACATCAGCAGCAGAGCGCACAAAACTGTGGGCAATAAACTCGATGTCCTGGTCAATGGCCAGCATGATGTTCTTGCGATCCTTGGCAGTCAAGGCTGGCAGGTCGATATGCCGACCTGGAACATTCACACTCTTATGAGCCCCCAACACGCCATCGTTCTGCACCTGTGCAATCACAGCAGGACCATTGATGCCAATGACCAGCATGTCAAGAGCGCCATCGTCGAAGAGTACATGGTCACCCTCCTGGATATCTGCCGCAAAGTTCTGGTACGAGAGATTGACAATGTCATGCGTAGAGTCTATCTCCGGACGACCGAAGAGCTTCACGACGTCACCCGTCTTATACTCAATAGGCTCGGCGCAACCCGTCGTACGAACCTCCGGACCCTTGGTATCTATCAGTATACCAATATGGCGGCTTACCTCGCGCACGTTCCTTATTATATTCTTTATCCCTTCCTCCGATGCATGAGCCGTATTCATTCTAACCACATTCATGCCAGCATTGTACAGTTGGCGGATGAAGTCTACATCACAGCGACGGTCACTGATCGAGGCTACAATCTTTGTCTGTTTCATATCCTAATACCTATTAATTTGGTGCAAAGTTACGAAAAATAAATGGCATTGACACGAAAAAAATAAGATTTTTGAAAAAAAGTTAGCGGAAAATTTCCATATTCCATTGAAAAACAGTAACTTTGCAGTCCGAAAATTAAACACATAAGTAAATACAGAGATGACAAAAGCAGAAATCATCAACAAAATCGCCGAAGAGACAGGCCTTCCCAAGAAGGATGTAGCCGCAACGGTAGAGGGTTTTATGGAAGAGATTCGTGATTGTATGGCTGTACGCAAGGAGAATGTTTACCTGCGTGGCTTTGGCACGTTCACAGTGAAGCACCGTGCAAAGAAGACCGCTCGTAACATTTCGAAAAACACCACACTGGTTATCGACGCTCACGACATTCCCGCTTTCAAGCCTGCCAAGAGCTTCGTTGCAAAAATGCAATAATTAACATTCAAATATTTAAATATTTAGTATTATGCCAAACGGAAAGAAAAAGAAGGGCCACAAGATGGCTACTCACAAGCGTAAGAAGAGACTGCGCAAGAATCGTCATAAGAGCAAGTAAGCTCTGACGACAAAGAGAGAAAATGAAAGGAGTGCACCCGAGAACGGCTGTTCGACGGAGCGCTCCTTTCCTGTAAAAAATACCAAACGACAAGAGAATGACAAGTGAAGTAATTATCGATGTTCAGCCGAAAGAGATCTCTATCGCCCTGCTCGAAGACAAGAATCTGGTAGAATACCAGAACGAGAAGCGCGAAGAGGCGAGCTATTCTGTCGGCAACATCTATCTGGGCAAGGTGCGTAAGCTCATGCCCGGACTCAACGCCTGCTTCGTAGATGTAGGCTCTGAGCGCGATGCTTTCTTGCACTATCTTGACTTAGGTACTCAATTCAGCTCTTACGAGAAATACCTTAAACAGGTACAAAGCGACAAAAAGAATCTTTATCCCATCCAGAAAGCCACGCGTCTGCCCGACCTTCCGAAAGAAGGCAGCATCACCATGCTGAAGCAGGGCCAGGAGATTTTGGTGCAGGTAGTCAAGGAGCCCATCAACACCAAGGGTCCTCGTCTCTCATGTGACATCAGTCTGGCAGGACGCTATATGGTTTTAATTCCTTTCGGAGATAAAGTATCGGTTTCGTCAAAAATCAAGAAAAGCGAGGAGAGAGCACGTCTGAAACAGCTTGTTCAGAGCATTCGCCCCAAGAACTTCGGCGTTATTGTTCGCACTTCAGCCGAAGGCAAGCGTGTAGCAGAGCTCGACAACGAGTTAAAGACGCTGCTGAAACGCTGGGACGAGATGATTACGAAGGCCCAGAAAGCCACCAAGACGCCCCAGTTGTGCTTCGAGGAGACAGGTCGTGCCGTAGCCATGCTACGCGACCTCTTCGACCCCACCTACGACGGAATCTACGTGAATGATGCCGACATCATGAATCAGGTAAAGGACTACGTCTCATTGATAGCCCCCGACAAGCAGGACATCGTGAAGCTCTATAATGGCACGGTGCCCATCTTCGACAATTTCAACGTCACCAAGCAGATAAAATCCAGCTTTGGCAAGACGGTGAACTACAAACGCGGAGCCTATCTCATCATCCAGTCCACTGAGGCCATGCACGTCGTAGACGTCAATTCAGGCAACCGCACTCGCGCAGAAAACGGTCAGGAGCAGAACGCACTAGAGGTAAACCTCGGTGCTGCCGACGAGTTGGCACGCCAGCTACGCCTTAGGGATATGGGCGGCATCATCGTAGTGGACTTCATCGACATGAATCTCGCCGAAGACCGACAGTTGCTCTATGAGCGCATGTGCAAGAACATGCAGAAAGACAGAGCGCGCCACAACATCCTACCACTATCGAAGTTTGGACTGATGCAAATCACACGTCAGCGTGTGCGTCCGGCTATGGATGTCAATGTAGAGGAAACCTGCCCTACCTGCTTTGGTAAGGGAAAAATCAAGTCGTCCATCCTGTTTACGGATCAGTTAGAGAGCAAAATTGACCGCCTGGTCAACAAGATTGGCATTAAGAAATTCAGTCTGCACGTACATCCCTACGTTGCCGCCTACATCAATCAAGGCATCTGGTCACTCAAGCGCCAGTGGCAGATGAAGTATGGCCTGGGCATTCGTATTGTACCATCGCAGAAGCTGGCATTCCTCCAGTACGAATTCTACGACACGGAACGCCAGTTCATTGACATGCAGGAAGACATCGAGACCAATTCGTAGGGAACACACCCCTACCCGACTAAAGAAAAAAATCTCCGAATCACTTGTTGGTTCGGAGATTTCTTGTTATCTTTGCAAAAGAATCAAAGACAATTTGTTCATGACAACACTAAAGATACTCTTCTGGATATGCCTCATTCTTTGCGTATACACTTACGTAGGCTACGGCATACTGCTCTACCTGCTGGTACTGCTGAAACGGTTGGTCAAAGGTAAACCCCAGCAGATGGCATTACCTGCAGACAGTCAACTGCCCGACGTGGCCTTCATGGTTTGTGCCTACAACGAGCAGGACGTCGTAGAGATGAAGATGCAGAACATCCGTGAGTTAGACTACCCCAAGGACAAGCTCCATGTGATATGGGTTACTGATGGTTCGTCAGACAATACTAACGAATACCTGAAGGCTTACCCTGACGTGAAGATTGTCTTTTCTCCTGAGCGTCGTGGCAAGACAGCAGCGCTGAACCACGGCATTAGCCAGGTCAAGAGCGAGATTACAGTGATGACAGATGCCAACACGATGGTCAACCGTGAAGCCATCCGCGAAATCGTTCGTTGCATGCAAGACCCGCAGGTAGCCTGTGTGGCTGGCGAGAAACGTGTCCTGTCGCGCCATGAAGGAGAAATTGCTGCTGAGGGTGAAGGACTCTATTGGAAATATGAGAGTACCTTGAAACGGCTCGACAGCGAGCTCTATTCTGCCATGGGTGCCGCCGGAGAACTCAATGCCATCCGCACAAAACTCTATGAACCCATGCCAGAAACGGCCCTGCTCGATGACTTCGTCATGTCCATGAGAATGATTGAACAAGGGTACAAAATCGCCTATACATCAGATGCTTACGCCATGGAGTATGGTTCTGCAAATCTGGAAGAGGAATCCAAACGCAAGCGTCGTATTGCAGCAGGAGGACTACAGAGTTCCTGGTGGTTGCGTAGCATGATGAATCCGTTCAAGAACTTCGTGGTGGCCTTCCAGTTTGTCTCCCACCGCGTACTCCGATGGAGCATCACCCCCATAGCGATGATGGCCCTCATACCGCTCAACGTAGCTCTGGTGATGATGAAGGCAGGAACAGTCTACACCATCATCTGGATATTGCAAATCTTATTCTATCTGGCTGCCTTCAGCGGCTATCTGCTAGAGCAGCGAGGACGGAAAAACAAACTTCTCTACGTGCCCTATTACTTCCTTTTCATGAACATCAACGTCTTCCGTGGCATGCACTATCTCAGAACCCACCAAGGAGGAGGGACATGGGAGAAAGCAAAAAGAGGGTAAATTTTTGTAAAAATTGATGGCTATTCAAAGATTTTGTTGTATCTTTGCAAGGAAATAGTTTTTTTCATAAAAAGATGAACCAGGATGAAAGAGAGCTGCTCCTGCAACAATTAGCAGAGGCAAACACAAAATTACAGACCACTCAGCAAGAGCTTGAGGCGGCACAGAAAAGGCTTAACGAATATGAAGAGAAGGCTCAGAAGGCAGAACAAGCAAGCCGCATGAAGTCACTCTTCTTGGCTAACATGAGCCATGAAATCCGCACACCCCTCAATGCCATTGAAGGTTTTTCACGCGTGATGGCAGAGACCGACTCTGCTGAAGACCGCATGAAATACATGGAGATTGTTGAGAGCAACAATGGCCGTGTACTTGCCCTTATCAACGAGATTCTCGACCTCTCCCGTGTAGAGGCCGGCGAAATCACCATCAACAAGAGCATGACCGACCTCAGCGAGCTCTGCAGGAACATCCAGCTTATCTTTAAGTTCCGTTGTCCGGAAACCGTACGTCTGTCGTGGTCAAACCCCACCATGAACGTCACGCTCAATACAGACACCAATCGTCTGACGCAGATTTTCTCTAATCTGATAAGCAATGCGCTGAAGCATACCACACAGGGTAGCATTACCTATGGTTATCGTCTCATCAACGATGGTCAGGAGGTAGAATTCTTCGTCAGCGACACAGGAAGTGGTATTGCGAAAGAAGATCTCGATCACATCTTTACCACCTATATGTCGCGAGATGCAGAAAACCAGAACGGTTACGGACTGGGATTGGCGCTCTGTAAGATTATCATCGAGAAGATGGGTGGTAGCATCAATGTAACCTCTAAGATTGGACAAGGCTCAACCTTTACCTTTATCCTGCCCTTTGAGGGAACGATTGGCGGCATGCGCAAGAACAGCCGTACCACCACCAACTCACGCACCATCCGCGTCAACACGAAGACCGACGTCAAGAACGCTCCGCTGATTCTGGTTGCCGAGGACGAGGACAGCAACTTCGAACTAGTCAAGATTGTGCTATCCAAGCGCTACCGCCTGATGCGTGCCGTCAATGGTATCGAAGCCGTTACATTCTGTGAGGACGACCGTCCCGACTTGATTCTGATGGACATCCGCATGCCAGACATGAACGGTCTGGACGCTACCCGCATCATCAAGGAGGTCAACCACGATATCCCTATCGTTGCGCTTAGTGCCTATGCCTTCGAAGAGAACATCCGTGAGGCCAAGGCTGCCGGTTGCGACGAGTTTATGGCCAAGCCCTTCCGTGTAGAGGATTTGCTGGATGTCGTCAAGAAATACGTAAAGGATTAACCTACCCTCACTCTACCTTATGGGAAAACTAGCTGTTTACAAGTATGCTGCCGCCATGTTTCTGGTCATCCAGATTGTGGTAAGTCTCTTGACCCTTGTCGGACTCTTTGGTGGCGACGTAACACCCGTAGGCAATACAGCACGAGCTATGTGTGTCTATGTTCTGCCTGTACTTCTCCTAGCTAATGCGGTACTAATCATCTATTGGCTGATTCGCCGCAGATGGCTACTGTCACTTATTCCGGTACTTACCATTGCCTGTTGCATTCCCTACATCGGTACCTTCTACCAGCCCAGCTTTGACGACCCGTCACAGAATACCCAGAGCGGACTGAAGATTGCCTCCTATAACGTGGCGATGTTCGGACGCGAGACTTCCGGTTTCATGGCACAGGACATTCTTGCCGAGATGCGCCGCCAGAAGGTTGATGTGCTCTGCA
Organism: uncultured Bacteroidales bacterium; assembly: GCA_902800925.1. GTDB lineage: Bacteria > Bacteroidota > Bacteroidia > Bacteroidales > Bacteroidaceae > Prevotella. The sequence goes on along the minus strand of CADCGD010000010.1, from coordinate 11,010 downwards.
TACAAGAGTACAACGAGATTAGCGGTGACAAAAAGAATTCCGAGAGCTACAAAGACTATTTCCCCTATATGCAGAAAGGGCGCGACGACATGGTCATCTTCAGTCGCTACCCCATCACGGCTAACAAGACCATCCTTTTTGAAGAGACCAACAACAGTGCCATGTGGGCCGACATTGACGTGAAAGGCACTGAGTTCCGCATCTTCAATGTTCACTTGGAGACTACAGGTATCAACAGCACACTCCACAGAGCCGGAAAGATGATGGCCCAAGGTGGTCAGGTAGACAACAACCGACTGATCAGTGCCATCGTAGGCAACTACATGTGGGGTATGATGTTCCGTTCTGGTCAGGCCATTACCATCGCCAACGAGAAACGCAACTCAGACAAGCCCGTCATCCTCTGCGGAGACTTCAACGATGTTCCCTACTCTTTCGTTTATAACACGGTGAAGGGCGACATGGTAGATGGTTTTAAGGAGTGTGGCGCTGGCTTTATGTACACCTATCGTGGCATGAAGAAAAAGCCCGTGCGCATAGACTACATCTTCCACGACGAGAGCATCAAGGGCATTGCCTATTACAAGACGGAGCTGACCTACTCAGACCACTTCCCCGTCTTCATGAAGGTAGAACTTTAGAATACAAGAAACCCTCGCAATTGCGAGGGTTCTTTGTTATATCAGACAATCTTGAAACGCACTCTAAACGAGCGCTCTTGTTCGTCCCAGTTGGTCCCCAACATCTCGAAGCGTCCTATCTGCGAGGTAGAGCGCACATGTTTTCCGATGCAGGGACAGACATCATAGTCGCCGATACGCACCAGTCGGATGCTGTCGCTGACATCGCTGGGCAACCGGTCGGCACGGATTCCTTCAGGCAACTCACTCAAGGGCACTACCTCAAAGGTAACGGGCAGGTCTTCCGCTATCAACCGCTGCATCTCACGCTCAATCTCTTTCTCTTCCTGTCGCGTAGGCTTGTGGTCAACGTGGAAACTCATCTTGCTCTTCTTGCGCTCTATATGTGCATTATACGAGCGTTCACAGCCAAACAGGCGTACCATCACCTGGTTCAACAGATGCTCCGCAGTGTGTGCTGGTGGGAACTCCTCCTTGTTGTGCTCATTGAACTGATAGTCTTCCATCTCGTTTCTAACCTCTTACATCAGACCTCTCACCTCTTACACTTCACCTTCCATACCCTACCGCTACGAGCAGCAATGTTCATGCGAACGCTACCGTCCGGATGCAGCAGCATTGACTGTTTCTCCTTCGTCAGCAGGTCGGTAGCCATCGCTGTACTCTCTTTCAGCTGCAAGTAGTCAAAGGCATGAGCAGGCAGATTGATGTCAACATCCACATCATGGTCCTCGAAGTTGACAACCACCAGCAAGAGGTCGTTATCGGCCTTGCGCAAGAAAGCATACTGACGCTGCAAGTGACCGTTGACATACATCAGATCAAAGAACGTTCCCTCGCTGACAGCCTTCTCCTTGCGGGCAATGAGCAGGGTCTTCTTATGGATGTCGAAGAGTTGCTGCTCCTCGGCCGTCAGCTTCTTCTGGGCAGCACGACACAGGGTGTCCACACTCCAGTAGTCGAAGATGGTGGTGCGCCCGTCGTTGCCACTGAATCCTTCACGGTCCATGCCACGCTCGCCATATTCCTCACCAGCATAGAGCATGAAGGGGTTCTGCTGCATCAGTACAGAGGCTATCATCGCAGGCACACCCTTCTTACCGTCAGCAGCAAAGAAGTCGCTGCCGATGCGCTGTTCGTCGTGGTTCTCCAGGAAGTAGAGCATGTGGTCGCGGATGTCATCGGTCTGCTGCCAGGCACCGCTGATAGCAGAGGTTGGCGCATGGTGACAGATTACACTACGCATCGTGTCATACATGCCCACCTTGTCGTACAACCAGTCAAAGCCGTTCAGCAAGTAGCGACGATAGTCATAGGGGTTATACACCTCACCAATGAACTTGATCTCGGGGTACTCCTCACGGACGGTCTTCGTGGCAAAGCGCCAGAACTCGGCAGGCACCATCTCCGCCATATCGCAACGGAAGACATCCACACCCTTGGAAGCCCAGAAGAGCAGTATCTCCGTCATCTTGTACCACGTGTCGGGAATAGGGTCGAAGTAGCCAATACGACCAGCATAGTAGTCCACGCCATAGTTCAGCTTGACAGTCTCATACCAGTCGGTCTTCGAGGGTGCATTATCGAAATGGTCATTACCCGTAGCCTTGGCAGGCTCCTCCAAGTATGGTTCCTTCTCACCCTGATACAGGTCGAAGTACGGCGTGAAGCGCTCGCCTGGACAATAGTAGAAGTTGTTCTGCGGATTGAAACCCTGCTGCGGGTCGTCATCGGCACCTAGGTCCACCACGCCCTGAGGCTTGCTGACAGAGTGGTACTGGCGGGCCACATGATTCGGCACGAAGTCGATAACCATCTTCAGCCCAGCGGCGTGGGTACGCTCCACCAGTTGCTCAAACTCCTGCATGCGCTCATCGACGTTGACAGCCAAGTCGGGGTCAACATCATAGTAATCGGTAATGGCGTAGGGCGAACCGGCCTTACCCTTCACCACAGCAGGATGCTGGCGGGGAATACCATACTGGCTATAGTCGGTCTGCGTAGCATGGCGAATAATACCCGTATACCACACATGACTGACACCCATCTGGGCAATGTCCTTCAACACCTTGGGGGTGAAGTCAGCCAGCTTACCACAACCGTTTTCGGCAATCGTGCCGTTCACCTTGCGGGTGACGTTACGATTGCCGAAAAGGCGGGTAAATATCTGATAAATAATTACTTTTTCCACGAAAATTAGTTATTGGTTATTGTTTCACGTTTATTGTTTACTGTTCGATACCGTGAGCAGACACTTCGTTGTTGATCTTGGCAATCATACCACGCAGGGCCTTGCCAGGACCACACTCTGTGAAGTCGTCAGCACCGTCAGCAATCATGTGCTGCACAATCTGAGTCCAGCGAACGCTGCTGGTCAGCTGGGCAATCAGGTTCTGCTTGATTTCGGCAGGATCAGTATGAGGCAGTGCATCCACGTTCTGATAGACGGGGCACTTCGGAGCCTTGAATTCTGTCTTCTCGATGGCAGCCTGCAACTCATCCTTAGCAGGCTGCATCAGCGGAGAGTGGAAAGCACCACCCACTTTCAAGGGCAGCGCACGCTTGGCACCAGCGGCCTTCAACTGCTCGCAAGCCTCATTGATAGCATCGATATCGCCCGAAATAACCAGCTGACCGGGGTTATTATAGTTGGCAGCCACACAGACGCCCTTGCCCATCTTGCTGACCTCAGCGCAGACCTCCTCGACCTTCTCGTCGGGCAGACCAATGATGGCAGCCATTGTCGAGGGCTGAGCCTCGCAAGCCTTCTGCATAGCCATAGCACGTGCATACACCAGCTTCAGGCCGTCCTCAAACGACAGTGCACCAGCAGCCACCAGTGCAGAGAACTCACCCAGTGAGTGACCAGCAACCATCGTAGGATCGAAGGCCTCGCCCAAGCAGATAGCAGTAATCACGCTATGCAGGAATACGGCGGGCTGAGTCACCTTGGTCTGTTTCAGGTCCTCGTCAGTACCCTCAAACATGATGTCGGTAATGCGATAACCCAAAATCTCGTTAGCCTTTTCAAACAATTCTTTTGCTGTCTCGTTGTTGTCATACAGGTCCTTACCCATACCAACAAACTGTGCCCCCTGACCGGGGAAAACAAATGCTTTCATCTTTCTATAAATATATTAAATACGTACGTTTTCTAATTCGCGTGCAAAGGTAGTCATTTTTTTCAAAAAAACCAAGATATCTTTTGGATATTTCAGAAAAAGTCACTACCTTTGCAGCCGCAAAACGAAAAGGAAAGTTCAATTTCCAATTGACCTTCCTCTCGCTCGACAAAATGAGAGCACGCTCTCTTTTGTTCTCGCTTAATCGGAAGGTTGGCAGAGTGATCGATCGCGCTGGACTCGAAATCCGGTATACCCCTTTCGGGTATCGGGGGTTTGAATCCCTCACCTTCCGCAAAGACATTGCAAAAGGGAGCCATACGGTTCCCTTTTCTGATTTAAAGAAACGTTACTTTCGGGGCGTACCTGACGTTTCTTGCACCCGTTCCGATGGTGTTTTGCGGTCGTTCCGATGATACTTTAGGGGGGTAAAGTATCATCGGAACGGGTCGTAGATGACGTCGGAAGCACCCGAAGATGCCATTGGAACGGGAGCAAGATGACGTTGGTAGCGCCCAGTGAAAATACACAAAGAAAAACACTTTTAATTTGCAGATATAAAGAAAAAACACTATCTTTGCAGCTATGAAAAGAACTGTTCGTTATCTATTATCGATGCTTGCCATCTTTGTGTGGAGTACGCTGACTGTAAAAGGGCAGGAGTCGGCAGATACCTTGTGCGTTTTCACTACCGACAGCATCATGCAACATGCAGAGCGTGTGGCGGCCTACTTCATGCGTACCACACCCGACGTGGGAGCCAACAGCTATGTTGGCGGCAAGCAGCGCAACAGCAAGATATGGACACGAGGCGTCTTCTACGAAGGTTTGCTCAACATGTATCGTCAGAACCCCAGAGCCGACTGGCTGCAGTATGCCATCGACTGGGGCGACTATCACCAGTGGGTGAGCAGCAGCGACAATGAGGCCAAGAACGACAATGCCGACTACCAGTGTTGCGGACAGTCTTACCTGGAGCTCTACAACCTTGACAACACTCAGACCGTTCGTATGCAGCACATCAAGATGCGTATCGACGGTATGATGGCCAAAGACAAGATCAACCAGTGGACGTGGATAGACGCCATACAGATGTCGATGCCTATTTTTGCACAGCTGGGCACCATCACTGGCGACAGCCGCTACTGGCAACGCATGTACGACATGTACCAATACACGCGCAACAAGCAGGGCGGTGACAAGAAGGGTGGCGGCAAGCCGTTGTTCAACACCCAGACGGGCCTGTGGTATCGCGACTATCAGTATGACCCTCCGTATAAAGACCTTACCGAGACGGACAAGGACTGCTACTGGAGCCGGGGCAACGGGTGGGTCTATATGGCGCTGGTACGTGTGCTTCAGTTTGCTCCAGGCGATGAGAGCCATCGTGCCGACTATGTCAACGACTACCTGCTCATGAGCCGCGCGCTGAAAGACTGTCAGCGGCAGGATGGCTCGTGGAACGTCAGCCTGGCAGCTCCCAGCAACTATGGTGAGGCAGGCAGTGAGGGGCCTGAGATGACTGGTACTTCGCTCTTTGTGGGAGGACTGGCCTATGGAGTCCGGACGGGGCTGTTGGACAGTACCACTTATCTTCCCACCATTCGTCGCGGATGGTATGCCATGCGACGCGCCCTACACGACGACACTGGCTTTGTGGGCTACCTGCAAGGCACAGGTGCCTGTCCTGAAGATGGCGGTGTGATAACCTACAACTCCGTACCCAATTTCGAAGACTTTGGCATAGGCTGCTGGCTGTGGGGTGCTGCGGAGGTTTACGAGCTGGCACAACAGATAGAGACAGACATCACGCTGGGCATCGAGAATCATATTGCTGACACGCCTCAGCACGTGCGAGGCAATGATGCATCTGCACAACCTTACTACAACCTACAGGGCCTCCGCGTGCTCAACCCGCAGCACGGACACATCTATATAAAAGGAGGCCGCAAAATTTTCTACTGATTGGCGTCACCCGTCCTTTGACACAAGCTTTGTATCACTTGTAAATAAAGTACGAGCCTCCATCGCTCTGACAATACTTGCGCAACAGTTCCTGAATGTATTCCGCATTCTTGCGCACACGTTGTTCATTGCCATCGTAGCCATTGATGAGTACCACCAGATGGCGGGTGTCTATCGTCATCTTCGTGCGCTCGTGGTCGCTCGTCGGAGTGCCTACCCCACCCTCGGCATCACGATAGACGGGCAGTCCGTGAATATTAATCATGCCACGCCCAATGCCTTCGTAGGGTTCACCCTCACGACCGATACCCAGTGTCAGCGTATCGCCCACAAAACGGTCAGCATCAAAACCACCGATACTGTATCCGTAGGCAATGGATGCCAGGTTCACCAGGTCCACCAGCGTGTCGCGCTGGTAGAGTTCCTTGCCTTGCAACATACGACGTATCAAGGCCTCCGAGGCAGGTCGGTAACGCGAGGGGTCTTTGCCACAGGCTTTATAGACACGGCGCGTAGCAGCGATGCTCGTCATGTCCTTCAGCGACTCCGTTGTCAACTCTTGGCGAAATCTTTCGCCCATAGCCTCAATCTCCTGCCACAGCGCCTCGTTATACGGTGTATTGACCACCTGCGCCTCCACACACGCCCCTACAAACGCAGGGCATGCACGCTCTATCTCCTGTGATACGATAACTTTCATTACTTTATTTCTTATTAACATTGCATTAAGATAGACATACTTCTTGGCGTATCGTCCATCTTAATCTTCAATTGTCGCATTATATTAATTACAGCACTCTTAAGAAAACTAATTATAATTCATTGGTCATTATTTTGACTATTGATGATTAGGAAGGAATTCTGGTCTATATTCGAAATGCATCGTATCATAGTGATACCACCTTCCTCCCCAGATAAAACCATACTTTTCAAACACCTCAACTATCTCTTTTGGAATTCTATTTTGATATTTCAACTTGCTCGTTTCTGAAGATTTCGGATTAGACCAAAGCCAATAGTTCGAATAGGTCGTATTGATATCGATAGTCATCCCATAACTATGGGCACTCTGGCGCTGAGCTCCTCTTACTTTTCTCCAATAAAATGTGGAAGCATTTGTTAGATACTTTTTCAAATATGATTTATTCTTTAATTCTGCTGCAACTTTTTCTAATTGCTTATTGGCTCCATTTACTTTCGTAAAAAGGATTTTCTGCCCAAACCATTCTACAGATACCAAATTCTTGCGAACTTCCGCCTCATTCTTACCATACATTTTTTTAAACAAGACTTCATTTCTACTTCGACCACAGTCATTCAAGTATGTAGGAGCCGTGGCTTTCACATCATATACCATTGAGAACATATCTTCGACATCACTATCATCCAATTTCTCGACAAAGCCTTTTTTCTTTTTATCATCATATACAATACAAGTCCCATCAGGAAATACAATAGCGTTGTCTTTATATGACAAGTGAAAATCAGGATATGCCGCAATGATTTTCTTTGCATAATATGGCACAACAGTTTGAGCCATTGTTTGATTACTAATACACATCAGCATTAACATTATAAGGCTGAGCGATTCTTTAAAAACAATAGAATTATTCATCGTTCATATTTCTTGATTAAATCAATATTATAACGCTCTATTTGTGACATACGACCATATGCGACCGAAGCATCACTTGTCGTTGGACGATACCAGGCAAACTGAGAAAAATACTTAAACAAATCATTCCTCTTAAACCTATAGCCATACTTGGCATAAATCATATTTCTATATATTTCCAATTCCTTCTTTGATTTACCAGTTAAATCAGATGGCAGCAATTTTCTGTCAGAGAGAACATTCACATATCCATCCGGAAGTTTATTCTCTATAACCTCACGAGAGGAGGTTCTCTCAACTGTTACGGGTGGCGGTGTTATCTTAATTACAGTAAGAATATAGGTCGTTTTACTTTGAACTTTTGCAATACCATAATTATCAAACACGACCTCGATAGGTATGCAATCTGGATGGGTTATTTTTAAACGTTTACTTCCATTGGGCATATAAACCCAATACTCGTTACCTTTGTATTCCACATCACCCATCACACTTCCACTAAAGGTAACACCCTTTCCGACAATCTGAACTTTAACTAAAGCACACTCTATGCCATTAATGTCTTTCCGAGGCTGTGTCCTCGCAGTAATGTCGTTAGTTTTAGCGACAAAACTTTCCACATTAAGTTTCTGGGCAAAAATGCCTATATTGCACAAAAATAGAACAAGAAAAGTCAAAAACACTTTTTGCATCCTTCTAATCCTCCATATAATAACTTTCAACAATCCACACCATTCCATTGATATCCTTCCTTGAACTCAATATTGCCGCCTGATCTTTAGCCCATCGACTTGAACTTATTCGCCTCAATGTCTTGGGCGTAAAGTTAAGATAATAGTTCATTAAAATTGCAAAACGTTAAGATGTAAGCAATTAATATTAATGGTAGTCCTTTCATTTTATAACGCTTCATTTTAACCATTATTGCGCTGAGAGTGCCAATCGCAAGCCAAAATGACCAGAACACCCCTTATCAGGTGAAGGCCAACCATAACTAGGTTTTTTATTAAATTCCATCACCCCCGTCAGTATATCATACAGCCCTAGTTCATTTGGTGTTCCTTGGGCAACCTGATAGTCTTTAAAACGATATTCATCTGCTGTATGTCTATCTATACAATAAGGAGATCCAGTTAAAGCACCACCATGTGCTGCGTATTCCCATTCTGCATGTGAAGGAACTCTAAAGCGTTTGCCCGTCAATTTGTTCAACTTGTTAATAAATGTTTCAAATTCCGGCCACTCATTAGTATCTTTAGTATATTTTGGCTGTTGCAAGACATCACTTTTTGAAGATGTTCCCATTACCGCATCCCACAATTCTTGAGTAACTTCTGTTTCTGCAATATAATATGATGCTTTAGGAGCATAATCAGTTACACCACTGTTCCAATCTGAATATTTAGCCTTCGGATTTGGTTTTATTAGAACCATGTTAAATGGAACGCCTTTTACTTCGAATGTCTTCGCACCTTTTTTCTTTCCTCTCACTCGGATTATTTCATGTTGCTTCGCTATTGTCGCTAATTCCTTGTTCTTTACCTCTTCCTTTTTTTCCTGGACGTTTTGCGCATGAATGGCTTTGGCTTGGGCAGCCACGGAGGGGGTCCAGAAATATCCTTCCATCTTTAACTGCCGGAGCCAAGGTATGAACTTTGCATCCTTATCCATGATATTAGCGTTGTTTAAGAGATACTCAGCACGGGCTACTTGTTCTTTCGCAAATTTTTTAGAAAAACCGGATAACTTTTTTTCTTGTAACTCTTTTGTATAGTCCGCATGGATACTCTTAACAAAAGAATATTCAAATAGTGTGGATATTTCCTCTTGCCGGACTCCTTGTCTGTTTTTAGGAATGATTGTGTGTAAACGGAAAAGGTTTATATCTTTCATTCTTTTCATAACATCCTCTTCATGGCAATCGCTACCCCAACACCTGAGAATTGGCATATAATATTGTTCATTTACATCATAAAAATTCCGAAGTTGATAGTCATGTTTTAAATAATCGTTCGAGATGTAAACATTTATGTCCGACTTTACACTTATCTCATTATTGCTCTCCAAAATGTTGTTATCAATTAGTTCCTTTGTTCGGACGCAACAGCCACTAAACATTTTAAGGAAGTCAGTGTATGATATCTCTTTATATGCATAATTGTAATCAATTTGGATAGGATATATAAGTCTATCCAGAAGATAATTAAAATTAGTCTTTCTAAAACTGCTGAATTTAGCATAGACTTTCTTGCCATCATACATACTCCTATCGATGGGTGTTAGATTTTTTATTTTTTTTATCAGATAGTCATCGTATGATTGAGGAATGGGTACGTAGTCATAACCATAACTGAAATTATAGAGGGCTACTACACGCATTTTCTCTGTCATCAGCTCGTCGCCAAGTGCGATATAGATAAGCATCAGTTTCAGAATGGCATCGGCATCGCCATGTTTCACTGCCTGTAGCAAATCAGGTATTTGCGCTATATAGGGCGCCATTTCCGTGTCTTCTGTTTTCAATTCTGCAGACTGGGCTCCAAGCGAACCAATTAGTGCTTTTCCTTTTGCCTCGTCTTTGATGAAACCATACTTACCCGTTATCAAGTACGTGCCATAATCGTTCTTGGCCATTGCATGATTTGCATCTACTGCCTTTTGATAGTAGATGGCAGCCGTTTGGTGGTCTATTGGAGCCAAACGGGTGGCCAATTCATAGGCTGCCTCTACATGACCGTTATCAGCTGCTATTTTTAACCATTTGTTCCGATCTGGGTGATTGTTATCATATAATTGAGCCAATTGATATTGGATATTTTGTGAAGGATGAAGTTCATTGTATTTCTTATACCAAACAATGGCTTGTTCATTAAGTCCCAGGCCTTTATGGAGTTCTGCGAGACGATAAATAGCAGTCTCATTACCACGCTTCGCGCAAACGTCATTCCATTTTAGTGCTTTATTCACATCCTTCCGGAAACCATTTTTGCCCGCATACGAGACTTCTGCTATATACTCTTGAGCCTCAACATTACCTGCTTCTGCAGCTTTTTCGTACCACTCTAGAGCTTGCTGTATATTTATATTATAGGCGCCAGTTCCATTTTCGTAGTTCTGTGCCATTTTCAACATTGACGCTGCATCGCCTTGCTCCACAGACTCCAAACCTTTTTCCTTCTGAGGAACATCCAAGGTTACACGATAGGTGCATTTTCCTTCTATCGGAATTGTGAAGCGGATTTCACCTGGAGCATAGTTTGGATGGCGGAAAGTTATCTTCTTTGTTCCAGCAGGAACATAGACTTGATACTCACCTGGCAGATATCCAATATTTCCGATCACCCAGCCTCCAAATTGCATCCCTTCAACAGTAGGAACAATCACCTTAATCAGGGCACACGGCTCGTCATTCCCGTCCAAACGAAGATTGGTGCGAGCTGTCAGGTCCGATGGTAACAACTCCATACTTTTCACTTTTATTTCTTGAGCAGACACCGATAAACTAATGAATAATGTCAATACTATGCAAAACACTTTCATAAGAAATGATTTTTAAGGAATATCGAAAATCACTACTGTCCCGTTAAAGTGGACTAATCGCTCTTTGAAATAATTGAAATACAGTCTATTAAGCAGGTTTTTGAAATGAAACGGACTTGATTTTGTA
>CADCGD010000009.1 GCA_902800925.1 uncultured Bacteroidales bacterium | reverse complement strand
CCAGATGTTCTGGAAACCGGCATCAGCAGCCGAAATCATCTCAGAGAGCATTGAGAACACTGCGTTAGGCAGGTTCAGACCGCCGTAACGGCGAGGCATTGATACACCCCACAGACCAGCCTTACGGGTGGCGTCGAGGTTCTCGTAAGTCTTAGAGGCGTAGATCATACGACCATTCTCGAGGTGTGGACCTTCGAGGTCAACGCTCTCAGAGTTTGGCTCGATGATATTGGCAGCCACGTCGCCAGTGATGTCGAGAATCTGCTTGTAGTTCTCGATGGCATCGCCCAAGTCAACGGGAGCGTAGTCATATTCCTTTGCATCAGCAAAGCCTTTTTCCTTCAGCTCAACGATACGAGCCATCAGGGGGTGGTTCAAGTAGAACCCGATCTCAGGATGATCGCTATAATAGTTTGCCATTGTTATTCTTTTTCTTTGTTTTTTATTATACCAGGATTAAAGACCCATAATAGGATGTATGTTCCAATGCATACGATAAGAACATCCACAACTTTGGCGAGTACGATATTATACTGGACAATGTTGTAAGTAGGCCAGATGATTACAAATGAGAGCCAGCCTAACAGGGCTAAAATCTTTTTTGTCTTTGTGGTCATTTTACTTCGAGTTCTGCTTGTAGTACTTAATCAGCTTGGGAACTACCTCTTCAACAGTACCAACGATTACGTAGTCGGCAATCTTGTTGATAGGAGCATCGGGATCGCTGTTGATAGAGATGATGATACCAGAGTCCTGCATACCGGCGATGTGCTGAATCTGTCCAGAGATACCGCAGGCAATGTATACCTTTGGATGAACAGTAACACCTGTCTGACCAATCTGGCGGTCGTGGTCGAGCCAGCCAGCATCGACAGCAGCACGAGAACCACCAACCTCACCATGCAGCACCTTGGCTAAGTCGAACAGCATGTCGAAGTTCTCCTTAGAACCCATACCGTATCCACCAGCAACAACGATGGGCGCACCCTTCAGGTTGTGCTTGGCAGCCTCTACGTGGTGGTCGAGCACCTTGACAACGAAAGCCTCGGGGCTGACATACTTGCTAACCTCAGGGTAGACAACCTCACCCTTAGCCTTACCCTCGTACAGAGCCTTCTGCATGACGCCAGAGCGTACAGTAGCCATCTGTGGACGGTGGTCGGGGTTAACGATGGTAGCTACGATGTTACCACCGAAAGCAGGACGAATCTGATAAAGCAGATTCTCGTATGTCTTGTTGTTCTTCTTATCCTCGAAAGGACCAATCTCCAACTCTGTGCAGTCGGCAGTCAGACCTGAAGTCAGTGATGACGATACACGTGGACCGAGGTCGCGACCGATAACGGTAGCACCCATCAGGCAGATCTGTGGCTGTTCCTCTTTGAAAAGGTTTACCAAGATGTCGGTGTGAGGAGCTGAAGTATAGGGGAACAGGTCCTTAGCGTCGAAAACAAACAGCTTATCAACACCATAAGGCAGAATCTGATCCTCGACCTTACCCTTGATGCCTGTACCGGCAACAATGGCGTGGAGCTCAACCTTGAGTTCATTGGCGAGCTTGCGACCCTTGGTCAGCAGCTCCTGAGATACTTCCTGTACCTGAGTACCTTCTATTTCGCAATATACAAATACGTTATTCATACCTCTTTCTTAGCCAATAATCTTCTCGTCCAACAATTCTTTGATCATACCTTCGATATCAGCATCAGAAGCCGTCAAAGTCTTCGACTCCTTAGCCTGGAACACGATGTTCTTGATGGCCTTAACCTTGGTAGGTGAGCCATTCAGACCGCACTGGTTTACATCGCCATCCACGTCGGCCACGCTCCACTGGTTCAGTGTGAGCTCAGGGCGCTCATCGTACAGATAGTCGTAGGCAGTACCCTCGGCAGGACGCTCCATAGGACAGGTAGCGCGCTTATACTTCATCACCAGCTTAGCATTCTGGGGGCGGCAGGGAGCAGCGCTTCCATTAACGGTGATGACAACAGGCAGAGGAGCCTCTACAGTCTCAACACCACCGTCGATGACACGCTTGATAGTAGCCTTACCGTCCTTAACACTGAGTACCTCCTCGGCGTAAGTCACCTGGTTCAGGCCCAGCTTCTGAGCCACCTGAGGACCTACCTGAGCAGTATCACCATCGATAGCCTGACGGCCACCGATAACGATGTCTATCAGCGCCACGATAAAGTCCCTGACGGATAATCTCACCTGCACGTGGAGGACCCATCGTGAGGATTCCTACTGTTGAGCCTGGGTTCTGCTCCTTCAAACGAAGGGCCTGCTCCAGGGCATTCAAATCTTCTGGATTGAAGATGGCGGGCAGGGCAGCACGGTTAACGGTGCCTTCGGCAGTCATTGCGTCCTTACCCACATTTCTTGTGTCGGGTACCTGCTTAGCAAGTACTACAATTTTTAATGCCATATTATTATAATAATGTGTAAAAATGATATCCTTTTTGCAAATCGGCTGCAAAGGTAGCACTTTTTGCGCACACAGCCAAATAAAAATGCACAAAAACAGCCTAAATGTGCACACATCGGCTGTTTTGTGCATGATATTTTCTATTCTATTATACCTTAGTGTTTATCGTAGGCGTGATGTGGATAGTCTGTTGTGAAGTGCAGACCACGACACTCCTTGCGCTCCAGTGCCCAACGGGTAATGAGATAACCCACATTGATCATGTTGCGCAACTCGCAGATATCGCGGCTGGCCTTGACACGCTTGAAGAGGCGTTCGGTCTCTTCGTAGAGCATATCCAGACGGTCCCAGGCACGATGCAGGCGCAGGTCGGAACGTACGATGCCCACATAGTTGGACATAATCTGGTTGACCTCCTTGACCGACTGGGTGATGAGTACCTTCTCCTCATTGGTCATCGTACCCTCATCATTCCATTCCGGCACGCGCTCGTTGTAATCGTACTGGTCAACATGCTCCAAAGAGTGACGAGCAGCCGTTTCAGCATAGACCACTGCCTCGATGAGCGAGTTGGATGCCAGGCGATTGCCGCCATGAAGACCTGTGCATGAACATTCACCAAGAGCATAAAGACGCTCGATGGAAGACTGTCCGTTGAGGTCCACTTTAATACCACCACACATATAGTGTGCTGCAGGGCGCACAGGAATGTAGTCGGTAGTGATATCTATACCCATAGACAGGCACTTCTGATAGATGTTGGGGAAGTGATGGCGCGTCTCCTCAGGGTCTTTATGGGTAACATCCAGACAAACGTGGTCCAAACCATGAATCTTCATCTCCTTATCGATGGCACGAGCCACAATGTCGCGTGGTGCCAACGAGAGGCGCTCGTCGTACTTCTCCATGAATGTCTCGCCATTAGGAAGTTTCAGCACACCGCCATAGCCACGCATAGCCTCCGTGATGAGATAGGCAGGATGCGTCTCGTTGGGATTGTGCAACACTGTGGGGTGGAACTGTACAAACTCCATGTCCGCCACCGTACCCTTGGCGCGATAAACCATCGCAATGCCATCTCCAGTAGCAATGACAGGGTTCGAGGTCGTCAGATAGACAGCACCACAGCCACCCGTACACATCACCGTCACCTTACTTAAATAGGTGTCCACCTTCTGCGTTTTGGGGTTCAGCACATAGGCACCATAGCACCGGATATTCGGCGAACGGCGCGTGACGCGCACACCGAGGTGGTGCTGTGTGATAATCTCGACAGCGAAATGATTCTCCTTGATGTCGATATCGGGATTGTTGCGAACGGCCTCCATCAGTCCACGCTGGATTTCTGCGCCCGTATCGTCAGCATGGTGTAAAATGCGGAACTCTGAGTGACCACCCTCACGATGCAGGTCGAAGTCGCCATCGTCCTTCTTGTCGAAGTTAACCCCCCACCCCGTCAGTTCCTTAATCTGTTCAGGAGCCATACGCACCACCTGCTCTACAGCTTTACGGTCGCTGATAAAGTCGCCAGCAATAATGGTATCAGCAATATGCTTATCAAAGGTATCTAACTTCAGATTGGTCACTGAGGCCACTCCACCTTGTGCAAACGACGTGTTGGCCTCGTCGAGACCAGCCTTACAAATCATGCACACCTTACCTTTCTTAGCGCGAGCCACCTTCAACGCATAACTCATACCGGCCACACCAGCACCGATAATCAGGAAATCGTATTTATAAACCATCTTTTTTGTTGTATAACGCTGCAAAAGTACTCATTCTTCTCCAATTGACAAAGAAAATAGAGGTAAAAATGGCTATTTAACCCTTAAACATCATCATATCAGTCGACAGCAGAGAGAAGTATTTCGCTCAAAGTAGGATGAATGTGTACCATATCGGCTAGTTCGCTGATAGTGGTGTGCTTGCACATAAGCACACTTACCTCCTGTATTATGTCGGCCGAATGAGCACCATAGGCATGACAGCCTAATATTTGATCATCAGGCGAGACAAATAGTTTCAACAGTCCTTCTGTTTCACCCATAGCAAGTGCCTTACCATTGGCACGCCAGAATGACTTCTTGCATTCGTATGCTATACCCCGTTCTTTTAACTGATCCTCAGTAGGACCTATGCAGGCAGCTTCTGGCTGGGTGAATATCGCAGCGGGCATAATGCTGAAGTCGATGCCATCTTTCTTGCCGATGATCTGATTCACAGCACGTATGGCCTGCATCTCAGCTGCATGGGCCAGCATCTGCTTGCCGTTAACATCTCCAATAGCATAGATGCCATTCACAGTAGTCTTGAAGTTCTCATCTACGGTTACGCCTTTGCGCTCATCATACTCAACGCCGGCATTGGCAAAGTCAGCCTGCACACGAGGCTTTCTGCCCGTAGCCATCAGGACCACATCGGCATCGATATCTGCAATATCCTCTACAGCAGTCTTCATTTTGAAGGTGATACCTTGCTTTTCTAAGTACTTGCGCAGGCGCTTGGCTATGTCGCTATCCAGAGCAGGCAGACATTCCTTAAGATACTCGATGACTGTTACCTCTGAACCAAAGCGATTGAACACAGAAGCGAACTCCATGCCGATTACTCCTGCGCCGATAATAGCTAGACGCTTAGGTAGGGTTTCCAGCTGTAACAAGCCTGTGGAATCTACTACGCGAGAATCATCGACACCCTTGATAGGAAGCCATTTGGTTTCAGAACCTGTGGCGATGATGATGTTATCAGCAGTGTAGTCGCCAACGGTATGAGCATCAGTAAACACACCTTTCTCACGAACCAACGTGATATTAGGATGCGAGAGGATTCCCTCAACACCCTGACGAAGCTGTGATACGACTGTAGCCATACGTTCGCGTGCTTCATCAAAAGTAGCGCTATGCACATAGGTCTTAGTAGGTATGCAACCTACGTTCAGACAAGTACCTCCAACCTCTGAGCCTTCAAAGATGACAACCTTCAGGCCTTGCTTGGCAGCATATTCAGCGGCGCGGTAACCTCCAGGGCCCGCGCCGATGATAATCAAATCAACCTTTTCCATAATTGACAATTGATAGTTGATAATTGACAATTAAACATTTTCTGCCTGGAGTTGGCGATAGGTCGTTACAGGATGCTTAGCAGCGAGTACATCGTCGACACGGCCGATAGGTGTAGTGTGTGGTGCACTCTTCACCATCTCAGGATCGGTTTTAGCCTCCTCAGCAATCTTTCGCATCACTTCAATGAATCCATCGAGTGTCTCCTTCGACTCGTTCTCAGTAGGCTCAACCATCAAACTCTCGTGGAACAGCAGAGGGAAGTAAATCGTTGGCGCATGATAACCGTAGTCAAGCAGTCGCTTGGCCACATCCATCGTGGTTACACCTGTGCTCTTATCCTTCAGGCCATCGAAAACAAACTCATGACAACATAAACCATCGATAGGGAGTTCGTACACATCCTTAAGACTCTCCTTGATATAGTTGGCATTGAGCACTGCCAACGGACCAACCTCCTTAACATGCTCACGACCTAACGACAGGATGTATGCATAGGCACGCATCATCACGGCATAGTTGCCTTGATAGGGCGATACAAACGGGAAGCAATCCTGCAATCCCTCGCGAACACCTACAGGACCAGAGCCAGGGCCACCACCGCCATGAGGCGTTGAGAATGTCTTGTGCAGATTGATGTGCATCACATCAAATCCCATATCGCCAGGGCGACAAGCACCAAGCATAGGATTCAGGTTTGCACCATCGTAATACATCAATCCACCGCAGTCATGTATTAGTTTTGCTATCTCAGGGATACGGGTTTCGAACAGTCCCAGTGTATTGGGGTTGGTCATCATCATAGCAGCAATCTCCTGACCTTGCTCAGCCAATATACGCTGCAGATCCTCGAAGTCAACCTGACCGTTAGCCAACGATTTCACCTCAACTATCTCCAGTCCGCATACAGCTGCCGATGCAGGATTGGTGCCATGAGCACTATCAGGCACAACAACCTTCTTGCGAGCCATATCGCCACGACTGCGATGGTAGTTGTCGATAGTCATCAGGCCTGTCAACTCACCATGAGCACCAGCGTAGGGCTTAAATGTGAAGTGAGCCAGACCAGTAAGTTCGCAGAGCGATTTCTCAAGCAGCGTCACCAATGCCTGAGCTCCCTTAACGGTTGCAGCAGGCTGCTTGGGATGCAGGTTCTGGAACTGTGGCATAGCAGCAACCTCTTCGTTTATCTTAGGATTGTACTTCATAGTACACGATCCCAGCGGATAGAAGCCTGTATCTACGCCAAAGTTGTTATTCGACAGATTGGTATAATGACGCACTACTGTCAGTTCATCACATTCTGGCAACTGCGCATCTTCTGCACGTTTCATCACAGCAGGTATCTCATAACTACCAAAATGATTCTTTGGCAGACTATAACCCTTGCGGCCCTCCTTTGAGAGTTCAAAGATCAGATTTCCATATAATCGATTGTTCATAGGGCAGCAATATTTAAAAGGTTATCAATTTCTTCCTTGGTGCGTTTCTCTGTCACGGCAAACAATATACCGTCATCAACCTTTACGCCACCCAGTATACCAGCATCTATGAAACGCTTATACAAGCTATCCACATCACCATCGTACTTCACTAAGAATTCATTGAAGAACGGTTTGTCGTATGCCAGATGGAACTTGCCAGTAGCCAAGAGTTTATCACAGAGATAGTGGGCACCTGCATACGATAGCTCCGCAGCCTCCTTCAGTCCCTGCTTTCCCATCAACGACATGTATATGGTAACAAATAGTGCCATCAGACTCTGATTGCTACATATATTAGATGTAGCCTTCTGGCGGCGGATATGCTGTTCGCGAGCCTGGAGGGTTAGCACAAAAGCACGCTGATCACGATTATCCTTGGTCATACCTACGATACGACCAGGCATCTTTCTTATCAGCTTCTCTGTGCAACACATATATCCTACGTATGGGCCACCCCACTGCATGGGGATACCAAGCGACTGACCGTCGCCCACTGCGATATCAGCGCCCCACTCACCAGGAGTCTTCAGCACAGCCAGGTCGGCAGCCACACTGTCCATTATGAACAGTGCCTTCTGTTCATGACAAGCCTCAGCAAAGCCTGTGTAGTCTTCAACTATACCCACAGCGTTGGGCTGTTGAACAATAACACCAGCAACACCACCCTGGGCAAGACGCGACTTCATGTCATCAACATCAGTCTCCCCATCCTTCTGGGCTATCGTTTCCAGTTCTATACCCTGATGCAGTGCATAGGTATCCAGAACCTTGCGGGTATCAGGATTCAGTGTGTCAGACACTAGCACCTTGTTCTGTTTCTTACCAGCTGCTACGGCCATCATCATTGCCTCAGCACATGCCGTTGTACCATCATACATCGATGCATTGCTGATATCCATACCTGTAAGTTCGGCCATCATGCTCTGATACTCAAAGATATAGTGCAGTGTGCCCTGAGAAATCTCTGCCTGATACGGAGTATATGATGTAAGGAATTCTGAGCGTTGCAGCAGACTTGGTATTACCGATGGTGTGTAGTGATCGTAAACACCATAGCCGGCAAAGCAAGTCATCTGCTGATTCTGCGAGCCTAGTTTGTCAAACAATTGACGAACCTCTATTTCGCTCATCTCCGATGGCAGCTGATAGTCGTTCTTGAAGCGGATGGCATCAGGTATCTGGGCGTAAAGACCATCCAGATCTTTCACTCCCACCTTATCCATCATCGCCTTCAGGTCCGACTCTGTATGTGGAAAATACTTATAATCCATTGAGCATTGAAATTTATTTCTCGCAGAAAGCAGCGTAGGCCTTGGCATCCATCAAGTCGTCCAATTCCGCCTTATCCGACATTTCCACCTTGATAATCCAGTTTTCGTAGGCATCATTATTGATGAGCTCTGGCTGATCTTCCAGCGCCTCGTTAATCTCAATGACGACCCCCGTAACAGGTGCTATCAGATCGCTGGCAGCCTTTACGCTCTCAACAGCGCCAAACTCTTCGCCTGCTGACACTTCGTCATCGACCTCAGGCATATCAACATACACCACATTGCCCAAGGCATGCTGTGCATAGTCAGAGATACCAATAAAACCAATGTTGCCCTCTACACGTACATACTCATGCGACTCACTATAGTAGAGTCCTTCCATAACTTTTGCCATAATATTTATTTTTTATAGTTTTTAGAATAAAATTGCTTTTTCACTACCTTGCCTGGGAATACTTTTTTACGGATTTGAATCTGCAACTCTGTATCCAACTTTGAGTATTGTGTATCAACCAGTGCCATACAAACACTCTTGTCTACCGACAGGCAATGGTAACCTGTAGTCACCTCGCCTATCTGTTCGCCCTGCATATTCAGCACGGGGTAGCCATGACGGGGGATAGCCTTATCGTCCAACTCGATGCCTACCAACTTCTTTGCAGGCCCCTCGGCTTTTTGCTTCGCTAGGGCATCCTTACCTATAAACTCAGCCTTGTCCAGCTTAACAAACAATCCAAGACCAGCCATTATAGGGGTGATATCTTCTGAAAGTTCATCGCCATAGAGAGGCAGACCAACCTCGAAGCGCAATGTATCGCGACATCCCAGTCCGCAAGGCTGAACACCAGCCTTAATCAACTTCTCCCAACACTCGCGGATATAGTCGTGCGATGCATATATCTCAAATCCGTCCTCACCAGTATATCCAGTACGCGATACGATTACATCGCCGATTGTCTTAACGGTGTAGAAGCCCAACTCTGCACAAGGCAAACCCAGTACATTCTCAACAGTATGCTCAGCCTCAGGCCCCTGAACTGCTATCTGACCATAGTAGTCGCTACGATTCTGCAGGTCGATGTCAAATCCCTTGGCATTCTGCTGCATCCACGCCCAGTCCTTATCGATATTGGCGGCATTGATTACTAGGAAGAAGTCGTTCTCGCCCATCTTGTAAACCAGCAGGTCGTCAACTGTACCTCCGTTCTCGTAGCACATCATACCGTAAAAAATCTTACCAATAGGAGCACCTGTAATATCGTTGGTAAAGATATGCTGCACGTAGTGCTCTGCATCGGAGCCTTTTACAGTCACTTCACCCATGTGGCTCACATCGAAGAGCCCCACCTTCTCACGGACAGCGTTGTGTTCTTGGACTATACCAACATATTGTATAGGCATCACAAAGCCACCAAAAGGTGACATCAAAGCCCCTAACGCAACATGCTTGTCGTAGAGACAAGTCTGTTTATCTTTCTTCTCTTGTTTTTGTTCCGTTGACATCATTTTATTTTACTATTTGAGTGTTTTCTATTTCTTCGATGGCACAGACATCAGCCTCTGTCAACTGATACTCCTTGTCGCAGAGAGTCTGGATGATGAGCATCTTAATTTCTTCTAAGCTTAGTGAGGTATAGTCTTTCAGCAGAGTGATACGTTGCCGTACACTCTCCACCCCATTCTTCGCCAGTTTCTCCCTGCTGGGTGTGATAGCCTGAAGCATGTGTTGCATATTTGTATCATAGAGCATGGTGCTGTGGACGACACACCCATATGGTGTCACTCTGCAAGCGGTACCACACACTTTACGGTCGCCTATCATGATATCATTATGACGGGTTCCTGTAGCCTCAATCCCCATCTTATGC
Source organism: uncultured Bacteroidales bacterium (assembly GCA_902800925.1). GTDB lineage: Bacteria > Bacteroidota > Bacteroidia > Bacteroidales > Bacteroidaceae > Prevotella. Next base: position 84,486 of record CADCGD010000009.1, on the reverse strand, counting down.
AGGACGAGCAACAGCATATTGACAAAACGGTTGAAGGCAAAGCCAACCTGCTGTTCTTTGGCAATATACGACAACATCAGGTTGTCGCGGTCGGCATAGACACACCCTCCCCCACTCCTCCTTTGGTACACCTGGATGCCATGCTCATGACAGTATTCCTGATTGACCTCATTCTCAACCACCTGATTACGCCCATAGATAACACTGGGCTCCACCTGCCAGAGGAAGAAAGCGTCATCAGTCAACTGTTGACGAGCGACATATTCCTCCATTGCAAGATAGAACGGCAGTCTTCTTGCAATAGAATCCTCTGGTAAGGTGATGTTTATCATAAAATGTCCTGGTCAGTAGTTGAAAACTTTGTGCAAATATATGAAGTTTTTATGTAATGTGCAAGAATTTTTGATTTTATTTTGATATTTGCACGATTTGTTGTATCTTTGCGGTCTATAAAAGAAGTAAATACTATTTTGGAAACACAGAATAATGGGCTTTTAGCCCAAATTCAATATCCTGCAGACCTACGCAAACTAAGCGTTGACCAGTTGCCAGAAGTGTGCCAGGAGCTTCGCGAGGACATCGTGAAGGAGCTCTCTGTAAATCCCGGCCATCTGGCATCCAGTTTAGGCGTGGCAGAGATTACGGTAGCCTTACACTATGTTTACGACACACCTGAAGACAGAATTGTATGGGACGTAGGTCACCAGGCATACGGCCACAAGATACTGACAGGACGTCGCGAGCAGTTCTGTACTAACCGCAAATTAGGGGGTATCCGTCCGTTCCCCTCCCCTTTTGAAAGTGAATATGACACCTTTGCCTGCGGACATGCATCGAATAGCATCTCTGCAGCACTGGGTATGGCCGTAGCAGCAAAGTTGGAAGGAAAAGACCGCAATGTGGTAGCCGTCATCGGTGATGGTGCACTGAGTGGTGGTCTGGCGTTTGAAGGACTGAACAATGTTTCGTCGAGTCCCAACGATCTGCTGATTATCCTGAACGACAATGACATGTCGATAGACCGCAGTGTGGGTGGTATGCAGAAGTATCTGCTGGGGCTGAACACGCACAGAACGTATAATGCCATCAAATTCAAGACCACACGATGGTTGTATAGCAAGGGCTTGATGAATGATGACCGCAAGAAAGGCATCCAACGCCTGTCAAACGCCATCAAGAGTGCCATTGCCCATCAGCAGAACATCTTCGACGGCATGAATATCCGCTACTTTGGTCCGTTCGACGGCCACGATGTGAAGGAGTTGGTGCGCATACTCAGTGCTATCAAGGACATGAAAGGCCCCAAGATCTTACACCTGCACACACAGAAGGGACACGGCTACGCACCTGCTGAGAAGGATGTTACGACATGGCATGCACCAGGTAAGTTCAATCCCGATACTGGCGAGCGTATCGTTGACGATGACCCGACAAAGCCACAGAAATATCAGGACGTGTTTGGTCACACGCTACTGGAGCTGGCACAGCAGAACCCGAAGATTGTGGGTGTCACACCTGCCATGCCCAGCGGCTGTTCGATGAACATCATGATGGCGGAGATGCCGGAAAGAACATTCGACGTAGGAATCGCTGAAGGGCATGCTGTCACCTTCTCTGGAGGTATGGCTAAAGACGGTCTGCTCCCTTTCTGCAACATTTATAGTGCTTTTGCCCAAAGAGCCTACGACAACATCATCCACGACGTAGCGCTGCTGAACCTGAACGTGGTGTTCTGTTTTGATCGTTCTGGACTGGTAGGCGAAGATGGTCCAACACACCATGGTGCCTTCGACTTGGCCGCACTGAGACCTGTACCCAATCTGACCATCTGTTCACCTATGGACGAACACGAATTGCGCCGTCTGATGTATACAGCACAACTGCCCGACAAGGGTCCCTTTGTAATTCGTTATCCACGAGGTGGTGGCGAGTTGCAAGACTGGCGTTGTCCATTCGAAGAGGTAAAAGTGGGCACTGGTCGCAAAATAAAGGATGGCACAGATGTGGCTGTCTTGAGCATTGGTCCAATAGGCAATAACGTAACAAGGGCTATTGCTGAACTTGGCAACACTGCAAGCGTCGCCCATTACGACATGCGATTCCTAAAACCACTTGACGAGTCTATCCTCGATGAGGTAGGTCGCAAGTTTAAGCATATTATTACCGTAGAGAACGGTGTGCGCAACGGTGGAATGGGTTCAGCCGTCGTGGAATGGATGAATGACCACGGCTATAGTCCTTTCATCAAACGTCTAGGTCTGCCCGACAAGTTTATTGAACACGGAACAGTCAGAGAGTTGCAAGCCATTGTTGGCATCGACAAAGACGGTATTATCAAAGCAATACAAGAACTGACATGAAGATTATTATCGGCGGGGCAGGCGCTGTAGGCACACACCTGTCGAAACTATTGTCTAAGGACCACCAAGATTGTGTTCTGATAGATGACAACATCGACCGATTGACTGGTCTGGAGAGTCGTTACGACATCATGACGCTCCACGGTTCACCCAACAGCATTCAGACCCTGAAGGAAGCTGGTGTGGAACATGCCGACCTCTTTGTGGGTGTTACGCCTGATGAGAGTCGCAACATGAATGCCTGCATGATAGCCCATGCCTTAGGAGCCAAGAAAACTGTAGCGCGCATTGACAACTACGAATATCTGGCATCAAACCTGAAGTCGTTCTTTGAACAGATGGGCATCAACTCGCTTATCTACCCAGAGGTACTTGCTGCCAATGACATTATCAACGGACTGAAGATGTCATGGGTGCGCCAGCGCTGGGATGTTCATGGCGGTGCCCTCATTATGCTGGGCATCAAACTGCGTGAGACCTGCGAGATACTGAACCAACCCCTGCGTACTCTCTGTGGTCCTGACGACCCCTACCATATTGTCGCCATCAAACGCGCTGACGAGACACTTATTCCTGGTGGTAATGACGAACTACGCGTCAACGATATCGCCTACTTCATGACCACTCGCGAGTATATTCCTTATATCCGCAAGATTTCCGGCAAGGAGCACTATGCAGACGTGAAGAACGTGATTATCATGGGAGGCAGCAAGACGGCTGTACGCGTAGCGCTGACAGCTCCCGACTATATGAACATCAAAATCATTGAGATTGACGAGCAGCGTTGTGAGCGTCTTAACGAATTGCTCAATGATGTTGACACGATGATTATCCATGGAGATGGTCGTGACCTTGGTCTGCTGCAAGACGAAGGTATCCAGAGCACACAGGCCTTCGTTGCGCTGACCGACAATGCCGAGGCCAATATTCTGGCCTGCCTAACTGCTAAGCGTCTAGGTGTTCGGAAGACCATTGCAATGGTAGAGAATCTGGACTATGTAGAGATGGCCGAGAGTCTGGATATCGGCACCATCATCAATAAGAAAACACTGGCAGCAGGACATATCTACCAAATGATGCTTGACGCCGACGTCACCAATGTACGTTCGTTGATGATGGTTGACAGCGACGTCGCTGAATTTGTTGCAGCCGAAGGTTCTCGTGTCACGAGAAAAGCCGTCAAGGATCTGGGACTCCCATTTGGTGTGACCATTGGCGGTCTGGTGCGCCACGACCAAGGTATCCTTGTCAATGGTAACACACAGATAGAAGCCGGTGACTCTGTCATGGTGTTCTGCCACGAACAGAATCTGAAGAAAGTAGAGAAGTTTTTTAAGGCCAACGTGCTATGGTAAATCTTAAGCTGATATATAAGATTATCGGTTCACTGCTCTTCCTGTTGGGTTCCCTGCTACTCATCTGTACAGGTGTGTCCCTCTACTACAAGGAAGACGATCTGGTAGCCTTTCTTATTTCAGCTATCTTTACCATCTGCTGTGGTTTTGTCATGAAGTATTTCGGTAGCGAAGCCAACAACAACCTCAGTCGTCGCGACTCTTACCTGCTAGTGACCTCTACATGGGTAATATTCAGTCTCTTCGGCATGCTCCCCTTTATCATCAGCGGCTATATTCCCAGTATTACCGATGCTTTCTTTGAGACCATGTCGGGTTTCTCCACAACGGGAGCGACCATCCTTGACGACGTAGAGTCGATGCCACACGCCACCCTCTATTGGCGTACACAGACACAGTGGATTGGTGGTTTGGGAATCGTATTCTTCACCATTGCCATCCTTCCGTCTATGGTGGGCAGTGGTAGTGTGAAAGTCTTTGCCGCTGAAGCTACCGGACCCATGCGTTCAAAGATGCATCCGCGACTATCAACGATGGCCAAGTGGATCTGGACAGTCTATCTGGGACTGACCATTGCCTGCATCCTGGCTTTCTATGCCGCAGGTATGGACTGGTTCAACAGTATCAATTATGCGATGACAACCACCGCTACGGGAGGTTTTGCTACCCATAACGAATCAATACTCTACTACAATACTGCAACCATCGACTATATCTGCGTACTCTTCCAGTTCTTGGCAGGTATCAACTTCATGATGCTCTATATGAGTATCTTCAAGCTACGTCCTGGTGTGCTCTTCAAAAGTTCGGAATTTAAACTGTATATCTTTATCATCGTAGCGGCAACCTGTTGGATTATGTATCTGCTGATGACCCGCAACGGTTATGGATTGGAAAGTGCGCTACGTTCTGCCCTATTCCAAGTGGTATCGTTCCTGACAACCACAGGACTCTTCAACGACGATGCAGCACGCTGGCCTCACATCACGTGGGTAATTTTGGGATGTCTGATGTTTATAGGTGCCTGTTCTGGTTCTACCACAGGAGGTTTCAAGTGCGTCCGTGCAGTAATGATAATGAAGGTATTGCGCAACGAGTTCCACAAGCTGCTACACCCCAATGCCGTACTACCCGTCAAGATTAATGGTGTACCGGTACCCCACTCCCAGCTGAGCACCCTACTAGCGTTCTTTGCCATCTTTACCATCATGATTTTACTAACGGCGACGCTGATGATTGCGGCAGGCATCGACAACACCAATGCCATCACCATTGCCCTCAGTTGTATCAGCAATGTGGGTCCAACGCTGGGTACGCAGATAGGTCCGGAGATGTCGTGGAGCGGTCTTCCCGACCACGTCAAATGGATTTGTTCCTTCCTGATGTTGGTTGGCCGTCTGGAGATTATGTCGGTATTGGTGCTGTTTACCCGCGCTTTCTGGAAAGATAATTAAGTGAGAAAGCGCTCCACATCCTGTTGGATGTGACGGAACTGCTCTGACTGGATATAACCCATGTTCTTTTTCAGCGTCTGACGGATGTCAAGCAATGAATGCTCATAGCACGACATCTCATTTTGGCGTTGCATATGGTGCCGTGCTGTACGCGCTATCTCCTCCTGACGCTCCATACGAAGACGATTGCACACCTTATTTAATATAGGTAAGACAACTGTATCGAAGAGATGATGGCCTTGTATATATAAATAGGTGGTTTGCGGAGTGACTCCTAAAGCCAGAATACTCTCCTTCGTTCGTAGATACTCCTCTTTGTTATTAGGAAATTCTTGCTGCAACTGATGTACCTTGGTATTGACCTTCTTTCGCAGATGGATGATTGAAGGGGCAGGATTGAAAACATCGAAACCTCCCGGATCAGCAACGCGATTGAAATCGGATAGCGAGAACTTGTTGTGAACCCCCGAACGATAAGCCCATACCGACCAGACGAACAAGGGGAACACAGCTTCAGAGTACTGGGTAAGATAATTCTCAAAGTCGAAGATGCGATGGTCATTGAGCGTGATTGCCACACAGACATTATGCAACGAAGGAGAATAGCATTGCAGACTCTCAATGGCGTAGGCATAGGTATGAAAGACATAAGGGTTGTCCAGCACCTTGCGAGACTGTTGCGTAGCCCCTTGCAGCAGATAGTCGTAGTCGGCATCGACACAGGCTATCATAGCTTCACCCAGACCTGCCATCAGAGCAGCCTTCTTGCCTCGCTCCAGTTTCTTATGTGACGGCAGCATTACCTCGAAGTAACGTTTTTCGTTCTCGAAGCGCGACAACACTGTACGCCAGAAGAAGATGTCATCGTAGCTCTCAACATAGACTACGATTCTCCTTTTCGACTGCTTCGACTTCAAATGGTTGGCAGCCTCGAAGTATTGCGAATTGAGATTATCCTTTAGCTGATTGCTCATAATAATGAATTATGAACTATGAACTAAATCGTAATATCGCTCACCTCTGTTACCTTGTCAAGCCACCCGTTCATGATTACTGCCGGCGAGTGGGTAGTGAGAATAATCTGCACGTTTGGATTCATCTCCGTGACAAGATCAATCAACCGTTTCTGCCATTCTATATGCAGGCTTACCTCCGGCTCGTCCATAAAGAGCACATAGGGTTGCTGGTCTTCCACCAACACCGTGAGCAAGATGGCCAAGATCTGCTTCTCACCTGACGACAACTGGTAGGGCACCAGCGTCTCGCCTATCTGTGAGAAGCGGATTTCATTCTCTGTTCGTACTATCTTCTTGCCCGTCTCTTCAAAAAGCTCGTCAACAATATCTTGGAAACGCGTCTTGGGTTTCGACAATTCCTGTGCAGCATCAGCGTTACCTTGTTGCAAAGCGCTGATGATACGATTGCCGATGTTCACCTGATAGTCCAGGTACTTTCGCTGAAGATGATATAGTTGGAAGTCAAGGGCCGATGAAATACGCGAATCCACCAGATTCATTGTCTCATTGTCGAGCATGGGTGAGTCCATCGAACGAATGATATCGTAACGGATATGCGTAGCATCCTCTGGCTCTACCGTCAGATGGACACCCTTGAGCAAGTGGTTCTGCAGGTCACCATTAGTATTGACACTACGGAACACCTTGTTCAAGATGGTCGACTTACCCACACCATTAATACCGCTAAGGATATTCACATGTGGGTCAAGATTCCATACAATATGTTTCTTACCGCTCCACAGCGAGTCGATTTCAATAATCCGGATATAGTCTGCGTATTTCATAGGCCAAATATTTGTACGTTTTTATTCTCTGTCGCCCTGTGTTTTTCGCCAGAAGTCTTCCAAGCGCAGATCGAAAACCAGTGTGCTATAGGCAGGTATACTACTCCTTGCCGTACTACCATAGCCTAACTGGTAAGGGATATAGATGCGCCAATGGTCACCTCGATGCATCCGCATCAGTACCGTAGAGAAGCCCTTTACGACACCACTGAGAGACAACTTTGTAGGTGTAGCTAAATCAGGGTCAAAATCGCCCACATAGCTACGGTCAAAAATCATACCTTTCGGATAGCTGTATGAGGGAAGCAATCGACCTTCATAGTGCACCTTCACAGAGTCAGTCTGCAGGGGTGACGTAGTGCCACTCCCCTGCTCCAGTTTCTCTGCAACGACATAGCTGCTATAGTCAAATGTCATACCGTTATCAGGATATGAATAGCAAGGCATCAAGGCCCATGTCGTCTGTCCTTCGTCTATCTTGCTCTGGGTTTCTGACACCAAGTTGCTGAAATACGTGTCGTTGACGTTCTGCCAGTTGGCGAACTCTTCTACCTCATCGTTTTCCTCCTTGCAGGATGCAAGGGCTAACAATGCCAGTGTACACCAGATGATATTTCTGAACTTCATCGTTAATTACTGTAATTTCTTCAACAGGCTTGCAATGCTCACCTTATCTTCGATAATGCTGTTCAGGTCGCTGATCTTCACGCGCTCCTGCTCCATGGTATCACGGAAACGCAGGGTAACACAACCATCGGTGAGGGTGTCGTGATCAACCGTTACACAGTAAGGAGTACCAATGGCATCCTGACGACGATAACGCTTACCGATTGAATCCTTCTCATCGTACTGGCAGTTGAAGTGGAACTTCAGTTGGTCGATAATCTCACGAGCCTTCTCGGGCAGACCATCCTTCTTAACCAGAGGCAGCACAGCGCACTTCACAGGAGCCAGGGCAGCGGGCAACTTCAAGACCACGCGGGTCTCGCCGTTCTCGAGCTTTTCCTCCTCGAATGCGTGGCACATGATGCTCAGGAACATGCGGTCAACACCGATAGATGTCTCGATGACATACGGAGTATAGCTCTCATTGGTCTGAGGATCGAAGTACTTGATGCTCTTGCCAGAGTACTTCTCGTGCTGACTCAAGTCGAAGTTGGTACGAGAGTGGATACCCTCTACCTCCTTGAAGCCAAACGGCATCTTAAACTCGATATCGGTAGCGGCGTTAGCATAGTGAGCCAACTTGTCGTGGTCGTGGAAACGATAGTTCTCGGCGCCGAAGCCCAGAGCCTGGTGCCACTTCATACGAGTCTCCTTCCACTTGGGGAACCACTCGAGCTCTGTGCCGGGCTGTACGAAGAACTGCATCTCCATCTGCTCAAATTCACGCATACGGAAAATGAACTGACGAGCCACAATCTCGTTACGGAAAGCCTTACCAATCTGGGCGATACCGAAAGGAATCTTCATACGGCCTGTCTTCTGTACGTTCAGGTAGTTCACGAAAATACCCTGAGCTGTTTCAGGACGCAGGTACACCTTCATAGAGGCATCAGCGCTGGCACCCATCTCCGTAGCGAACATCAGGTTGAACTGACGAACATCAGTCCAGTTCTTGGTACCGCTGATGGGGTCAACGATTTCCTCGTCGAGGATGATCTGCTTCAGCTCGTCGAGATCCGGTCCCTGCATAGCAGCAGCATAGCGGGCATGCAGAGCGTCGCGCTTCTCCTTGGTCTCCTTCACGCGCTCAGAAGTCTCCAGATACTTAGCCTCGTCGAAGCTGTCGCCGAAACGCTTGCGAGCCTTCTCTACTTCCTTCTGAATCTTCTCGTCGTACTTGGCAATCTGGTCCTCGATCAGCACGTCAGCACGATAGCGCTTCTTAGAGTCGCGGTTATCAATCAAGGGATCGTTGAAAGCATCCACGTGACCAGAAGCCTTCCATATTGTCGGGTGCATAAAGATGGCGCTGTCGATACCCACGATATTCTCGTGCAACATCGTCATAGCTTTCCACCAATACTGCTTAATGTTATTCTTCAACTCAACACCGTTCTGACCATAGTCATAAACAGCTCCTAAACCATCGTAAATCTCACTTGAGGGAAATACAAAACCATACTCCTTACAGTGACTCACGATCTTCTTAAATACATCTTCTTGTGCCATATTTTTACTTTTTGCTTTTATCCTTATTTTTTAATTTCGTGCAAAGGTAGTCATTTTCAATGAATAATCCACCATTTTTACACATTATTTAATAATATAGAGAAAGAAGAAAGCTGAAAAGTCGCAACACTGATACGACTTTTCAGCTTTCCAGCTCTTAGGAATAAGAATAATTAGCTAATTTTCTTATATCTCTCAAGCTTAACTTCTTTACGAGTGCTAGTACTCTTTCCACTTTCACTTGTGAGTTCAAACGTGTTACCAGAGATATTGATGGTTCCAAAACTTTCCCATCCATCTTCAGGATGGTCTAACTCCAACATATAAAGTTTTCCATTCTCGATTTTGTACTCAAAAGCATCACCATCGGGAGTAACATTACCATTAGCATCAATGTCAACCTCTTGGGCTTTGTTGCCTGACATGAACTGGAAACCACTACCTTCTCCTTCATACGTCTTCTCCGAAGGCTGTCCATTTTGTACCCACTCGCCACTACTATCTTTCACATAGTAGGTAGTTCGCTTATAGACTTTTTTCCACACACCAACTATACCACTCGAAGAGCCGCCATCGCCGTCATCATCACTACCACAGGCCGTAAGACCTACACACATGACTGCCATCATCAGGATGGTCATCATACTCCAAAAATACTTTTTCATTGTTTTATCGTTTAGGTTACTAATAATTATTTCATCATGCAAAATTACTGTTTATTTTTATTATTCAACACTTTTTACAAAAAAAATTACCCAATCGTAGTATTTTTTTCATCAAAAGCGGATATCTGTTCCTATTTCAATATGTCCACAGATGTCCCATTCCACAAATAATTCGCCAAAAGTTTGGAACTTTAGATAATTCTTGCTACATTTGCAGACAGAACAATTCATGTTGCCTATGAATAGAGAGACGATGACACGCAAGATTGCTGAGTATTTCAAGACGCAACATTTCAGTCTGTTTACTCTTAGTGGCATGTATGAAGATTTGAAAGATCTCTTGGGTTGTGAAGTAGACTTAATCACAGATGGTGGTCTGATGTCTTTTGCCCGTGAGAGTGCAGATCGTGACAAAATTCTGATTTATGAGAGAGCAGCGTAATGATCCCAAGCGTCTGAATGATATGATTCAGGCCATAGACACGATATTTCAGTATGTCGGGAACAGCTAAGCCAGCACTGGCTTAGCTGTATACGGGGTACTTATACAGCTGTCTCGTGGCTGTATTAGTTATATATGAAACAAATTCCCTGACGTTTGCTTGCAGATGTCAGAAATTTTTCATATCTTTGCGAGCATTATGACTGACGAGCAGATTGCAGCAAAGAAGGAACATGCAGGCGAGAAAAAGGCCTCGATGAAACGGCGTGACGACCATCACGACTATACTGAGCGACGCATGTATATGATAACGCTGGAGGTGGAAGGGCGCCGTCCAGTGTTCGGCAGGCTCGTCGGCAATGCCTTTGCACCTAAAGGAAGCATAGATGAACCTCGCATTGAGTTGACAGCGTTGGGGCAAGCCGTACAGAGCGAGTGGATGGGCATTCACGACTACTACCCGCAGATTGAGGTGATGACCGTACAGATGATGCCCGACCACATGCACGGCATCCTCTTTGTACGCGAGCAACTGCCCGTGCATTTAGGGCAAGTGATATCGGGGTTCAAAGCGGGCTGCAGGAAGGCGGAGAAGGCGCTGATTGCTGCGGCAGAGCCGCAACCTACGGAGAATGGCGCAGGAGCGATAGAGAAGGAGGCGCGACCTACAGAGAAGAGGACAGTTAGTTCTCAGCAGGTAACGGCTTTGCCGTTGCAAGGGTTGCTAGTACCGCAGCAAGGAACCTCCCAGGCATACCGCCCGCTCTTTGCCAAGGGTTATAACGACTTGATACTCCGCTCCTATGACGAGCTGCCAGCTTGGCAGAACTACTTGCACGACAATCCGCGACGGCTTTTGATGAAGCGGGCGCGACCAGAGTGGCTTCGCCCATTCTTTGGATTGCAAATAGGTCAACACTGTTTTAGCGGCATTGGGAACCGTGAGTTGCTGAAAGCGGCTAAGCGCAAGGCTGTTCGCGTGTCACGACGGCTGAGTGACGAGGAGATTGCCAGGGAAGTTGAGCGGTATATGGAAGAGGCTCGCCAAGGAGCAGTGCTTGTTTCACCAGCTATCTCGCCTGGCGAGAAACGGGTGATGCGTGCTGCCTTCAATGCGGGTCTGCCTACTATTGTGATTATGGAAAACGGTTTTACACCCTTGTCAAAGCCCCACGGTGAGCAATTCTATGCTTGTGGGCAGGGAACATTGCTGATGCTTTCGCCTTGGGAGCACCATAATGAGAAGCGGCTGCTGACGGCAGCACAATGTACGCAGATGAACTTGATGGCACTGGAGCTCTGTGAATGACTATCCAACTATTTAAAAATGAGTTCAAGACTGTCAGACTGACAAAACGCCGATGCACAAAGGGATTGAGGCCATTTTAGAGACTGTCAAGACTGACAAGAGACTGACAGCCCACCAATCTTAAACTCTACCGGAATATATTGTCTAGGTAATTCTTGGAATTCTCTAGAGAATTTTCTGTGTATCAGTAGTATACGACTAAAATTCTCTAGAGAATTTATCGTTTATACAGCTATTACGTGGCAGAAGACTGTCAGTCTCCTGTCAGTCTTGCCAGTCTCCAAAAAGACTGCAAATGCCCTGCACATCGGCGTTTTGTCAGTCTGACAGTCTTCTTTTCATTTTTTACGACCTTGTTTACAAAAACGTCATAAATATGCAGGAACAGAATATGCACAACTTTTTCTTAAAATAAAATGCTATTCTGACTTAATAATTTGGCAGTTGCTGCGTATTATATATGTATGACACAGTCAGAATTCGAACATATTGCCCAAGAGTTAAGGTCGCAGATGCTGAAAGTGGCGCTGGACTTCTTCGGATCACAGGACGATGCCGAGGATGTGGCACAGGACGCGATGGTGCAGCTGTGGCACTACTGCAAGCGGATAGACAGCGGGCGCAACGTGTCTGGTCTGGCCGTCAGGGTGGCAAAGAACTGCTGTGTCAACCTCTATAGGAAGCGGAAGAGTGCCAAGCAGCAGCGCCTTGAAGACATCAGTCCGAGGATGCAGCGTCAGGAAGACACGTCAGACTCTCCGCAGGAACGCTTGGAAGCGCAGGACACACAGCGCATGATGGACGAAGTCGTGGCACTGTTGAAACCACGAGAACGACAGCTCTTCGAGATGCGACAGACGGAAGGGCTCTCGACAGCAGACATCGCTGAACAGACGGGCATTCCGAAAGCCTCAGTAGTGGTAATGCTATCGACAGCGAGAAAGAAAGTACTGACAGAACTAACAAGGAGAATGAAGCTATGACGAACAAAGAGATACAACAACTCATCAACAAATATCTGGAGGGAGAGACATCTCCTGAGGAAGAGCGCCAACTGGCTCGCGAATTACAGGGCGACAACCTGCCCGAAGAGTGGCAGGCCATCAGCCTGATGCTGGGCGAGTTGACTACTGGCGAGGCTGAATACGATACCATCATGGAACAGCGCAAGCAAGAGCAGAAGAAACCATCAGCCATACTGGTTGCCCTCCGCACCATCACCTCTATCGCTGCCATTTATTTGGTAGGCCTGTTCTTCTGGCTGCAACAGACTCCTGAAACAAAAACAGAAACAGCACACCATCAAGGTAAGCCGACACCACAAAAAGCCTACTGCACAGAAGGTACACCCCGGGAAATCCTGACGTGCTACTTGGAACGACGCAAGGCTCAACCTCATTTTTACCAACAAATAAAAAAGATGACTTATGAAAACAAATAGAATCCTTACCATTGTGGCAGCAGCCGTGCTGTTGATGACCTCCTGTAGCAACGACGATGAGCGCATGCTCACCATCATCAACGAAGACGGCACTTGCAGCCGTGAGATGACGTTTCATCCAGATCAAGAGACTGTGATGGCGTCACTCAACGAGCCCATTCAAAGCAACGGTTTACACTTTGGTCCCGATTGGGAACGTACTTGGTCCATCAAGGGCGATTCAGTCCGTCATACCTGTCCTATGTCAGAGCTACAATGGGATAGTCTGATGAACGTATGGTCTGAGCAAGACAAGCCACAAACGGGCCTGATGCACGTCAAGCGCCAGTACCAGAATGTCAACGAGATGAGCGACTCGCTCACCCAAGCTGTCCGTCATCTATTCAAGGCAACAGCATCGTTCGACAAGCACTTCAAGTGGTTCTATACTGATTACACCTATAAAGAGGCGCTTGCTATCACGGATATCAACCAGATATTCCCTGTTCCCTTAGACCGTTTTGTCAATGCCGACTCCGCATCTTATTGGTTCACAGGTGAACCTAACCTTGCTGAAGGCCTCACTGGTGCAGAACAGAAAGAGATGTTGGACGATATCGAGGCAAGAATCAGTCATTGGTTAAATGCCTGCACGATGTCCTTTGTCTATGCTCAAGTTTGGTTACACTATAATGATGTCAAGAATCCTCCTGTCAGCAAAGAACAGTATATAGCCTTAAAGGATTCCATCGTCATGTCTCCTGCGGTGCGCAACATGGATTTGTTCAACAGCATCAGTCAGATTAGCAACATCATCAAGGATTTCTATCAGTCAGATGCCTATACCCCCCTGTTTAGTGACAGCACCAAATGGGAACGCATGCTCGAAACGAAGTACAAGAGTTTTAATAATCTGGCAACGATGAAACCCATGTTGGACTATGTGATGCCAGGCAAGGTCATCGACGCGGGCAAAGGCGTGGTAGACGGCAACGTGGTACGCTATAGGTTCTCTGGCGAACGACTCATTCCCCACCCCTTCGATGTAACCATCACCTCGCGAGTCACCAACGTCTGGGCCTTCGTCGTTACCGCACTGGTTATTCTACTTGCTATCGGCTGTTTGTTCTATCGACGCATCAGAATTCGGATTTTTTAGCATAAAATTTGGCATTCTCACTGTTTTTTTATAATTTTGCAGGAAATTCAAAATTCTACCCTAATCTATGGATGACGAGATAAGAGAAGACAGCGAAATCTTGGAGCAGGACGCTTCAGAACAACAGGAAGAGTCAGCAGAGGGTGCAGGACACTCCGACTATAAGCCCGTAAACCGTTTCGACGCTGCTGCCGTGCATCATTTGAGCGGCATGTATCAGAACTGGTTTCTGGACTACGCCTCCTATGTTATTCTGGAGCGTGCCGTGCCACATATTGAGGACGGTCTGAAACCCGTACAGCGCCGCATTCTGCACTCCATGAAGCGCATGGACGATGGCAGATATAATAAGGTAGCAAACATTGTGGGTCACACCATGCAGTTCCACCCCCACGGCGACGCCAGTATTGGTGACGCACTGGTACAGATGGGACAGAAGGACCTGCTCATCGACACACAGGGTAACTGGGGTAACATTCTGACAGGTAACAGAGCTGCTGCGCCTCGATATATCGAGGCACGACTGAGCAAGTTTGCCCTTGATACCGTCTTCAATCCCAAGACCACCGACTGGCAAATGTCATACGATGGACGTAACAAAGAGCCCATCACCCTGCCTGTCAAGTTCCCACTGTTACTGGCTCAGGGGGCTGAAGGTATTGCCGTAGGTCTGTCGTCGAAGATTCTGCCGCATAACTTCTGCGAAATATGTGATGCCGCCATCAGCTATCTGCATGGCGAGGAGTTCCACCTCTACCCCGACTTCCCCACAGGTGGTAGCATTGACGTCAGCAAATACAACGATGGACAGCGTGGTGGTGTACTGAAGGTGCGTGCCAAGATAGAAAAGCTCGATTCTAAGACGCTCGTCATCCGCGAGATACCTTTCTCCAAGACCACAGAAACGGTGATTGACAGTATTCTGAAGGCTATCGAGAAAGGTAAAATCAAGGCTCGTCATGTGGAGGACCTGACAGCTGCCAAAGTAGAGATACAAGTCCAGCTGGCTCCTGGTGTGTCGAGCGACAAAACACTCGATGCCCTCTATGCTTTCTCGGATTGCGAAATCAATATCTCGCCTAACTGCTGTGTCATCGAGGACAACAAACCTCAGTTCCTGACAGTGAGCGACGTGTTGCGCCACTCGACAGACCGCACCAAGGACCTGATTCGTCAGGAGCTGGAGATTCGCAAGGGCGAGCTTCTGGAACAGCTGCACTTCTGTTCGCTGGAGAAGATATTCATCGAGGAGCGCATCTATAAGGACAAGAAATTCGAGCAGGCACCCAATATCGATGCTGTTTGTGAACACATCGACGAGCGCTTGACACCCTTCTATCCGCAGATGGTTCGTGAGGTCACGAAGGACGACATCTTGAAGTTGTTGGAAATCAAGATGCAACGCATCCTGAAGTTCAACAAAGACAAAGCCGATGAACTCATGGCCCGCATCCAGGCGGAGATTGAGGAAATCAATCGCGATCTGGCTAACCTGGTAGAGGTGACAGCCCAGTGGTTCCAGTTCCTGAAGGACAAGTACGGCAAGGCCCATCCACGTCTGACAGAAATCCGCAACTTCGACACCATCGAAGCTACGAAGGTTGTCGAGGCCAACCAAAAGCTTTACATCAATCGTCAGGACGGTTTCATCGGCACCAGTCTGAAGAAGGACGAGTTTGTCTGCAACTGCTCTGACATCGACGATATCATCATCTTCTATAAGGATGGTAAGTTCAAGGTTGTCAAAGTGGCTGAAAAACTATTTGTTGGCAAGAACGTCATGTGGATCAGCGTCTTCAAGAAGAACGACCAACGAACTATCTACAATGCCGTCTACCGCGATGGCCGCAAGGGCTATTATTATATCAAGCGTTTTAACGTCTCTAGTGTTACTCGCGATCGCGAATACGACATCACAGCAGGCACAGAAGGCTCACGTGTCGTTTATTTCACTGCCAACCCCAATGGCGAAGCTGAGATTATCAAGGTCACTCTCGACCCAGCACCCAAGCTGAAACGTATCTTCTTTGACAAGGACTTCTCAGAGGTGCTCATCAAGGGACGTGCCGCCAAGGGTAACCTGCTGACGAAGTACCAGATACACCGCATCGGACTGAAGAGTCACGGGCACTCTACCCTGGGTGGTCGCAAGGTGTGGTACGACCCAGACGTCAATCGCTTGAACTACGACGAACATGGACGTCTGCTGGGTGAGTTCTTCGATGGCGACAGCATCCTTGTCATCCTGCAGAACGGAGACTACTACCTTTCGGGCTTCGATCCCAATGTACACTTCGAAGACAACATCCAGCGAATAGAGAAGTATGAGCCAGAGAAGATATGGAGTTGCGTACTCTATGATGCTGACAATCAAGGATATCCATATGTCAAGCGTTTCCTCATGGAGGCTACGAAGCGCAAGCAGAACTATATTGGTGAGAATGCCAACTCACAGCAGATATTGCTGACAGACACCTACTATCCACGCTTGTTGGTCACCTATGGTGGCAACGACGCCTTTAGAGGCAGCGAAGAAATAGATGTCGAACAGTTCATTGCCGTCAAGGGCTTTAAGGCCAAGGGTAAGAGACTCACCACCTGGCAAATAGCCAGCATCGAGGAGTTGGAACCCCTGCGCCAGCCAGAGATTCCTGAAGCACCAGACAGTGAGGATGAAGAAGAGGAAGACCTCGACCCCGATGCAGGCAAGAGTCAGCAACAGGTCCTCGACGAACTGACAGGACAGCTTAGACTATTCCCTGACGATGAAAATTAAGCTCATACTCATAGCCTTGTGTGTCCCATATGCTACGCTATTGGCGCAGTCTGCGGACACGCAGAAGGTTGTCACCCGTAGCACGATGATAGGTATAGGAGGTACCAACATCCTTGACACCTATCTCTCTGATGAGCATTTCAAGGGTACGGGCGTGAGTTTTCTGGCTACAGTCGAGCGCCAACGCCCTGACAAAAGGTGGTCAACCATCATCGAACACGAGGGCAATCTCTCGTCGTGCGACAGTCGTCACACTCAGCAGGAACTGGAGGGAGCCTATAACTTCTATTGGGGCAAGCTATACCGTTGGCAACTACTCGACGGAGCATTGAATCTGCAAGCTGGTGGAATGCTCAATGCCTCGTTGGGATTCATCTACAACACCTCCAACGGTAACAATCCTGCACAAGCCCGTGCTCATCTGAACATCATGCCGACAGGTGTTGCCAGCTATCGTTTCCAGTTGTTCAACAAACAGTTTGTAGCACGCTACGAACTGGCTTTACCCTTGGCAGGCATCTGTTTCTCGCCCAACTACGGACAATCTTACTATGAGATTTTCAATCGTGGTAACTACGACAACAACGCCGTCGTTACCTCCTTTGTTTCAGCACCAGAGTGGCGCAACCTGCTGACACTCGATGCAGCCATCACTCGCAAGCTGACTCTTCGCATCGGCTATCTGGGAAACATCCAGCAGTCAAAGGTTAACAACCTGCGCCAACATGTCTGGACGCATCGTTTCCTCATAGGCATCACCAAACGTTTCAGTATCACTCCCCACGCACTATGAAAAGGATTATCGATTATCTTGTCACGCTAGTATTACTAGTCCCACTAGTATCTTGCGTGGATACTGAGGAGCGCAACGACACGCCCACAGGCAACTTCGAGGCGCTATGGACGATACTTGACGAGCGCTACTGTTTCTTTGACTACAAGCAGAAAGAGTATGGGCTGGACTGGAACGAAGTCTACAATAAATACAGAGTACGCGTCAGTGACAACATGACCACTGTACAACTCTTTGAGGTACTGTGTGACATGTTGGGCGAACTGCGCGACGGACATGTCAACCTGTTCAGTTCGATGGACTATGGTCGCTATTGGAAGTGGCAGGAGGACTATCCCACCAATTTCAGCGACACACTGTCTCGTCGCTACTTAGGCACAGACTACAAGATTGCCAGTGGACTACGCTATCGGGTGCTTGACGACAACATCGGCTACATCCATTGTGCTTCTTTCGAAACACCTATTGGCGAAGGCAATCTTGACGAAGCCCTCTCCTACCTGCTACTCTGCAGGGGACTCATTCTCGATATACGTAACAACGGTGGCGGCAACCTTACAACTGCTGAACGACTGGCGGGACGTTTCGTTCACGAAAAAACCCTTGTGGGTTATATGCAGCACAAGACAGGAACAGGCCATAACGACTTCTCTGAACTGAAAGAGATGTATCTAGAGCCCTCGAGCAATGTTCGCTGGAACAAAAAAGTATGTGTGCTGACCAATCGCAGCGTCTATAGTGCCGCCAATGCCTTTGCAGTATGGATGCACGAACTGCCGAACGTCACACTGGTAGGCGACCATACTGGTGGTGGCAGTGGAATGCCAATGAGCAACAGCCTGCCAAACGGATGGAGTGTGCGTTTCTCTGCCTGTCCCATGTACGACAGCAAGAAGCAACAAACAGAATTCGGCATTGACCCTGACGTAAAGGTGAGTCTGAACAATGACCTCACCTATGGTAGTGAGCCAAAAGACGACATCATTGAGGCTGCCCGCCAACTTTTAGTCAAATAATTTGGCAGTTTCAGCAAAAAGCATTACCTTTGCACCCGCAAAAACCGCAATTCTGCATGATGCATTATTAGTTATGCATTAACAATGCGCCTGTGGCGGAATTGGTAGACGCGCTAGACTTAGGATCTAGTGTCTCGCGACGTGCAGGTTCGAGTCCTGTCAGGCGCACAGAAAAGAAATAAGGAGACTCTCAACGGAGCCTCCTTATTTCTTTTATCGTATCAAAGTTTACTTCTTCTGGTAGCGAACTGTAAGGGTTGGTGTATAAGTATTCTCCAACAGAATAGAGATCAGACCATCGCCCGTATCGAAGTTAGCTTCTTTATGATCATCCTTCAAGATAGGACAGTCAGGCCATGCATCCAGCTCCTTCTCCAGACCATCGCGCAACTCCTGCCACATCTGACGTGTACTGTCGTTGGTAGAGAGGTTATAAGTTTCCTGAATAGCCATCAGCTTTTCACCACTAAATGCAGCCAGCACACGATAGTGCTCAGCAGGCGAGGACAGCACAACAGTCTTTCCACTGTCCGATGCTGCTGAGTCAACAGCAAAGCCACGTGCCAACATTGAATCCACAAACTGCTGGACAGGCAACGTAAACGCCAATCCACGATAGTTAAACGGAGCTTTCTCCTCTTGGCAAGCAAAGAGTGCTGCCATAGCCACAAGGGCGAAAACAAGTTTCTTCATAATTTGTATTGTTTAGTTAAGTAGAATTATTCGGACAACATCGTCACCTCAATGCAACGCTTAGCATCCAAGAGGCGCTGAGCCATACGCTGTACTTTCTCTGCCGTCATCTCCTCAACCATCTTGCAATAGTCTTTGTCAAAGTCGGCATCATCATCCAACTCATGCCAGATAACATAGCTCCAATAGTCATTGGTGATAGCGGCTTGCTGGTATTGCTTGACAAGGTACTTCTTCACCTTATCTAAACTGCTGGCAGCTGGACCATTCTTGGCAATATTCGCCAACTGCTGGTAGATGATAGGATTCAGTTCCTCATAACGTTCAGGATCTGCATTATAGGAGATACGCAGCATGGCGTTAGGTTTATCTTCCTTGTTCAAATCAAAATCGACACCAACACCATAGGTTCCCCCCTTCTCCTCACGAACAGAGTCCGTATAGGCTATTGAGAGACAACGCTTTAGGAAGTCCAGTTCCAGGTCGCTCTGGGGCGAGAAGGGCACATCGGCAGAGTAGTAGATGCCCACATTAGCCAATGGCGTATTCATCTTCTTGCGGAAGCGGCACACCTTTGAACCCTCAACAATCTGGGGTACATTCTTCCAGTTGACCTGCTCGTTCTTGTGGGTAGTAGGCAGCGTGGCCAGATACTGGCATACCAACTGGCGCAACTGCTGTTCATCATAGTTACCAATAATAACCGTTTTGAAGTTTGATGCATCGCTGAACAGATGACGATAGAGTTGCAGGATGCGATCGTAGTTCACCTTCGCGAGTGTTGCCTGAACGACAGGTTCCAAACGCGGATGGTGACCATAAATAACTGCACGTACAGAGTCGTTATAGTCTACCTTGGGAGATGCATTACGATTTGTCAGGAAGGCATGCGTGCGATTAATCAGGCTGGCAAAAGCCACGGTATCACGACGCGGCTGTGAGAAATAGAGGTATGCCAACTCAAACATCGTAGGCATATCCTTCAGCGACACACCACCACTGATAACCTGTTCACGAGTGCTTACTGAGGGTTGTATGCGTACTGACTTACCTGACAGCATACGACGCAGCGTCGTAGCATCAAATTGTGCCACGCCAGCATCAGTAATGGAGCTATTCATCAGGTTAAAGTTTGGAATATCCGCGTCGTCAAAGACAGAGGCTCCACCCTCAGCCTGCATACGCATAGAAACCGCATCAGCAGCAAAATCTGTCTTCTTGACATATACCTTCATACCATTCGACAGCGTCCACTCAGCGAAGCCATGCTTGAAAGCCTTCTCGCTAACGATGCTACCCGGCTGTGGCAATTCGCTAATAAGGTGCTCGGCAACCTCTTGCTCAGGATAAGGAGCATACGACAACTGCTGGGCAGCCAGAATAACGCTTTCTATCTGCTGTTCTGTAGGCAGCACCAGCCCTTCCTTGTCAGGAGCATACATGATAGCCACCTGGTTCTTGTCAGTCACCAACTCGCGAACGGCATTGTTCACCTCCTCCAACGTCACCTCACGATCGAAGCGACGTGTCAGTTCCAGTTGGTCATCAATAGAGATGAGTGGTTCACCATTCAGGAAATGCTGGATGCAGGCTGTCACAAATTTAGAGTTACGACGATCGTCACGCTCACGATACTTTCGTTCATCGTGGTTCAGTTTCAGACTCTTGGCACGCTGCAACTCTGAGGCAGTAAAGCCATGCTGACGAGCACGCTCAGCGACACCAACGGCAGCAATAAGACCACCCAGAATATTGTTCTCTTGACAGCTGACAGACAAGGAAAACGACTCCTTCATACGGCTGAGGAAGAACGTCGACGCACGACCAGTAGCACTCTGATAGGGAGGATTTGCCTGCTGGCGCAATTCTGCCAGACGATCGTTCATCATCGTACCTATCAGGTTGTCGATATAGTCACCACGCAGATATTTCTCGTCGTTCTTCTCATTATCTGGCGTCGCATCACGTTTCTGATAAAGATGACACAGCACGATGGGCTGTTCCACATCTTTCTCGATATCGACAATCATCTTGTCGTTATCATCTACAGGATAGTACTCACGCTTGGCAGGATTCTTCGGCATAGGAATCTTGGAGAACAGCTTCTGAATCTTCTTCTCCACCTTGTTGACATCGATGTCACCCACCACGATGATAGCCTGCAGGTCTGGACGATACCATTTATGATAGTAGTCGCGCAAGTCCTGATAGGGGAAGTTGTCGACGATATCCATCGAACCAATAGGCATGCAGTCCTCATACTTCGTACCCTTATAAACCTTTGGCATTGCCTGCTCCATCAGACGTTGCACAGCTCGTCCTGCACGGCGCGTACGCCACTCTTCATGGATAACACCACGCTCCTTGTCAATCTCAGCATCTTCCAGCAGCAAGTAGTGGCTCCAGTCATTCAAAATCAGCAGACAAGAGTCGAGGATGCCCTCACGCTTCAAGGGAACAGCAGAGATATTATACACCGTCTGTTCTACGCTAGTATAAGCGTTGAGGTTAGCGCCAAACTTCACACCAATGGTCTCGCACCAGGGAACAATACCCAACTGCTTGCCCTTTCCTGGGAAGTGCTTGGTACCATTGAAAGCCATATGTTCCAAGAAGTGTGCCAAGCCACGCTGACGAGGTTCTTCCTGTATAGAGCCAACCTTCTGGGCAATATAGAAATCGGCCAGTCCTGCCTCTTTAGCATTATGTCGCAGATAGTAGGTCAAGCCGTTTTTCAGTTTACCAGTTTTGATAGTAGGGTCTTGTGACAGCGGCTGTGCTGAAAGCAACACAGCAACCATCAACAAGAGCATTGTTGAAGCTGTTTTTCTCATTCTTTCTTTCATTTTCGGGGCAAAGTTACGAAATACCATTGACATAAGCAACAAGAATTAAGAAAAATTTACAAACATACCTACTTATAGGTATTGCGAAATCGACAAAATCTTCGTACTTTTGCAGCATAATAATATAATATGTATAAACGACTACTCTTTTTCATCACCATATTCTGCCAACTGCTGACAGCACAGGCCCAGCAAATCACCATTGCAGGACGTGTCGCTGACGAAGAGACGCAGAAGCCGATAGAGTTTGCCTCCATCCTGATGAAGGAGAACGGACTATGGGCTATCACTGGTGCTGATGGTACTTTCCGCATCAAGAACATTCCTGCAGGAAAGGTGGTGCTGACCATCCAGTGTCTGGGCTATGCCACTCGCCAGATTGCCCTTGACATCAACAAGGACATTCCTCGTCTGCGCATCAACTTGAAGCAAGAAAATCTGAAGCTGGACGAAGTCACTGTAACTGCCAAGCGCAAGGATAACGAGAGTACCACTAGCTATACTATCGACAGAGCAGCCCTCGACCAACAACAGCTATTGAACGTGAGCGATATTGCCACCCTGCTGCCTGGTGGTAAGACTGTCAATGCCACGCTGATGAGCGACAACCGCATGGCCCTTCGCAGTGGTAGTCAGGAGAAAGGCAACGCTTCGTTTGGTACAGCTATTGAGGTGGATGGCATGCGACTCGACAACAATGCTGCAGCAGGTGAGACAGCAGGAGCCAGCACACGAACCATCAGTTCGTCGAACATCGAGTCCATAGAGGTTGTCACAGGCATTCCTTCTGTGGAGTATGGCGACTTGTCGAATGGTGTCGTCAAGGTGAACACCCGCAAGGGTAAGTCGCCTTTCATCGTAGAGGGGAAACTCAATCAGCACACCCAACAGATAGCTTTGAACAAAGGTTTCGATTTGGGTGGCCACGATGGCGTATTGAATGTTTCCCTTGAGCACGCCCGTTCCTTCAGCAATGCTGCCTCGCCCCACACTGCCTACCAGCGCAACATCCTGTCGCTGCACTACATGAACATTTTTATGCGCGAGACAACACCTTTGACGCTGAATGTGGGCCTGACAGGCAATATCGGAGGCTATAACGCCGAGTCAGACCCAGACAACGAGCTCGATGACTACAGCAAGTCACGCGACAACAACTTGCGTGCACACTTCGAACTGAACTGGTTGCTGAACAAAAAGTGGATTACCAATCTCTCGCTGCGTGGTTCCTTTTCGACAGCTGATCGCTATAGCGAGGACTATACCCACACCAATAGCGCTACCACATTGGCTAACCTCCACGCAACGGAAGAAGGTTACTTCATGGCTACTGACTACGACAGCAATCCCGATGCACCCATCATTCTTGGTCCTACAGGTTACTGGCACGTTAAGCAATACCATGATTCCAAACCAGTCAACACCTCGCTGCGACTGAAAGCCGACTGGACACGTCGTTTCAGCAAGGTGATGAATCGCCTGATGCTAGGAGCAGAATATAAAGATAGTCGCAACAATGGACGAGGTACCTACTACGAAGACCTGCGCTATGCACCCAGTTGGCGCGAGTATCGCTACGATAACCTGCCAGCCTTGAACAATATCGCCCTCTATGCAGAGGAGAAGGTCAGCATTTCCACATCGAAGTTGTCGACGCTGGAGATTACTGCCGGACTGCGCGACGACATCACCATCATCAACGGGTCGGAGTATGGAACTGTCAGTTCCCTGTCGCCACGTTTCAATGGTCGCTATACGTTCTGGAAGAATCGTCGCAAGCGTGTGGTCAGCGACCTGGTATTGCATGCCGGATGGGGAAAAAGCGTCAAGTTGCCCTCCTTCCAGGTGCTCTACCCCAGCCCATCGTACTACGACATCGAAGTGTTCCGTTCACCATCCACTGCCGACAACACCACCGTCAGCGCCTGGTACACACGACCCTCGAAAGCGCTCTACAACCCTGACCTGAAGTGGCAATACACCAATCAGACAGACATCGGCATCGAGATGAATATAAAAGGTACGCGTGTATCGCTGTCTGCCTTCCACCATCGTACCTACAACCCCTATATGGCCACGACGGAGTACACCCCATTCAGCTACTATTATACTCCCGTTTCTGCCTTAGAGGGTCTGACGATACCTACCGATGGACGCACCTACGCCATCAACCCCACCACAGGTACAGTGACCGTCCGTTCAGCTGACGGTTCTACTGCCATCGTTCCCAACAATGAGCGACGCTTCTACCAGAGCAACACCCGCTACGTCAATGCCTCTCCCCTGGATCGCTACGGACTGGAGTGGATGATTGACTTCAAACAGTTCAAGGCACTGAACACCAGTCTGCGTTTCGATGGCAACTACTATTATTACAAGAGCGAAGACGAGACCCTCTTTGCCAGCATGCACAACAGCAATACCAAGATGACAGGCACTGGCGAACCCTATCAGTATATTGGCTGGTATCGTGGCACTAACGGTACTTCATCCGCACAGACATCCATTGCCAACGGTGCCATCTCGAAGACCCTCAACCTCAACACCACCATCACTACGCACATTCCCAAGATTCGTCTCATCATGGCCCTGCGCATCGAGAGTACGCTCTACAGCTATCGCAAGAGCCTCAGCAACTTCGAGGGCGATGTTTATCCAGAATACTACACCACATGGGACGATCCCAACACGATGATACCCTTCGCAGAGAAGTTCCTGTGGGCAAAGGACAACGATGCCACACTGTATAACGACCTGCAGAACCTCGTGGTACACCCCAATACGGCATATGTGATGAATGCCAATCGCATCAGCGCCTACTATTCTGCTAATCTCAGCGTAACCAAGGAGATTGGCGACCATGTGTCTATCTCGTTCTATGCCAACAACTTCTTCAACAACATGAAGACTGTTCACTCCTCGCAGACCGATCTCGACACGTCGCTCTTCTCCAGCAGTTATATTCCCAGCTACTACTACGGACTATCCCTCAGACTCAAGCTATGAAGAAAATATTCCGCACCATCATATGCCTCGTTTGTTGCTATGTCATAGCAATATGCCTCACTGCCTGCTCCGACCAAGACGCCCCCTCCATTGACACCAACGAGGTGAAGGTCCAGCTGACAGGCCTCAACGACGACCTGTCTGGTCTCGACGTCCAGCTGCGCAACATCAATACAGGCAGCGTGTTCATTGAGCAGACCAACGCCCAGGGCATTGCCACGTTTACTGTGACACCAGGACTCTACGAAGCCCTGACCTCACAGACGCGCAACACTACTGGCAACGAGTACTACAGCTATAACGGCACATCAGGACAGATTACCGTTCTTGCAGGCAGTCCCATTACAGCCACCATTCCTATGAAGCGCGCCACCATCAGTCGATTGGTCATCAAAGAACTCTACTGCGGAGGGTGTATGTCTGACGATGGTGTTACCGCTTTCCAATACGACAAGTGCGTCATCCTTTATAACAACAGTGCAGAGCCTGCGTCCTACGACAACCTCTGCTTTGGTATGTCGGCACCAGCCAATGCCCAGGCCAACAACAATAACTATCTGGCTGATGGTCGTCTGAACTACGAAGGCGAAGGGTTCACACCCCTATGGAATGGCATCTGGTACTTTCCCTCGACGCTGACCATCGAGCCTTTCTCTCAGATTGTCGTCAACATTCATGGTGCTATCGACAATACGCAGACTATCACTCAGTCTGTCAACTATGCCAACGCAAACTACTACTGCATGTTCGACCCAGAGAGTGGTTACAGCAACCAGCGCTACTGTCCCACACCATCGGAGCTTATCCCCACGTCGCACTATCTAAAAGCAGCAGTCTATGGACTGGGTAATGCCTGGCCGCTGAGCAACTCGTCACCCTCCATAGTGCTGTTTCAGACGAAGGGCGTAACCCCTGCCGACTTTGCACAGAATACGGACAATTTCTGGTATGATGGTGGAGGCACCAGTATTGCCAAACGTTGCATCAAGGTACCCAACAACTGGATTATCGATGCCATCGAAGTTTTCTCCAGCGAGTACGCCACACAATGCGTGAAGCGCCTCACAGCCGATATCGATGCAGGCTACGTCTGGATGACCAACAAGAAGGGGCACTCCATTTATCGCAACGTTGACAAACAGGCTACAGAACAACTGTTAGAGAACGAGGGCAAGCTCGTCTACGACTACACCTTGGGCGTTGACGACAGCACCGACCCCAGCGGCATCGATGCAGAGGCCAGCATCCAGCAGGGTGCACATATCATCTATCAGAACACCAACAATGCCACCAACGATTTCCACGAACGCCAGCTATGCTCACTAAAAGAATAACCGCCCGCCTGTTCGCCAGCGCCCTTCTGTTCAGTATGTTGCTGTGCCACAGCATTGCATCGCCACACTCTGACCCTCGGTCAGAGAACACACTAAACGCTCAGGACTCCCTGCTCTTGCGCGACTACCGTTTCGTGCAACAGTCGTCGCCCTGGCTCACCCAGCGTAATGCAGCCTCGCTGACGCTGTTTAACTGCGAGAATATTGCAGAGGCAGAGGTGTCGTTCGCCCATGCCAATGGAGAGTTGACGAACTTCAGTGGTTCACCCTCGCTGAATGATTTCCAAGGCGTCATCGAGTCGTACTATCGCCTCAGTCCGCGTGCTGTCGTCTATGGCGCTATCAGCTACGACAACCAGTCTGGCAAGGATATGACGGGCTCCGTGTTCATGCAAGACCGCTTGCCCTTCGACATCGTGGAGGACTCGCTGACCAACCTAGGACGCAAGCATCGCGACACCTACCACCTCGTAGGCGCCTTCGGCTATACTGTGTTCGATGGTTTAGCCATCGGAATGAAGGCCGACTACACCGCTGCCAACTACGCCAAATACAAGGACCTGCGCCACAAGAACAAGCTGATGAACCTCGACTTCACAGCAGGTGTGCTGTCCTCATTCAACATTCAACATTCCACACTCCACATTGGTCTTGACTACACCTACCATCGTCGTACGGAGAGCGTGGAGTTTGGCACCTACGGAAAGGCCGACAAGGTGTATAAGTCGCTCATCGACTATGGTGCCATGATGGGTATCGTCGAGCAGTTTGGTAACGATGGCTATACAGACAAGACCAACGAGATGCCCCTCTTTGAAGATGCTCATGGTGTAGGCCTGCAGTTGGAGTTCCAGCCTGGCCACCACTCCCAGCGTGCCAACGATGGCCTCTCCCTTTTCGCAGCCGCTTCCTACAGTCATGCAACGGGTTATTATGGTCGCCCATCGCAGTACACCATTACCTATACCGACCACGATCGCAATATCTTGACGCTTCAAGGGCGTGCGTCTTACGGTTTCAGTGCATCGAGGGTCTTTCTCGATGTCAAATACCAAAGTGAGACCCTAGAGAACCGCATCAATACCTATCGCGGACTGACCAACGACTATGGTGCCACCTACTACGAATACTACGACGCGACGAAAAGTGGCGAGAAAGGCTGGCGCAACTTCGACGTCGACTACACCCTGCACCTGGGTATACGTCATGAGTTGCCCACATGGACCATTACCGCAGGCTACCACTGGCAACAGCGCGACATCACAGCCTACCTCTATCCCTACTATCGTCAGCAACAGCTGAACACCAGCGAGGTTGTAGTCAGTCTGACGCGTAATCTGGACCTTCTGGGTGGCATCCTCGGCGTGACACTGAATGGTGGTTACCAGACTGGTTCTGGCGACCCCTATCACGATGGCTCCTTTGTGACGCCCAGCGCCAAACAGCCTCAACCTGCCACGATGGAGGCTTTCCTCTATCGCGACTATGAGTACCTGACAGCCAAGCAGTATCGCCTCGGCCTGCAGCTGAAATACAACTTCCTCTTCCCAGGCACTCGTCTGAACACTTTTGTGCGCACAGCCTTCGACTATCGTCATGCAACCACTCCCGATGGTTCTCCATCGAATCTGCATAACCCCAGCCGCACCACCTTCCTCATCGCTGCTGGTCACAATTTCTAAGACATAAAAAAAGTACCTGAAACACTAAGCCTCAGGTACTTCCTTTTATCTATTATAGCTTACTTAATCACGATCTTCTTGCCGTTCACGATATTCAGTCCCTTCTGCAGACTGTTCAGGCGAATACCCTGCAAGTTGTATATCGAATTCTTAACTGTGAAATGTGAATTGTGAATGGCCTCGATGCCAGTAGCATTCTCTGTGATAGAGATGGGCAGCAGTTGGTTGGCGGTATTAGACTTACCCACTAGGATGGCTACAATGGTAATGTTCTCCAGCGTAGTATCCTTTGTCCAATTTTCAATCTTGTGGAGCTGCTGATTAGCTGTCGCACCACCATTATTGACATCAATAGTAGCATCGCCCTGTGTCAGCGTACCTGCCGTAGCACTTGTCATTGTCAGCGTAGCCCCCTTAATCTTCACCACCTTATTCTTATTGGCAGCAACATTCACCTCTGCCAGCGTACCCTCTACAATGGTGTTTTCGCTAATTTCGGTGACATTAATCTCACTCTTCGGAGTATCTTCCGCCTCCTTCATCTGCACATTTCCAGAGTTTGGACGTGCTACGACATACACAAATCCGTTGAGCTTGGTATTCTCCTTCAGTACGCTATTGAGTGAGGTATACTGTAACCAACAGCCACCCGTAGCATCCTGAATCCATACTGTAGAATATCCGTCGGCAGAGAGACCGGTAACCTCAGCATCCGTCAGGGTAACCTTCGCATAAGCACCTGCCTCCATCGCATTGAAAGCAGCGATATTAGCACACTCCGTATACTCTATGGCAGGAAGAGCAACTGTCGAAGCATCCTTCGCAGCAAGTGTTAAGATAGCATTAGCCAGATAGCTCGTACCTCCCTGCTGGAATCGCACACCATCAGCATTACCCGTCCAGATCATGCCTTCAATGATACCTGAAGAAGCTGAAAAATTATTGATATTGCTATTGCCTGCGGCTGTAAATTCTATCTTCGTGATGGCATAGCTTTCAGGGGCGCAAAATGTTAATGTGGTATACTCTTTATAAGTCACCAAGTTCTGACCGCGGTTGGCATCCACATAAATCTTTGAGGTCGCAGAGCCACATGTAATTTGTAACGTAGCGCCATCAGCAGTGAACGTCTCGTTGTAGATATTTCCCTTTACGTCTGTCAAGCTCTCACCAATATTCTCACGGAAATTGGGATCAGAGAAATCAAACGTCACCTCCGTAGGCTGTACATAAGCAACGATAGCATCCTCAGAGATAGGTACAAGATACCAGCCATTCATATTATTGAAGCCATTTCCGATAGGCTCATTGGCATTAAATGCAGCGATGTTTGCAGCCTCAACCTCGTAGTCAGTTGCGCTGGCACTCAGTGCTGCCAAAAACACAAATAGTAGCGTAAATAATTTCTTCATAAGCCTGTCTTATATATTAATAATGTGTACTTCGTTAGCGGATAGCGGACTATCGCGCTGCAAAAGTACACATTTTTTCTATATCCCACAATCACCAATTGTAGGTATTTGAGAGGTTACTTCACGTTGCCGACCTTGATGAGGTACTCACCAATCTGTACGGCATTGAGGGCAGCACCCTTACGAATCTGGTCGCCTGAGAGCCAGAAGGTCAAGCCGTTCTCGTCAGAGAGATCCTTGCGCACGCGACCTACGAAGACGTCGTCCTTGCCAGCAGTCTCCAAAGGCATGGGGTACACGAGGTTGGCGGGATCGTCAACGAGCGTACAGCCAGGAGCAGCAGCGATAGCTTTCTGTGCTTCCTCAACGCTGATGGGTTTCTCAGTCTCAATCCAAACAGACTCAGAGTGCGAACGTAACGAGCTGACACGCACGCACATAGCCGAGCACTTAGCATCAGTATGCATAATCTTGCGCGTCTCGTTGTACATCTTCATCTCCTCCTTAGTATAGCCGTTGGGCTGGAAGACGTCAATCTGCGGAATGACGTTGTAGGCCAGCTGGTGAGGGAACTTCTTGATGGTCTTCACCTCGCCCTCTTCTACCATCTCTTTGTACTGCTGCTGCAGTTCGGCCATAGCGGCGGCACCAGCACCACTGGCACTCTGATAAGAAGATACGTGGATGCGCTTGATGTGACTGATATTCTCCAGTGGCTGCAGTACAACCACCATCATAATCGTGGTGCAGTTGGGGTTGGCAATAATGCCACGCGGACGGTTCAGAGCATCCTCAGCATTGCACTCAGGCACCACCAAGGGTACATCGTCGTCCATGCGGAAAGCGCTGGAGTTGTCAATCATCACGGCACCATACTTCGTGATGGTCTCAGCAAACTCCTTCGACGTGCCGGCACCGGCAGAGGTGAAGGCGATGTCGATATCCTTGAAGTCGTCGTTGTGCTGCAACAGCTTTACGGTCAGTTCCTTACCACCAATTCGTCCATTGGGAAATTTCTCTCGTCAAGCAGGCGCAGGAATTCCTGACCTACAGCGCCTGAGGCGCCCACAATTGCTACTTTCATCAGTCTCAAAAATTACGTTGGTTGTAAATCGGCTGCAAATTTACAAAAAAACTTTCATTTTGTTCCATATTTGCCGAAAAAGTTGTAATTTTGCACAAATTTATTGATTTATGATGTCATATTTCCCCATAACCAGTCCGACACTGATATTCTTTGTCGTGCTGCTCATCATTCTGCTGGCGCCCATCATCATGGGTAAGCTGCGCATTCCGCACATCATCGGAATGGTGTTGGCAGGCGTGCTCATTGGCGAGCACGGACTGCACCTGCTGGAGCGCGACAACTCGTTCGAGCTATTCGGCAAGGTGGGACTGTTGTACATCATGTTCCTGGCAGGTCTGGAGATGGATATGGAGAGCGTCAAGAAGAACTCCAAGCGCATCCTGTGGTTCGGACTGCTGACGTGTATGGTGCCACTGGTGCTGACCTACGTAATGGCCATGTGGCTGCTGGACTACTCGTCGACGGCCTCGTTCCTGCTGGGTTGTATCATGGCGTCGAACACACTCATCGCCTACCCCATCATCTCGCGCTACGGCATGGGCCGTCACCCCAGCGTGATGCTCAGCGTGGGAGCCTCGATGCTGTCGCTCTTCATGGCACTGATGATGCTGGCAGCCCTGTCGGCATCGTATAGCAAGGACGTGGGCATTGGCTTCTGGCTGCTCTTCGTGCTGAAGTTTGCAGCCTTCTGCGTGCTCAGCGTGTGGGGCATTCCCAAGGTCACGCGCTACTTCCTGCGTCGCTACTCCGATGCCATCATGCAGTTCATCTACGTCTTGGCTGTGATGTTCCTCTCGGCAGCCCTGTCAGAGGCCATCGGCGTCGAGGGCATCGTGGGAGCGTTCATCGCAGGCCTTATATTAAATAGGTATATCCCCCACGTGTCGCCCCTGATGAACCGCATCGAGTTCATTGGCAACGCCATCTTCATCCCCTACTTCCTGATAGGTGTGGGCATGCTCATCAATGTCGGTTCCTTGTTCGAAGGCTGGCGCATGCTGTTCGTCGTGGTGCTCATCGTCTTCTTCGGCACATTCGGCAAGGCGCTGGCAGCCTATATCTCCAGCATTCTGTTCCGACTGACGAAGGCCGAGGGTCACATGATGTTCGGTCTGACCTGTGCCCATGCAGCTGGTGCCATCGCAATGGTGATGGTAGGCATGCGACTGGAGGTAGCCCCAGGACAATACCTGATGAACAACGAGATACTGAACGGTGTGGTCATCATGATACTCATCACCTGCATCATCTCGACGATGATGACGGAGAAAGCCTCGCAGGAACTGACGCTCATGGGCAGTCGTGTGGTCGGCGGTTTCCCCGTCGACTCCTCCCACTCTCCGAAGAACGAGAAGGTGCTGCTGTGCGTCAAGTATCCCGACATAGCCCCCCAGCTGCTGGAACTGGCCATCATGATGCGTAACCCCAAACGCAATCGTGGACTGGTGGCGCTGAACGTGGTCTACGACGACGACAATGCCAGCGGCCACCGCGAGGCGGGTCTCCGACTGCTGGAACAACTGCAACAGCGAGCCTCCGCTGCCGACCTGCAGATGCAGACGCAGGTGCGCCTGTCGTCGAACATTGCCAACGGCATCAAGCACGCCTTCCGCGAGTTCGGCTGCTCAGAGATTATCATGGGTATGCACGTGCACACGGATGTGAACCCCAAGTTCTGGGGTGAGTTCCTGCAGAGTTTGTATAATGGACTGAACCGCCAGATTGTGCTGACGCGCTTCGTGCAACCGCTGAACACCCTGCGCCGCATACAGGTGGCCGTACCCTCAAGGGCCGAGTTCGAGCCTGGCTTCCACCGCTGGCTGGAGCGCTTGGCACGCTTTGCAGGCAACCTGGACTGCCGCATCCAGTTTCATGGACGCAACGAGTCGCTGGAACTCATCCGTCAGTACATCAACAACCACCATCCCAGCGTGCGCGCAGAGTACACCTTCATGGCCCACTGGAACGAACTGCCTCGTCTGGCTGAGAAAATCAGTCAGGACCACATGTTCGTCGTCATCACCGCCCGTAAGGGAACCATCTCCTACAAGAATGCGCTGGAGCGCCTGCCCAAGGAGCTCATGCAGCACTTCTCTGGCAAGAATCTGATGATTATCTTCCCAGACCAGTACGGTACGCAGAAGGAGGAGTCGATGACCTTTACCGCTGCCCAGCACCAGGAGGAGACCAGCTACTATGACGCCCTGGCACGCTGGATTAATAACCACCGCAAATGATTACAATAGAAAATATCACCAAGAGCTTCGGCTCCCTACAAGTACTGAAAGGCATTGACCTCCACATAGATCGTGGCGAGGTGGTCAGCATCGTCGGCCCCAGTGGCGCTGGCAAGACCACCCTGCTGCAAATCATCGGCACACTGGACCGCCCCGACACTGGCACTGTGCACGTCGATTCCATCGACGTGACCACCCTCTCGCAGAAGAAGCTGGCCGACTTCCGCAATCGCCACATCGGCTTCGTGTTCCAGTTCCACCAGCTGCTGCCTGAGTTCACCGCCTTGGAGAACATCATGATACCTGCTTACATTGCGGGCACGTCGCAGAAGGCCGCCAAGCAGCGCGCCCAGGAGTTGCTCAGTTTCATGGGACTCTCCGACCGTGCCAGCCACAAGCCCTCAGAACTCTCTGGTGGCGAGAAGCAGCGCATTGCCGTTGCACGTGCACTGGTCAACAACCCTGCCGTCATCCTGGCCGACGAGCCCTCAGGGTCGCTCGACTCGAAGAACAAGCAGGAGTTGCACCAGCTCTTCTTTGACCTGCGCGACCAGTTCGGCCAGACCTTCGTCATCGTCACTCACGACGAGGGCCTTGCCTCGATTACCGACCGTACTATTCACATGAAAGATGGATTGCTATGCTTAAACTCGGCGATTACAACACCCTCAGAATAAAGAAGCGCACCGACTTCGGCCTCTATCTGGACGGCGGCGACGAAGGTAACATCCTGCTGCCCAACCGCTACGTGCCCAAGGGCTACGTCATCGGACAAGAAATAGAAGTGTTCCTCTACCTCGACCAAGACGAGCGCATCGTGGCCACCACCGAGCACCCCATCGCCAAGGTTGGGGAGTTCGCCTGGATGGAGTGTGCCTGGACTAACGAGTATGGCGCCTTCCTCAACTGGGGCTTGATGAAAGACCTCTTCTGCCCCTTCCGCGAACAGAAGACGCGCATGGTCAAAGGACAACGCTACTACGTCTACGTCATGGAGGACGAGAAGACGCACCGACTGATGGCGACCTCCAAGGTGGAGCGCTACCAGAAGAAGACGGGCTACGAGCTGAGCCTCGACTTCGCAGAGGTGCTGCTGACTTATCTGCAGGAGCACGACGGCCAGTGCGAACTGGGCGACAAGAGCCCCTCAGAAGCCATTGCCGCCCGTTTCGGTGTTAGCAAGAAAGTCTACAAGAAAGCCATAGGCGACCTCTATCGACGCCACCTCATCACCATCACTGACGACGGAATCAGCCTCGTTTGATTACGTACTAGGCTAAGCCGAGCACGTATTAGCGTGATGCAGCCGCGTATTAGGCTGAAAACGGAGCGTATTAGGCTGATACGTGGAGGGGATTCACAGATTCACAATTCACAGTTATTTTTTTAACGCCCCTCAGAAAAACCTCCCAAATATTTGGTCTTTTCTACTATTTCCACTACCTTTGCAAGCTATGGACTGGGAAGCGTTTGAGAAACACAAGGCGTTTGCAGGGGAGAAGAAACCCTCGATGCTCAGGCGACGCGTAGGGCACGACTACGAGAAGCGATGCGTCTATCTGGTCACGATGACTGTGGAGGGGCGCAGGCCTCTGTTGGGCCGACTGGTAGGCGACGCAGGAGCAAAGGAAGGGAGCATCGACGCGCCACACATCGAGCTGTCGCCCTTGGGCAAACAGGTCAGGGAGATGTGGGAAGACATCAGCGAGCACTACCCAGAGGTGAGGGTGCTGGCAACGATGGTGATGCCCGACCATCTGCACGGCATCCTGTTCGTAGAACGACCGATGGACCAGCCGCTGGGAATGGTCATCAAGGGCTTCAAGGTAGGGTGCAACAAGGCCTACCGGCAGGCGCTGGCGGCGGGTCTGTGTCCACCTATGCTGCAACACTGTTGCAGCAAAGAGGACGCCACCAGCAAAGCAAACACCAGCGCCACCAGCAAAGAGAACGACCGCACCCACGGCCTCCTCTTCTCGCGCAACTACAACGACCACATCCTGGAGGGTGAGGGCGAGCTGGAGCGGTGGTTCAGGTACTTGGCCGACAACCCTCGGCGACTGGCTGTCAAGCGCCAGCACCCAGAGTTCTTCACGATTATCAGGGACGTGAGAATCGGCGAGTGGTCGTGCCAGACGGTAGGCAACCAATATCTCCTCTCCTACCCTGAGAAGGCGGCAGTCATTGTCCACAAGGCTTATAGCGACAAGGAGTTCGAGGAGAGGAAGGCCCAATGGTTGGCATTGGCAGCAAGGGGTGGCGTACTGATCAGTGCTGCTGTCGCTACGCGCGAGAAGGAGGTGATGCGCGAGGCCATGAACCGCGGCTACCGACTGATAGTCCTGCGCGAGAACGGCTTTCCCCCACTCTACAAGCCTGCTGGCGAGTCGTTCGCAGCCTGCTCTAAAGGGACGTTGCTGCAAGTCAGTCCGTGGGAATACCACATGAACAAACGCACCATCTCGCGCGAGCAATGCCTGCAACTGAACAGAATGGCAGAATGGATTGCTGAACACTAACACAACAAAACAATCGCTCAGGGATTTCTCCTTGAGCGATTGCTTTTGTTATTCTCAGTTCCAACAATTACCACGTGATATTCATACCCATAGCCAAGCTGGCATTGGAGGTCATAGGAATGAACTCCTTGGTGGTCTTGCCGAGGATGTGGTCCATGCCGATGAAGAAGTTGAAGCCCTTGGGATGGATGTTGACAAGCCAACCCATGCTGGCAGCAAAGCTGTTGACGCTGAAGTTAACACCACCATCAATCCACTTGAGGGGTTCCCAGTTGGCGCTCAGGCGTGCATCGGTCCACGAATAAGGACCACGGAAACGACTGCTGCTGAGGAAACCGAAGGTAATCTGGCGATAGACGGGCAGGTTATATTCCACACCAAGGTTCATGGTGCAGCCAATGCCTGTAGTGCGTCCACCCTCGTCCGTTACTTCCGTCAGGTTGATGAAGTCGGCCAACTGATCCTTATAGGCGTCAGCCTTCTTCTCAAACGAATTGGGACTGCTCTTGGAGACCTCTACATCATGGAAACCATTGAACTCGAAGGGCTGTCCTGAGTTGGCAGCACGGGCGTCAGTATTCCAATGGATGAAGCCGAGGTCGAGCAGGGCTGCACTAACCTTCCAGTCGTCGTTAATCTTATAGGTAGCACCCAAGTCGACAGCCAAACCAAAACCACCAAGACCTGCTCCATCGACATCTACTTCCTTGACACGATTGTAGGTTAGTGGATTACTTTTCTTGTCAACTCTACTATCATATTCCTTTTCCTCCATCTTGTAGGTGAATCCCTTGATAGAGGCATCAGCAGTAGCCTTACCAGAAAGGAGCCAGCGGTTTGACTCCTGCAGGTCTGCAGTGAGGTTTTCAATCTTCAAGTCGCCACGGCCTGCACCAAAGAGGAGCTTGAACTTACCACCAACACGCAACTGCTCAGTCAGCTGACGAGAGTGGCCAAACGCCAACTCCACATACGACTGGGCATTGATATTGATGTCACCGATGTTATAGGACTTGTTGCCGACGTTCTTGGCAAACTCGAAGAACTCGTATGGGAGAGAGGCACCAAACGACGCCCTGGCATTCAGTTCAACAGTATTGTAACCACCAAAGGCATTGAAACCTACTGATACAATAGGTATGTTGACGTCACCAATGACACGGTTGTTGCCAGTTGACAGTCCACTCAATGCTACATCGACAGGAATATTTGGATGCATGAAAGTAGCCAGTTTCTTACCAGAGACAATGCCATACTCATTGGACTTGAAGAGCACGTCGCCAACACCAAAGTTACCCTGTACCTTCACATTGAGGTTACCCAAAGCGGGAATGGCACAATAGCCACCCTCGTTGCCATAGGCGGGGTTCATGGTGTGTCTGTATTTATAGCCTTCCGTAAAGTAGGCTGAGTTCAATGTCTGCGCCATGGAAGCAGCACTCATTGCTAGCAGCGCCACAGCCACGATATATTTCTTGCTTTTCATATTCTTTTTACTTTAGGAGGTTAAACATCAATCGGTATCAACAATCACTTGTCCGTTCAGATGAAGATCAGTGGTCTTTATGACTATCTCTTGAGTCTTGTTGAGCACCTTACCTTTCTCGCTGCTCGCTGTAGGCGCGGTAACCAACAGTTCATATTCGATACCGTCGAGCTGATTCAGACCAGTACCATTCGGATCTGAAATCTCGTACTTAATCTTATCAGCAGCAGCGCCTGCAGCCACCTTGTTCTGGATGGGCTTGACAACCAGT
Source organism: uncultured Bacteroidales bacterium (assembly GCA_902800925.1). Lineage (GTDB taxonomy): Bacteria > Bacteroidota > Bacteroidia > Bacteroidales > Bacteroidaceae > Prevotella. Next base: position 47,188 of record CADCGD010000009.1, on the reverse strand, counting down.
GTAGAAATGGGTTGACCATCAAGTCCAAGAGGTGTGATATTTATCTCCAAATCGGCAGGAACCTTATTATTTACATCGGCTGCAACCGTCAGCACAGCACCCTTCTCCAGTTTGAGGTCCTTCAGGTCCTTGTGCAAGTCATCTTCGTTATCGCTGTACACAATCTGTGCCTCGTCGCCCAATACCAATGGAGCAGTAAAGCGGTATTTAGGCGTAAGTGTATAGTCTTTACCCAGTTCGACGGTAATAACGTCGTCATTAGCTTCAAACTTCGTAATATCGATGTTAATCGCCATACCTTCCTCCAGCTTCTTGATGATATTCGACAGGTCTGGAGCAATGACGGGCGTATATGTTTCACCATTATGTGTCAAGTCTGCAGGAGCCTTGCGACAAACCACAAGACGGGTAGTCGTATTGGCAGCGATAGGCAATTCGTTGCCATTTACCTTGCTCAGAACCACATCTTTTGATGAGGTGGTAGAACTGAGCTTAGCCTCCACATAACCACCAAGAGGCAGGTTCGACTTGAGCGTCAACCATATCTGAGGATTGTCAACGTCTGCCACAACACGAGCGTCTGTCAGGAAGTCGGGAAGAGAATTGATGGTTGTAGAACCAATATTCTGTGCATCGATGGTTGGCTTAAACTGACCATTGGCAGCAGTAATCACGAGATTATTGAACGAAGCATTACCACTTACTTGAACAGATGACTTAGCAGAAACCTTAACCCTAGATACCTTCATCGTCATATTAACGTAACCACTAAGCTTGAACTTTCCGTTCTCAAGCTTTGCAAAGTTCTTAGCGTCAACATCCTTTACATTGATTTTTGTAACGTTGAATACGATACCATTACAGTCAGAAGGAGTACAATTACTCAGCGTCAGGACATTGGTAGAAGCATTGAAACCAGCTTTATTACAGGTCATTTCCAACATGCCTGGCATCTGAATCTTCACATACTCGAACTTCTTGATTTCTTCAGGGAATGTCAAGCTAAGATTCAAATCGACGCCACCTTCATCTCCAATGCGGACCCACTTCAAAGCGTTAATCTCAGCAGGAGCATCAAACTCATATTCAAAAAGTGAGACATCACCCGTTTGCTCTGCAATATCAATGTGAGGATCAATAGCAGTATAAGGAATATCCACTTCCTGACCTATGATTGCAGGAGGAAATAACGGTAGATCTACATCGAAATTCAGACCTTGCTCGCTCTTTTCCAACAAGGTAATCTTATCGACATTCACGTTAACATCGCTGACTGTCTCAGGGTTCTTACCAAACTGATAGTCACCGTTGTCCAAGACTTTAATCAGATCTGTATTGCCAAGATTAAGAATATCGTCAAGCGTGATAGTTACCGAGTTATCACTGGGCAACGACAAGCTGCCGCCAACACCAAGTTTAGCGTCTACTGACGATATGTCGTAGTCGCTATCAGAACATCCGCTCATAAGCATGCCACATGCCAGACATGAGCAGAAGAGCAATCGGTTTCTAATTTTAGTTCTTTTCATAATAGATTATTTTAAATTCTATATGGTTAGTAGTTATTAACTAGAAGATACGACCTACGATGCGGAAATTCAGCACAGGATAAACAGAAATCTTAGAGATGGTCTTCAGCACTTTACCTGCATCGTCACCAGCCTTATCGCCATCAATTTTCTCATACTGATAGGTCTTAGCAGCCTTGTCGTAGGTGGGAATATAAATCTCTGGCTTACCCCAGAACTGTACACCCAGGTCAAACTGGCAACCTACACGACCCTTGGGAACAGCACGGCCGAAGCCCAGGCCCAGATAAGGACGGAAACCATTGACCTTGGCATAGGCCTTAACATTTCCCTGTTCGGCAGGGTCAGGAGTTACGAAGTAGTCACCCAACTCACCACCAATCATATCCAAGTTATATGGCTTTACAACCATGGTATTCAGCGTACTTGTGGGATTATTCTGTGCAGTAATGATAGCATTGTTCCACTGGTTGATAGGAGTGAAGAATGCATCTTCTTTATTATATACTGAAATAATCTCATCCTTACCGAAATAGGCACCAACAGTAAAACGGAAGCTGGTCTTAAAGGGGTGGATATCAAACAGGATGTGACCAACAGTATTGTCCAGTTTACCTTCAATAGTTAGATCGTTAGGAATCTCACCATTGGGAAGCAAAGTCTTGTCAATCAGCTCCATCTTCTGGGTCGGGTGGGCAGCATTCCAAGCAACAATCTGAGTATTCAAATCATCAATGTGCTTATTCATGTCTTTAATACTAACACCTTTTGTTTTGTCAGATACACCCAAATCCAGATCTTTGCTCACTTTGAATTTCGGCATAATATCCACACCAGCACGGATACCTATATAGTCGTTTATCGTGGCTGAGGCATCAATATCAATACCTGTGGTACCAACGCCTACACCAATACCTACATGAGGGTCGAACATTTGTGCGGAAGCACCCAGTGAAAGCAGCACGAAGCTACACAATGTCAGTAATTTCTTCATAATTGTTGTGTTTTTTTGAGTTAATGATTGTTTACTGATTGCAAAGATAGGTAAAAAAAATATATGTTCCAAACTTTTTGCATGAAATTTGGAACATATTTTAAGAATTGTAGCAGAAATTGCAATTTTAGAACTCTGCAGACTTCGGAGTACGGGGGAACGGGATGACGTCGCGGATGTTCTGCATGCCTGTAACAAACAGGATGAGACGCTCGAAACCGAGGCCAAAGCCTGCATGTGGGCAAGAACCCCAACGACGAGTGTCGATGTACCACCACAGGTGAGTCTTGTCCATCTGACGACGCTCAATCTCGCCCATCAGCTTGTCGTAGCTCTCCTCACGGACAGAGCCACCGATAATCTCACCAATCTGTGGGAACAGCACGTCGGTACCCTGCATCGTAGGACCAGGAGCAATGGCACCCTTATAGCCAACACTACCCTCTCCCTGCTCTTCGTTCTGCTTCATGTAGAACGACTTGAAGGCACGTGGATAGTCGGTCATGATGACTGGCTTTTTGAAGTGTTCCTCGACAAGGTAGCGCTCGTGCTCGCTGGCAAGGTCGTCGCCCCAGTTGCAGGGGAACTCGAACTTCTTACCATTCTTGATGGCCTCCTGCAGGATGTTGATACCCTCGGTATAAGGCAGGCGCACAAAGGTCTCTTTGAGGACACCCTCCAGGCGCTGGATCAGGGTCTTGTCAATCATCTGGTTCAGGAAGGCGAGGTCGTCTTTACAGTTGTCGAGAGCCCAGCGCACGCAGTATTTGATGAAGTCTTCCTCCAAGTCCATCAACTCTTCCTGGTCGAGGAAAGCAACCTCAGGCTCTACCATCCAGAACTCAGCCAGGTGGCGAGGTGTGTTACTGTTCTCAGCGCGGAACGTAGGACCGAAGGTGTAGATAGCACCCAGAGCGGTGGCTCCCAGCTCGCCCTCCAACTGACCAGAAACGGTCAGCGAGGTCTGCTCGCCAAAGAAGTCATCGTCGTAGATAATCTTACCCTGCTCGTCCTTCTTCAGGTCATACAGGTTCTTGGTGGTCACCTGGAACATGTTGCCTGCACCCTCACAGTCGCTGGCGGTAATCAGTGGCGTGTGGAAGTAGAAGAAGCCGTGCTCGTGGAAATAGGTGTGGATAGCCATCGCCATATTGTGACGGATGCGCATCACAGCACCAAAAGTATTGGTACGCAGGCGCATGTGGGCATTCTTACGCATAGCCTCGAACGACTGGCCCTTCTTCTGCATGGGGTAGTCGTTGCCGCAGAGACCATAGACCTCCAACTTGGTGGCCTGGATCTCACTGGTCTGACCAGCACCCTGGCTCTCTACCAGCACGCCCTCGGCATTGATGCAGGCACCAGTGGTGATGTCCTTCAGCAACTGCTCGTCAAACTTGGCAGGGTCAACGACAATCTGCACGTTCTTGATGGTAGAACCATCGTTCAGCGCGATGAAGTCAACAGCCTTAGAACTGCGGTGCGTGCGCACCCAGCCCTTCACACATACTTCTTTTCCAAAATCAGTACTCTTCAGTACGTCAATTATCTTTGTTCTTTTCATTGTTCTTCTTGTTTTGTTTGTCGCTATGCCATAGCGACATACTTCACTTTATTCGTAAGCACCCATGCGCAGGCGGTCAACCTCTTCCTCTGTGAGGTAGCGCCAGTCACCACGCTTCACATTCTTCTTGGTCAGACCAGCAAACTGTACGCGGTCGAGCTTGGTAACCTTGTAACCCAGGCTCTCGAAGATACGACGCACGATGCGGTTCTTACCAGAGTGAATCTCGATGCCTACCTGCTTCTTGTCAGTCTCGCTGGCATACTCGATAGCGTCTGCCTTGATTTCGCCATCGTCAAGGGTGATACCCTCGGCAATCTGCTGCATGTCGTGAGCAGTAACGTTGTGGTCGAGGTGAACGTGATAAATCTTCTTCTTCAGGAACTTCGGATGAGTTAGCTTAGAAGCCAGGTCACCATCGTTGGTCAACAGCAGCACACCAGTGGTGTTGCGGTCCAGACGACCAACAGGATAGATACGTTCCTCGCAGGCACCCTTCACCAGGTCCATCACGGTCTTGCGCTGCTGAGGATCGTCGCTGGTGGTAACATAATCCTTGGGCTTGTTCAACAGCACATAGACCTTCTTCTCCATCTTGACGGGCTGATCGTGGAATAGCACCTCATCAGTACGCAACACCTTGGTACCCAGCTCGGTAACAACCTCGCCATTGACCTTCACAACGCCTGCTGTGATGAACTCATCAGCCTCACGACGGCTGCAGACACCTGCATTGGCGAGGAACTTGTTCAGACGAAGGGGCTCGTTGGGATCGTAGTTCTCCTCCTTATACTCGATACGCTTCTTCAGCGAATACTTGGCATTGGGATCATAGCCAGGAGTGTGCTGACGGAAGCCACCACGCTGCTGACCATAGCCGCCACGCTGGTTGTAACCACCACGCTGCTGACCATAGCCGCCACGCTGGCTATTGTAACCGCCCTGCTGATAGCCACCACGCTGGTTGTTGTAACCACCCTGGCGCTGCTGGCCATAACCGCCCTGAGGACGCTGGCCGTAGCCACCCTGACGAGGCTGATAGCCACCCTCACCCTGCTGGGGACGCTGACCATACTGAGGACGCTGGTTGTAACCACCCTGACGAGGCTGATAGCCACCCTCACCCTGCTGGGGACGCTGACCATATTGGGGACGCTGCTGATAGCCGCCACGCTGGTTGTAACCACCCTGACGAGGCTGATAGCCTCCCTCATTATTATAGTTGTTACGTGGACGATAGCCTGAAGGACGCTGAGGTGTGCTTGACATCAAGCCTGCACCAAAGCCCTCAGGAAGGAAACCACCTTCTTCTTGCTCTTGATTACGATTATAGCCTCCCTGGTTGAACTGGGGACGAGGCTTCTGAATACGGGGACGAGGCGAACGTCCTGGGCGATAGCCCTGATAACCACTCTCGTGATTCTGCTGCTCAGCAGACTGCTCTTCTGTTTTCTTTTCGTTTTCGAATTCCATAATTGTGTTTTGTTTTAAAGTGGAGCCTCACGGCTCGCTGTTTGTGTTGATAAATGCGGATTTTTATAAACTAATTTGATATCGTTAATTAAATTCCTGTATAATTTGATGGTGTTATTTCCATTAACTCATTCTTAATATCATCGCTAACATTCAGACCCTGAATAAACTCATGGATCGTCTCCTCGGTCATCTTCTGGTTGGTACGTGTCAGTGCCTTCAAAGCCTCATAGGGGTTGGGATAAGCCTCGCGGCGCAGGATGGTCTGAATAGCTTCAGCAACCACTGCCCATGTATTCTCCAAATCCTCCTCCAGTTTCTGCTCGTTGAGGATGAGCTTGCGCAGGCCCTTCAGCGTGCTCTGGATAGCGATAAGCGCATGACCCATAGGAACACCCACGTTACGCAGAACAGTAGAGTCCGTCAGGTCGCGCTGCAGACGGCTGACAGGCAATTTCTGTGCCAAAAAGCCCAGCACGGCATTGGCCATCCCCATGTTACCCTCTGAGTTCTCGAAATCAATGGGGTTCACCTTGTGAGGCATAGCACTGGAACCTACCTCACCAGCCTTAATCTTCTGCTTGAAGTACTCCATAGAGATATACATCCAGAAGTCGCGGTCAAGGTCGATGATGATGGTATTGATGCGACGCATGGCATCGAAGATGGCTGCCAACCAGTCATAGTTGGAAATCTGGGTGGTCCACTGTTCACGCTCCAGTCCCAGCTTCTCGCTGACAAACTGGTTGCCAAACTCCTTCCAGTCGTACTGCGGATAGGCCACGTGGTGAGCGTTATAGTTACCTGTTGCACCACCAAACTTAGCAGTGATAGGAGTATCCTTCAAACCACGCAGCTGTTCCTCCAAACGCCAGACATAGACCATTATCTCCTTACCCAGACGTGTGGGTGAGGCAGGTTGACCGTGAGTCTTAGCGAGCATGGAAACGTTCTTCCACTGCTCGGCATAATCGTTGAGTTGTTCGATAAGCTCCTCAACCATCGGATAGTACACCTGCTCCAAAGCCTCCTTGACACTCAAGGGCACGCTAGTATTGTTGATATCCTGCGAGGTTAGTCCAAAGTGAATGAATTCCTTCGCCTCAGCGGGGAAACCGCTGAGCGTATCAATCTGCTCCTTGATGAAGTACTCCACAGCCTTCACGTCGTGGTTGGTCACCTTCTCGATATCCTTCACACGCTGGGCATCCTGCTCAGTGAAGTTACGATAGATGTCGCGTAAGGGTTCAAAGAGGTTGTGGTCTACTGATGCCAACTGAGGCAACGGCAGCTCACAGAGGGTAATGAAATACTCGATTTCTACGCGCACACGATAGCGTATCAATGCATACTCGGAAAAGTATCCTGCCAATGATTCTGTTTTGCTTCTGTAACGGCCATCGATAGGAGAAATGGCGGTCAATGCATCTAATTCCATGCTTACTCTAATACCTTAGTTAAAATATATAGCTATACATTCTCTCAAATGTGGGTGCAAAGGTACGAAATAAAAGTGAAAAGTGAAAAGTGAAAAGTGAATAATTTGCTGCCGCTACTGATATTTTTTGATATTTAACAAAAAGAGTCCCAAATTTCTTTGGAACTCCTTGGTGGGCGTTGACGGATTCGAACCGCCGACCCTCTGCTTGTAAGGCAGATGCTCTAAACCAGCTGAGCTAAACGCCCTTGCTTTTCGTAAGCGGGTGCAAAGGTAAGCAGAAAAAACGAAACAGAAAAATTATGGGCCGAAAATGTTTAGTTTATTAACTTCTTTTAGCACTTTCGACCCATATTACGCTTATAACTGGTACAATTCGTTGGCTTCCATCAGTTCTACCTTCTTCTCTGAGAGGATGCGCTCACAGCTCTCCAAATCGGTAGGACGGATAACAACAGTAGCTGCGTCGCCATTGGCAAACGAGTACATATACTCAATGAATACGCCATTCTCAGAGAGATATTTCAGCACTTTGGCCAGCGAACCACTGACATTCGGACAGGTAAAGCCAATGACATCAGTAATCTTCACAGCAAAGTGGGCAGCCTTCAACACCTGATAGGCTTTGTCAGGGTCGCTGACAATACAACGCAGGATGCCAAAATCAGAGTTATCGGCAATACTCATGGCTGAGAGGTTAACGCCGGCAGCGCCCAGCACATCGGTTACTTCGGTCAGACGACCAGACTTGTTCTCCAGAAAAACGGATAATTGTTTTGCTAACATATTTCTTTGGTTTTTGTTATTATATTTTCGACATTTCGTTATTACGATATTACGACTTAGATCTTTCTCTTATCTATGACACGCTTGGCCTTGCCCTCAGAACGCTCAATACCCTTAGGCTCTACCAACTTTACCTTGAAGCCCAGACCAATAACAGAGCGCAACTCGGCCTCCAGTTTCTTCTGCAGACCCACGAGAGTAGCCATATCGTCCGTGAAGTACTCTTCCTTGACCTCGACCTTCAGTTCTGAGGTATCGGTATTGTTCACACGATCGACAGTCAGCAGGAAGTGAGGCTCGTACTCAGGCAGCTTCAGGATGACATCTTCAATCTGTGATGGGAAGACGTTGACACCACGAATGATGAGCATATCGTCGCAACGGCCCAAGATGCGGTCCATGCGCACCAGCGTACGTCCACACTTACACTTGTCATAGTGCAAGGCAGTCAGGTCGTGGGTACGATAACGCAACAGGGGCATACCTTCTTTCGTCAGGTGGGTAAAGGTCAGTTCACCCAACTGTCCCTCAGGCATCGGCTCACCTGTCTCAGGATTGAGAATCTCAGGATAGAACAGGTCTTCATTCAGATGGGTACCACACTGGTGTTCACACTCATACCCTACTCCAGGGCCAGCAATCTCGCTGAGTCCGTAGATATCGTAGGCTTTGATGCCTAGACTCTCTTCCAGCTTCTTACGCATCTTCTCCGTCCAGGGCTCAGCACCAAAGACACCCACCTTCAGTTTGAACTCCTCACGAGGATACTCACACTCTTTCATAGCCTCGCCCAGAAACATCGCGTAGCTGGGGGTACAGCAAAGGATGGTAGTGCCAAAGTCGTGCATCAGCGTCATCTGCTTTTGCGTATTACCTGAAGAGATAGGTATCACACTGGCTCCAATATTCGTAGCACCATCGTGAGCACCCAGACCACCTGTAAAGAGTCCATAGCCATAGGCCACCTGGAAGATATCTTCCTTCGTAGCACCATAAGCGGTAAAAGCACGTGAGATTGCTTCTGACCACATAGCCAAGTCCTTACGGGTGTAGAGCACTACAACAGGCTTGCCAGTCGTACCACTAGAGGCGTGGATGCGCACAATCTGACTCATGGGCACAGCAGCTAGTCCGAAAGGATAGTTGTCGCGCAAATCAAGTTTATTGGTAAAGGGTAACTTAGTGATATCGTCAATATCCTTAATATCACCAGGTTCAAGACCCATCTCTTGAAATTTCTTACGATAGAAGGGCGTGTTGTAATAGACGTATTCCGCCATCTTCCTTAAACGTGCACTCTGCAGTTCGCGAAGCTGCTCACGACTCATGCATTCAACGGTTTCATTCCAAATCATTGCTTTAATACTTTTTCTTATTTAGTAATTGTGGGGTTATACAAGGGGATATACAGGCACAGGCCCGCATTGAAGTCGGAGAAGCCCAAGAGGGCAGCCTGTACCAGAAAATATTTGAACAAGCGACAGTCGGCACCGATATTCACATTATTTCCATCCCATTCGCCCATCAGTCTTAGCGGACGATAAAAAGACGGACGGTAGGTCACACCACCGACAACACCCTGCCACTTGTGGTTGAAGTCCCGTTTCCACTTACGGTATGTTACATGCGCACCAAACTCATGGCCTTTCATTTCGATATGTTTCGATAGCGAGGCATAGTAGTTGCGATAATAATTACTGCCAGAGACGCCATTATCACTAGAGCCCCATACGTCATTGCCACCAACAGCAACAGCAGGCCACCAGCGCCCCTCTGGAAGCAATTGGAGCCGGACGGAGAAATAACGATCTTTGGCATAGAAGCCTACCTCGGCGTCCTTCTTCAAGTTTTTGTGGAATTTCCACAACGTATAACCATAGCCTAATTGTATCCAGCGGAAAGGCGTCACACTGAAGTACTGGGTCCATGAGTTAAACTTCTCACCATCTATCAGCATCTTGTCGGGCATCATGGACTTCGGAATATAGTGTGCACCCACACGTGCGATACCCACTGTATCCATATCAGCCGTAGGAACATGAATCAAACCCTCCGAACCAATGTACTGCTGGGCACTCATCGTAACAGCCAACAGCAATGAACCTATGATTGTAAACAGTCTCTTTCTCATGGCTACTCATTGAAAAGTCCAGTTCCCCAAGGTATCTGGATGGGATATGTACGTTCGTTCTCTTCTGGATCAGTAGTATACTTCTTCATGGAGTAGCCATCTGCCTGAGCATTGTACGTCAAGCGGAAATTGGAGGCAGGACGCACTACCACATCCTTATTCTTTTGTTTCTTATAAGGTGGTAGCATCATCACTATCCGAAAACCTCCTGAATACCGATGACCATTTTTAATATATGCACTGGGAGCATACTCATGATATTGAGCGAAAACGCTGATTGAACAGTGGTTAAAGTGACGAACGATCTCTCCCTCAGCACCATAGTCATGGTTCAGGTAACGTCCACCAGTAGCACGCAGTTCGGTTGCCCATGGCCTTAGCCACACGCTCGCGCCCAACAAACCTGTGAACGAGAAGTTGCGAGCGTTAAATTCCGATTCTGCAGTACCCTCCCAGATATTGGTACCTAAGGCCCAATGGTCCGTCAGTCCCATACGTGCATGGAACAACAACCAACTGGTAATTGGCCACATCCACCTAATGTCACCACCATACTGTTCCTTGCCAAACAAGCCTGCAGTCACCTTGACATACTGGCGTGCTCGCTTAAAACGAAAGGTCTTGGAGATATTTGCCATGTTCAGGCGGACCATATTATAGCGGTCTGCATAACCCTCGTTGACAATAGGAAGATAAACCTGTGCAGCCACGTCCCAACCATGTCCCAAATGAACCTTTGCTCCTGGAGTCAGATTAATCAGTGAATTATAAAGTCGGGTAAAGTTTACATCGGCATAACTCAACTCGGCACCACAGAATACCTCTGCAATCGGCTGCTGCTGTGCACCGACATGTTGCCATCCCAGCAAGAAGCCCAATAATATAACGAGTTTACGAAACACCATGTTCTCTATATAAGATAACGACTGCAAAGATACAACTTTTATTTCTATTTACAGACACTTTCATAAAAAAAATTGCCATGCAGTCTTTTGGCTGCATGGCAAAATATTGTTTCAATTAACAATTAGTCGTTGCTACCACCATTGTGGCCCGGTACAATCTCAGGATCAGTTGAAGGCTCCACTGAGATGAGATCAGCAGTTACACCACCATAAATCTCTACTACGAACGGATCAGCAGTTCCTGACTTAATAGTGACAGTCTTTACATTCTGATACAATACATAGTTGGTCTCGCCCTTTGTCTCCAGAGTAAAAGACTTCGTAGTCACTCCAAATGCAGTACCAAAAAGCTGACGGAACAGACGAGAGATGACACCAGTAGTCTGTACAAGAGGCCTATAACCATAATTTTCTTTATAAGAAACTATGTTAGAACCTGCAGGTACGGTACCTGCACCATCAGCAATCGCCTTCTTCTCTTCCTTAATACTCGTAATTTCATACTTCAAAAAAATAACAGGATCAGTTGAAGTGAAGCTAGACAACTCAGCAGTCAACATGGTAGGTTTAGATGCAGGCCATTTTGTACTACCTTCATTAACATTATAGCAGACGATGTCGCACTTCTCTGCACCTGGGAGATTTGCCTCGAAAGATACAGGATCGGCAAAAGTTGCATTAAGGGGTCTACATTTAGCAGCCATAAGAGCAGCCTCTGCAGCACCTTCCTTAATCTCTTTCAAAGGAGATACAGCAGGAGTATACAGTTTAATAGAGAACTTCTTGTCACCCTGTACACTTCCTACAGAATTTGCCTTCACAGTAACCTTAGCTTCTGCACCTTCTACACCGTCCAGTTCGTCCTTGGCTGAAGCATTATCACCAGTAACATATGTAGTCCAGTCATAATCCTTAGGATTCTCCAGTACGTCAAGGTCGATAGCCACAACATTACCGTCACCGAAAAAAATCGTTGTGCTCTGCTCAATCAGATTACCACCACTCAAAACCAGTGTTTTACCATCGGCAACATTCTCAAAAGTAACGGTCGTACCAGAAACCACACCAGTAGCGCCATTATATTTCAGAGTCTCACCAGCATTAAGAGCACGAGAAAGCTTAACAATCAACGTCTTTGTAACATTCACAGGAACGTCGGTTTTAGGAGTGGGACCCATGCCATTACCAATATCATTAGTATGGCAAGCCATCAGCCCAAAAGCGACAACTGCGCTACAAGCTAAAGCTGCAAATTTCTTAACCATTTTCATCGATTTTTACAGATTTACAATAGATAGTCAAATTACTTAATCTCAACAGTAGCACGACGGTTGTAATTGATTGGGCTCAGTGTATTTACACCACCAGCAGCAACAACCTCGATATTATCGCGGCTTACACCCATCTTAACCAACTCGTCAGCAACAGTTTTGGCACGCTTCTCAGACAGCTTCTGGTTGTAAGCAGCAGAACCAGTCTTGCTATCAGCATAACCAGTAACAACAATCTTAGAGTTGTTGTCCTTAGCAACCTTAGCCAGGTCAGATACATTCTGGAGGTCCTTCTTAGAAGCAACCTTAGCCTTACCGATGTTGAAGAATACTGATACAGGAGCAGCAAGAACCTTAGTAACAGTCTTAGTCTCTACAACAGGAGCAGTCTTAGGCTGGTTAGCCAGCATGTCCTTCAGACGTGCATTCTCAGCCTGAGCGTCGCTCAACTGTGCGTTCAGAGCGTCGATCTGACCCTGTGACAGAGCCTTGATAGCGTCTACATCAGGAGTCTTGTTCCAAGTGCACTTGCCAAGGTTGAAAGTAAGACCCAACTCAGCAGCGAAGAAACGGTCGCTATTCTTGATGCTGCTACCATAGTTATTAGCTACGAAACCATTAGCTGCACGGAAAGCATCATAGTCGTTAGCAACATTGAAGTTGACATCAAGGTTCAGCAACACGCGCTTGCTGAGCTTCCAAGTATTCAGGATACCAACGCTAACATTATCAGCATAAATATTGTCGCTCATGTTGCGAACAGCACCGAAACCGAAGTAGGGAATGAAATTCCAAACGCGGGTCTCGCTATAGCCGCAGAACATGTTGCTCAGGTTGAACAGAGCCTGCTCCTGCAGGTTCCAGAACTTCACTGCATTAGTAGAAGCGTCTTCGGTCTGTACGTTACGACCCCAGATACCCTGGAACTTAGTGCGGAGACCGAAGCCAGGAGTAAACCACTTACCGATAGCTACAGAAGCACCGATATTGCTACGGAAGCTCTTCAGAGGACTCTTTGAGAAATTAGCATCAGCTTCCTCATTGGTATAGAAAGCACCATACATTACATCAGCAGAAATAAACCAGTTGCTCCAGAAAGAGTTGGTTGATACGCTGTACTTCTCAGTAGGATCTTCCTGAGCCATTGCGTTCAGTGAAAGACTGGCAACAGCCAGCATTAAGAATAACTTTTTCATACTATACTAATTAAATTAAGTTAATAACTCATTTTAGAAATTCTGTGCAAAAGTAAATATTATTTTTGAATAATCAAAGTTTTTTAGCAATTAAATTCAATTTTACACGTTTTTTTAACTATTTCGATATAAAATGGGCATTTTTCATGCAAAAATGTTATTTTTTATAACGAATTATGCTAACAAATGCTCTATATCTGCCTGTGGAAGGATGCACAGTACCGCTTTTCCGTCTGGTGTGTAGTTCACATTGTCACACGCAAAAAGGTTATTTACCACAACATCCATCTCTTCATTCGTCAATTGTTGACCATAGGGAATGGCAGCATGACGGGCAAGACTCAGGGCTACCTGGTGGTTGATGGAGAGGCTTTCGTGACTAATAGGTACCGACGATGCTATGATGTCTTGCAAGAGTTGGGTGGCATTCAAGCCCTCAATTCCAGCAGGAACACCACTGACAGCATAACTCGATGGCCCCAGAGGAGTCAGTTCGAAACCCACAGCCGTCAGTGCCGGCATCATATCCTCCATGAGCACAGCCTCAGAAGGAGCCATCTCAATCACTTCAGGGAACAGCATGCGCTGACTGCTGGAAGGAGCGTCTGTCAGCTGTTGCATATAACGCTCATAGCGAATGCGGATATCTGCACGATGCTGGTCAATTATCATCAGGCCAGATTTCACAGCAGTCATAATATAACGTCCTTTATACTGGTAGTGCAACGGACTAACATCCGTCAGTTCGACAGGCTGTTCAGAAATAGGAGTCTCGTTAGGAAGGAGCATATCATTCTTCGCAGATTCCTCAAACAGCGACTGCTCATGATGAGAGGGTTGCGTTGGCAGGTCTTCGTAAAGGCGTTCCCAGTTGCGTGGTGCTTTCTCCTTAAAAGGATTATATTGCGGATTGCGCTCCACATGCGGCATCTCTACTGGTGCAGCAACGGGGTTATAGACAGGTATATCCGGGCGTCCCTCCGTATCAAACTCTATCTGCGGTATCTCACAGAACTGTCCAATAGCGTCTTTCACTGCCGCTGACAGGATTTGCCAGATAGCCTGCTCGTTCTCAAACTTAATCTCCGTCTTGGTAGGATGGATGTTGACATCGATGTCAGCAGGGCTCACGTCGAAATAAATAAAATAAGGTACGCGCGCGCCCGAGATGACAAGTCGTTCATACGCCTGCTGTACGGCCTTATGGAAGTAGGCATGCTTCATGAAACGCCCATTCACAAAGAAATACTCATGGGCACCCTTCTTGCGGGCAGTCTCTGGCTTAGCCACAAAACCAGAAATCTTGCAGAGAGCCGTATCAACACTGACGGGCAACAAATCCTGTCCATAACGACGTCCATAGACATCCGTAATACGCTGGCGCAACGAACCCGCTCTGAGATTCATCAGTTCCTGACCATTGCTATGAAGCGTAAAGCAGATATTCGGATAGACCAATACAATACGTTCAAAAGCCGTCAAGATATTATTCAGCTCTGTCGCATTAGTTTTCAAGAACTTACGACGTGCAGGAACATTGAAGAACAGGTTGCTGACCGTGAAAGAGCTGCCCACACCACAGGAGCACATCTCCTGACTCTCCACACGAGAACCGGAAAGTCGCAGACAAGTGCCCACCTCATCGCTCTGACGACGCGTGCGTAGCTCTATCTGGGAAACTGCTGCTATTGACGGCAGCGCCTCTCCGCGGAACCCCATCGTATGCAGGTCGAACAAATCGTCAGCCTTACGAATCTTCGATGTAGCATGACGCTCAAAAGCCAGACGTGCATCCGTCTCCGACATACCACAGCCATCATCAATCACCTGTATAGAGGTGCGTCCGGCATCGACCACCAAGACATTGATAGTCTTTGCGCCAGCATCTACGGCATTCTCCACCAACTCCTTGATGACAGAAGCAGGCCGCTGGATCACCTCTCCTGCAGCGATTTGATTGGCTACACTATCTGGTAGCAGTTGTATCACATCTGTCATTTTTTCTTCGTATTCTTAGGTGGTTCACGACGTTTGATTTCCTTCAACTCAGTACCCGCCTTCTTGGGACGCCAGTTGAAGATATCGTTTTTATCCAATGGACGGACATAGTCAAACCATGCAAACTGTGGAAGGAAATGCTTACCAGGTGGTACCTGTGTCATAGGATACAGCGTGCCCACAGGCTTCTCCATCCATATCTTCTGCATCTTCCTGTTCTCCAGAAACATTTTCAACAGTGGCGTCTCCGTATAGTTCAGTCCAATGATGGTGCTGTCAGACTCGTCAATGGGGTAATACACCACCAAGACATTGTCAATAGCCTGTGTCTCACGGATTTCGCCTTTCTTGAAGAAGGCCTTCATCTCCTTCGACGACACCTGATTATAGTGCGTCGAATCCTTCAGCTGCTCTGCTGAGAAAGCTTGTCGCAACACATGAGCACGATCAATGGTAGAGTCACGCATATATACCTTGATTTCCTCGCCAAAGAGTTGCTGGCCAAGATTCCATACGATAGGATCTTTATACATCGTCATGCAAGAGTCCTGCGAATCATATACCAACGAATCGCAAACTGCCTGCACATCCTTTCGGAAGGCACGCACCTTGTTGTAGGCGTGAATCTTTCGATAGACAGAGTCTGTACGGATGTTATAAGTGAACACCTTGAACGTATCGGCATGCATAAAGAGCGAGTCACGTTGTGAGTAATCGATGGTTACAGCACGCTTGGTAGCCATTGCAAAACCCGTCGAATCGTTATACTCACAATAGTCACCCGTCATCATGTTTTTGTTCACAGAGTCCGTATAGATAACATTATTATACGCATAGTTGGTACCATCAGCAGCATTATGATACACGCTGTCACCAATGAGCGTACGCCCCTGGTCCTTTATCACGGAACGTCCAAAGAGCTCTGAGCGTTCCGTCTTGGTATTGTAATAGCCGTCCTCACTATAGATATGGCTGCTGCCCGAAGTAATATTCGAAGGTCCAACGATATGGGCGCGCGAAGTCTGTGTATCATAGAACAAGGAGTCTGTCGTCAGATAGAGCTTCTGATCCTTCAGACGCACGTCATAGTAGAACATCGCCTGTTTGTTATCTGTATGATACTCACCCCAGTCAGACGTCAACACCGTCTTACCATCCACCAGTTTACCGCCTTCAAAGAAATTGCCGAAGTTATACATGCGGTCATAGTCTAGCGAATCGGTATAAAGCGTTGTCTTACGATGTCGCAATACCACGTTATAGCGAGCCTGCGCCAGCTGGTCGTTACCATCATAATAGGCATAGTCACTCGTCAGACTCAGCGTGTCGCCCTGCTTCATCTTCACATGTCCGAAAGCCTCGAAAGAGTTGGTCTGTTCATAGAAGTGCGCACTGTCACAGAACAGGTCAGCCCCCTGATGACGGAAATGCACATTGCCATGTAACACCTGTGCATCACCATTGCGGTACTGGTCATAGTGCAGATTATCAGAATGTACCAGATACACACGCTTATCCTCCACGCGCTTTGCCCGTTTTACGGGCTTTGCGCTAGTGAATAGTGAATAGTGAATAGTGAATAGTGCAACCAACACTATCCAACACACCTGCATTATAGAATACTTCTCACCCCTCACTATTCACTCTTCACTATTAACTAGGCCGCAGGCCGCTATCGTACCCATCCCTCGTACTCAAACTTACAGTCGCGATAGCGCTCGTTGAGACGGACATAGGTTGACTTGATGCGGTTGACGACCCAGTCGTGCAATACTTTCTCACGCTGTTTGGCCATCACCACATTCTTCATAATCTGGAAGTCCTCCGTAATGGTAGCTTTATGGCCCTCACGACGATTCTTCAGTTTCACAATAGCACAAACAGACTTGCCTCGATTATTCATCATTAGGAAAGGAGCAGAGACAGCACCTACCTCCAGACCGTCAACAGCCTTAGCTACTTCCGCTGGCAGGTCGGCCATCTTGAAACGAGAGGTACGACCTTCCTGTGTAACATTAGCCATCAAACCGTTGTTGTTACGGGTATCCTTATCGTCAGAGAAGAGTGCCACACCATCTTCAAAAGTAAACGTACCCTTAAAATGGCCACCCAAAATCTCTGGAGCTTCGCCCGTACGAATGGCTGTCACAAGAGAGTCCATACGAGTCATCACAGTATTCACAGCCTCATCGCTCATCACTGGTTTGCGAAGGATGTGACGCACCTTGATTTTCTCACCACGTTTGTCAATAAGCTGAATGATATGGAAACCGAATTCCGACTCCACAATCTTCGACACCTTCTTGGGGTCTGTCAGACTGAAGGCCACATTAGCAAAGGCCGGATCCAATTCTATACGACTGGTATAGTCCAGTTCTCCACCCCGACGGGCCGAGCCAGGGTCTTCCGAATAGAAACGGGCCAGTGTCTGGAATGTCGACTCCCCTTTATTGATACGGTCGGTATAGTCACGCAGTTCCTCTTTCACACGATTAATCTCATCCTGTTCAATACGCGGCTGCATCGTTATAATCTGTACCTCTACCTCTGTGGGCACAAAGGGAATACTGTCTTGGGGCAGGTCCTTGAAAAACCTGCGCACCTCAGCAGGCGACACAGAGATATTCTCAGTCAGTTTACGCTGCATGCCTTGCACCATCTGACGTTCACGGAACGACTCGCGCAGGTCGGCACGTATCTGAGCCATGTTCTTCTTTTGATACTCTTCCAACTTCTCGCGCGAACCAATCATAGATATCATCTGCTCGATATACTGTTCTACTCCGCTGGTAATTTCAGACTCCGTAACCTCAACACTATCGGTAATAGCCTGATTCAGAAACAGTTTCTGCACGGCAATCTGTTCTGGAATAGAACAGTCTGGGTCTCCACTCCAGCGTAGGCCTTCCTGTTCAGACTGCAGACGCATAGCCTCCACATCCGACTTCAAAATAGCCTCATCGCCAACAACCCATATCACCTCGTCAACAATAGCGCGAAGGCTATCGTTCTGAGCATTACCCAATGAGGTAAGTGAAACGAGTAAAACCAGAATAGCTAGGATTCTCTTATTCATGCTTATTGACTGTCTTTAAAACATCATCATTGACTGTGAATGTGTAGCGACGACGCAAGTCAGCGACCCACTCACGCTCCAACTCGTCCTGAAGATCTGCTGTCACCAGGCCACGAACATCGGTATACGTCTGGGGAGCCTTGAGGAGTTTACCATAGGTTGCATCGATGGGGAAGCCTTTCACGCTATCCACCTTGACATCCTGTACCTTGAACACTTCACGGTCTATCAGTTTGTTGTCACCCTTCTTGAAGAGTCCCTTCTCCACACGGATACGCAGGATAGAGTCGTTGTTAAAGGTCTTGCGAAGTGCCTCGTTCCAGTCATCGAACTTCAACTTCTTCACACAGTCGGCAACTGCCTTTACGTCCGACTGCACCTTCACATGATAAGCCATACCCTTGAAACGTGGTTCTTCCCACTTGTATTTCGACTTATTTTTCTTGAAGAAACGCTCTAATGCAGCCTCATCCTTGGCAGCCTTGTCCCAAACATGCTGGTTACTTACCTCATAGAGCAGCAAACCATCGTGATATTCCTTAATCAGATAGCGCATGGACAGGTCTGTAGCCGACAGCGAATCGGCACGCATCTCCATCAGACGTTCTTTTGTCAGCTGACCATTGGAGTTTTTGACAATCTCTTCGATTTTACGGTCAGAGATACTGTTACGAGCGCCACGCTGTTCCAAGTATTTCAGGATATTGTCCTTATGGAAATCGAAAGGCTCAAACTGCTTACGCTCCTTTACCAAAATAATATGCCAGCCATAGGGCGACAATACGGGTTTGCTCATCTCGCCTGGCTGCAAAGCAAAGGCTGCATCCTCAAACTCCTTTACAGTCTGGTTCTTGCTGAACCATCCCAGCATACCGCCACGACGTGCGGAACCTGTATCCTGCGACAGAGTTCTTGCCAGTGTCTCAAAGTCAGCACCAGCCTTCAGCGCATTATAAATAGAGTCAATGCGCTGCTTAGCCACTTGCTGCTCAGACTCAGAAGCAGTCTGAGACAGTCTGAGAAGGATATGCGCTGCACTCACCAGTCCGTCAGGACCAATGCTCTGCGCCGTCTCGTCATACACCTTGTGGGCCTCTTCCAACATATCGTCGTCGGTCACAAAGGTGGGCACAATCTGCTGGTCGCGATACTGTGCGAACTCTGCCAGGAAAGCCTGTGTGGTATCGATGCGAGCATCAAGTGCAGCCTGTACCTTCAGTTTATAATTGATGAAGAGGTCTACATACTCCTCCACATTCTTTTTATCAATGACACCATCGGTATTGTTCTTGTTATAGGAATACTCGAACTCCGAACGGGGAACAGGGGTACCTGCCACCGTCATGATAATGGGATCGTTGACAGACTGTGCCGTAGTAGTCAAGGCACTCAGCAGCCATGCTGCGAGAATCAGTTGCTTTTTCATTTAGTCGTTAGGTCTTGAATAGTTAGGCGCCTCACTGGTAATGGTGATGTCGTGCGGATGAGACTCGTTGACACCAGCATTGGTGATACGCGTAAACTTAGCATCGTGCAGTTTCTCGATAGTTGGAGCACCACAATAGCCCATACCTGAGCGCAAGCCACCCACCATCTGGTAGATTACTTCCTGAACGGTGCCTTTGTAAGGAACACGTCCGGCAATACCCTCTGGCACCAGTTTCTTGACATCTTTGGTATCTGCCTGGAAATAACGATCCTTAGAACCGTGCTCCATAGCCTCCAGCGAGCCCATACCACGATAGCTCTTAAACTTACGTCCATTATATATAATGGTGTCGCCAGGACTCTCCTCAGTACCAGCCACCAGCGAACCAATCATCACGCAGGAGCCACCAGCAGCCAATGCCTTGACGATATCGCCAGAATAGCGCAGACCACCATCGGCAATCAAGGGCACACCAGTTCCCTTCAAGGCGCTGTACACATCATAGACAGCACTCAGCTGAGGAACACCTACACCAGCAACTACACGCGTCGTACAGATAGAGCCCGGTCCGATACCAACCTTTACGGCATCAGCACCGTTATCTGCCAGCATACGTGCAGCCTCACCAGTAGCAATGTTACCCACCACGATGTCGATATTGGGGAACGAAGTCTTAGCCTCACGGAGTTTCTCGATAACGCTCTTTGAATGGCCATGAGCCGTATCAATAACAATAGCGTCAACACCGGCATTCACCAGTGCCTGCATACGGTCGAGTGTATCGAAGGTCACGCCTACACCAGCGGCAACACGCAGACGACCTTTCTCGTCCTTGCAAGCCATAGGCTTATCCTTTGCCTTCGTAATATCCTTATAGGTGATAAGGCCCACCAGGTGGTTATCCTTATCAACAACGGGAAGTTTTTCAATCTTGTTCTCTTGCAGAATCTGGGCAGCAGCAGCCAGGTCAGTCTGCTGGTGCGTCGTCACAAGATTCTCCTTGGTCATCACCTCATCAATCTTCTTGTCCAGACGACGCTCGAAGCGCAGGTCACGATTGGTAACAATACCTACCAGACGATTGTCCTCGTCAACAACAGGAATACCTCCGATATGATACTCTGCCATGATGTCCAATGCATCCTGAACAGTAGAGCCACGACGAATGGTGACAGGGTCATAGATCATACCGTTCTCTGCACGCTTGACGATAGCCACCTCACGAGCCTGATTCTCGATAGACATATTCTTGTGGATAACACCGATACCTCCCTCACGGGCAATGGCAATAGCCATCTGACTCTCCGTAACCGTATCCATTGCTGCCGTTACGAATGGGACATTCAACTCGATGTGACGAGAGAATTGGGTCTTCAACTCTACCGTCTTGGGCAATACCTCAGAATAACCTGGAATCAACAGGACGTCGTCAAAAGTCAGGCCGTCCATCACAATTTTGTCTGCAATAAATGATGACATAAAAATACTACTTTAAATTTTATTGCGTGCAAAATTACTCATTTTTTCTGAGATGGCAAGCGTTTTCACCTATTATTAATAGGATTTAACGTAACAATAACACTACTCTACCCTGCTTATCGGCAGATACGGTAACAGACATCTTGCCTTGCTGCCACGTTTTCTGATTGGCAGAGGTAAAACCATTGGTCTCCAAATCACGGTAGACTGCAGCAAGATTGTCATTAGCTGTCAGCGTGATAGCTGTGATTGTCTGCTTGCGACGAGTCAGTGAGGCTACAACCTTATAATCACCAATGGTCAATGAGGCCGATATCGCCTTGTTGGTTGTTTTCCCTAATGAATAGTCATAGCTGAGAAGAATCTCTTGCGCACCTTTCACCGTCTTGTTCTGAAGCAGTTTCACGCCCAGCCCCACCAAATCAGTATGACCGCAGGCCTCAGCCAATCCTTCGGCGATGGTTCGAGGCGCAGTCTCATACGCTTTATCCTCCATCTCCTGATAAGCCATCTCGTAAGCTTTGGCATCGTCTAGTGCGAAACCAATTGTATAACAAGCCGCCAACGAGTTGCGCTCATAGTGCATATTGACCGTTCCCAGACGACTCTGAATAGTATATGCCTCACCCTGATTGTCGATAAAGCCGCCACCATAGACCTTCACCAGTTCTTCCTTTAGAGTAGTAAAACGTTGTTTGACAGCCTGTTCCGAAGGATAGATGGTCTGGTCTTCCACATCAACAGCATAAACGCGCCCCGTTTGTTCCGAAACAGCCAGTGTAACGAGTGACTTAGCACCATAGACCTCCCCTTCATAATAATAGGTCTTCGAGGTTTGTGCCCCCTCATTCTTCCGCTCCACGAACCCCTGTTGCAGCAACTGCTTCTCAAAGCGGTCAGCCTTGATACCCAAGGGAATATTCAGGAAAGCATTGCGGTTATTTCGATTATCTGAACAAGAAGCAATATCGGCAAGGGCAAGCTGTGCATCGTCATCGATGCCATCAGCCGCGACAGGAGCCTTCGCTTCCGTCTTAGCCTTTTTCTTAAACAACTTTTTGAAAAACTGCGCATCTGCCGACTGACAGACTAACGCCAGTGCGAGCAACGTAAAAACAATCTTCTTCACCTCAACAAGCAAATTTGTCTTTATACAATAAATTATTGCGTGCAAAATTACTGCATTTTTCTTATATAGCAGTAATTCGCACGCAATATTAACACGATTTAAGGTGGGAATGCCTTCCTATAGGCTCCTACAGTCCCCCATCATCAACCCAGTCAGGGTCATCGCCAGCTCCCCCACCACTTGTTGTATCACCTTCCGTAAAGGGAGAACCAGAGAGCAAGGGTCGAACCTTTATAGGTATAGTCACTATTTGGGGTCTGATATAATGCATTTTCTTCATAAGTCAAGCCTTTTTATTTCATAACTTTACGACCATTCACAATATAAACGCCCTTACGCATGTTGTCCACTTGCTGGCCATTCAGGTTGAAGATACGATCACCAGTCTTTCCGTTATTGAGAAGAATGAACTCACTGATGTCTGTTGTAGAATCGTCCTCAAAGACAAGATTTAACTCGCGAGCTGCGGCTGCTGCTGTCATGAAGGATGACGGCAACTGCAGATAGGCCTTCTTCGCTCCCAGTTTCATATCGACGCCACTTCCAGGACGATGCCATGAATAAACGTCCTTGACGCATTTCAACACATAGTTGTAGTAGTCACCCGATGTTGCAGGAACATCCTCAGTGTTCAGATGTGCTTTCAGCAGGTTGACAAAGTAAGACTGTGACGTGCTGTACGGAATCTTATAGGTCGGTCCAACCTCACCCCTGATGACGAGTCCGGTATTGGCAGGCACGTCATAGACGCGTACCAGCAGCACACCATTTCCACTCTTGCTATAGCCTGCGGCGATGTAAGCTCTAAGTTCAGAACCTGTGAAATTCAGATCCTGCTCGCAGCTGAACGTAGCAGTTGATGTAGTCAGGGTGATAAACTCCTTCGTAGAACTCCATGTAGCCACAACGCTGACATTGCCACTAACGCTCGTGATGGTGTATTGGTGGCCAACGATGCTGCTTGTCACGTCATCGCCGTTCACAGTCAGTGAGGTCAACGTGGCGTCAGGATCGTTCATGATGGTCAACACCACATTGTCGCCATACTCTGGGGAGTATTTGTCGGCTGTCACACCACCACCCGTAATACTTACAGTATAGGTTTTCTTTGTCCATGTGGCTGTGTAGCTACGGTCGCCTGTATTGCCAGTAGCAATGATCACAATCTTTGTGGCAGCATCGAGTCCTGTGCCAGTCCATCCTGCGAAGTCATAACCATCCTTAGTTGGGTTAATAAGCGTGATAGGAGCACTCTCGATGGTATAGGATGTTGGATTGACACCATCTACATTACCTCCATCAAGCTCATAACTGATGGTATAGTTCACAGGTGTCCATGTAGCGGTAATAGTCACGTTCTCAGCAGGAATGTTAGTTGGGATGTCCTTGTCCCAGCCTGCAAAGGTGTAGCCGTCGCGTGTCGGGTTGGCAGGTGCCACAACTGCTGTTGCGTAGTCCTGAGTGATAGGAGCAATGACTGAGCCGCCTGCGGTATTGAACGTGATAGTATACTGGTTGATGGTCCATTGTGCTACGCAAGTAATGTTCTCGGCAGGCATCGTTGCAGGTACTGCAGGTTCCCAGCCTGTGAAGTCGTAACCAGACTTTGTAGGAGCAGCAGGAGGTGTCACGGCGCTACCGTAGTCCTGTGTGATGGGATCAATAGCTGAGCCACCGTTGCTGTCGAACGTGATGGTGTACTTGTTCACCTGCCAGGTAGCGGTATAACTGCGGTCGCCTGTACTGCCGGCAGCAATTGTTACGCTTGTTGTTGGCTCGGCAAGACCTGTACCTGTCCATCCTGCGAAGGTATAGCCCGTCTTGGTGGGGTTGTTCAGCGTGATGGCTGAGCTCTCAATAGTGTAAGAAGTAGGATTAGCCGAAGCCACAGAACCGCCAGCCAAGTCATAGCCGATAGTGTAGCTGATAGCTGTAAAGTTTGCCACTACCGTCTGGTCTGCTGACAGGTTTTCTACGGTATAGCTATTGTCCGTTAATGCGGCAGCCTCACCATTTACAGTAAAGGTCGATGCTTCATAACCAGTGGCAGGTGTCACTGTGAACACGGCGTTTTTTCCACGGTCAATGAGAGTAGTTGCCGTTTCATTGTTAGTGGAGCTGATTTCGCCTACTTCCAATGTACCATGAGCAGAACCTGTGATTTTAACTACGAAGCTTGAGAAGTCCATGTTAGTGAATTTCTTCCATCCATTTGCAGCCTCATAGGTAGCCTTGGTGCCGCCTGGAATCCACAGAGTAGCATTTGCGTAGGTATCGACGCTGAATGCGTCATCATCAATAGTTTTAGGAGAGTCCCAAGGCACGGTAACAGATGTAATATTAATATCTGAAAACAGGGAACCGATACTGGTGACGTTAGTTCCTATAGTAAGAGCACTAACACCTGAGAATCCACTTTCGGTAAAAGTTATATCACGACCCAGATAGAGGTTAGTACAAGGAATTGTCGCACTACAATTGATTGCAGTATTACTTGCCTCAAAGGTGAAAGTCGGTATTGAACAAGCATCGAACACCATAGAGCCGATAGTTTTCACGCTACCCGGAACACTGAATGATGCTAATGAAGAACAGCTATGGAAAGCATAATTTCCAATGGTCGTCAATGTACTTGGAAGCGTAATTGTAGTCAGTTTTGTGCAAGAAATAAATGCTGATTCTCCAATCGATGTAACCTTCGTATTACTAAGATCGACAGTGGTTAAATGTAATGCCGGTACTTCCTCTGAACCATCAAAGTTTCCACAGTTATTAAAAGCATTATCTCCAATGCTGGTCAAACCCGTGGCTTCGCTAAAATCGATAGAACTCAAATAAATACAATTTTGGAACATATTGTCGTTGATAGTAGTCACATTAGCACCAATGGTCAGCGACTTGATGCTATTTGTCAAAGAACCTTCAAACCCCTGAGTGATGTTACGGTACAGATAGAGATGGTCAGTACAGGGGATTACCGTATTACAGGTGATCGCCGTATTACTTGCCTCAAAGGTAAAAGTCGGTATTGAACAAAAATCGAACACCGCAGAGCCGATAGTTGTCACGCTACCCGGAACACTGAATGATGCTAATGAAGAACAGCCATAGAAAGCAGAATTTTCAATGGTCGTCAATGTACTTGGAAGCGTAATGGTTGTCAGTTTTGAGCAAGAAACAAATGCTTCCTCGCCAATCGATGTCACCGTATTCGGAATCGTCACTTCGGTAATATCCTCATTCATATAGAATCCTCTATAAGCAATACTGGTTACGGTATATGGCACCGCGTCGTGAGTGACACTCGATGGAATGGTAATAGCACCAGTAGGTTGATTATCGCCATTTTGAGCCACCGAAACGTAATGGTTTACTTCGTCTGTCACCGTATATTTAAAGTTAACTACGGTAAACTCTGTTTCTGCCCATCCGGCTATCGTCGTCAGGAGCAATAAGCATAGAGATAAAAGTTTCTTCATAATTGGTACATTTTTGATTACGTTATTACAATTTTACGCAAATTTACTAATTAAGCCATTGGGGAGGACTTACAAAAATAGAAAAACGACTGACAACAGCGAAATATGTCAGTCGTTTGATACTTTTCCACCATCACTATCACCTCCAACAAATCATGTTGCAGTTTCCAGTGAAGCGTGTTCTTGTTGTTGGGCGACCCATTCGCGAGGAGTCATCCCCGTCATTGACTTGAAGGTTCGAAAGAACGATGTCTCGTTGGCAAAGCCTGACTGGAGCGCTACTGAGGTAATCTTTGCGTCTGGCTGCTGCAACAGCAGTCGCTTGCTATGTTCTATGCGATAGTTGTTGACAAACTGAGTGAATGTACAACCACGTGAAGCCTTGATGCAGTCAGACACATAACGGCTGTTGGTGCCTACCACAGCAGCGACATCGGCCACTTTGAGGGAGCAGTCTAAATACATTTTCCGCTGCTCCACCTGTTCACAGATGCGTGCCATCAACTCTTCGCCACTTTTATTTGAGGTTTCTGAGGTTGAATCCTCCGCAGCATTAGTATCAACAGGCAAATGCGGCTTCCTGCTCCTGAAGATCCACACAGCAACACCAATGACCAGCACAAAGACAGTCCCCAGCAATAGCCAGAACCACCAATGACCGGCCTGCGCCTCTTGGGCCTCAACAGTCCCCATATGTAAGCGAAGGGCGGTAGCGAAGGGAGCAAAGTTGTTGTCTGTATGACCACCAACCAGTAGCAGGTCGCCATCAGGTAAAAGCACAGGTGTGCCATAGGGTATGGTATCCTGCAGCTCAGTGGTGTGGACAGTCAGGTGAGCAGGCTGCTTAGCGTAGTCCACCGCAAGTACATAAAGGTGGAAACAAGTGTCACGTCCCAACATATAGCCACAGTGTTTACGGCGGTTCACGATGAAGGACGTAAACCACTCGATGTCACTTCCCTCATGCTGCATGGGAATGACGCCATCGGTAGGAAGCAGCCGCACATCGCAGTCTTCTAAGCGAGCTATCGCTGCCTGATGACTCTGCTTGTTGAAAACAGGCAACAAATATGTATAATGCTCGTCACCATCGGCACTAATGCGACTATCCTCAGCAGGATGAGGGAGAAGTACATACATGGGATACCACTCGTCAAACAAAGGTATGTGGGGAGCGTCGCCCTTCAAACGATCTACCACAACAGAGTCCGGACGGAGTGCCATCAGACTGTCAAGACAACCAATGACAAGGGCATCATCAGCAGCTATGGGGAATATGAGCGGATTACATCTGACACTCGTCACCTGCTTGACAAAGCGGTTCTGGCGTGAGCCATCGAACACCTCCATACAATCTTCCCCGAGGGCGTTTCCACTGATGAGCACTCGTCCGTCGGCCAGCAGTGCAGATGACGGGAAAAAGCGTTTCTTCTCCATACATCCGTAACCCTCGAATGTACGCTTCGCAGGATCGAACAGCTCCACCGTAAACGTATGGCCAATACCCAAAGATTTCTCATGCCCCGCAGCCAACAGCACCTTACCCGTCGGCAAGAGTTGGCACAGTCCATGATCGTGAGGGTAAGTCATCTGTAACACGTGCCACGTGCCGTCCTCATAATATTCGGCAGTGTTTGTGGGAACAAAGCCTGAGGTATGACCACCAAAGACATAAACGGTATTACCCACCAGCAGCGTCTTATGTCCACTGCGTGGAATGTTAAGGTCGGTCAATCGCTCTACAGAGATTCTTCGTTCCTCTGCATGCGCAAGCAAGGCGAAAGTGCAAAGGAGAAGTAATATCTTTCTTAATTGCATGATTACACTTACATTTTTCACATGCAAAAATACAGGAAAAAGAAAAATTAACGACTTACATTTCTTGTGTTTTTAATAACATTGCAAAAAATGTAAGTCGTTTACGGGTCAATTAGCCATTTCCGACAGGAACTTGATGCGCACCAGACGTATCTCGTCTTCTGAGCACTCCTGTCCCAGTTCATCGAGGGCAGCCTCCAAGGAGTCTGTGTCACTGTCGGCAAAATAGTCGTAGATATCGTCAATACGATCCTCGTCCATCACCTCTTCCAAGAAGTAGTCAATGTTCAGTTTCGTACCACTATAGACGATAGCCTCTACCTCGTCGAGCAGTTCCTCGAATTCCAGACCCTGTGCCGTAGCGATATCATCGAGTGCTATCTGACGGTCTATTGCTTGAATTATCTTTACTTTCAGTATCGACTTCTTGGCAACTGTACGTACACGAAGGTCGCTATGACGGACTATCTCGTTTTCATCGCAGTAGCGCTTAATCAAATCGACGAACTCCTTGGCATAAGGCTGTTTCACCTTACCCTCGCCCACTCCCTGAATATTCTTCAGTTCCTCCAGCGTGACGGGATAGTCTGTCGCCATCTGCTCAATACTAACATCCTGGAAGATGACGTATGGCGGACGCTCCAGCTTCTTGCTCACCTTCTTGCGCAGGTCTTTCAGCATGGCACTGAGCGTGGGGTCCAAGGCACTGCTGCCAACCTCATGCTCTGTATCGTTCTCGTAGTCTTCCGAGAACTCGTTGTCCTCCACAATCATGAAGGAGGTTGGATTCTTGATAAATTTTTTACCTGCAGATGTTAGCTTCAAGAGTCCATAGTTCTCCACATCCTTCTTCAAGTAGCCCGCAATGAGCGCCTGGCGAATGACAGGATTCCAATGTTTGGGATTGTCGTCCTCACCAGCACCGAAGAGTTCGTGGTTCTGGTGTTTGTGGGCCAAAATCTCCTCCGTCTCCTTACCTTCTACAAAGTCGATGATATAGTCTGTACGGAAATTCTCCTTCAAGGCCTGTATAGCCTGCAACACGATGACCAGCTGCTTTTCAGCCTCAATCTTAGTCTTGGGATGCAGACAGTTGTCGCAGTTATGACAGTTGTCGGGTGCATATTCCTCGCCAAAGTAATGGAGCAGCATCTTGCGGCGACATACTGACGTCTCCGCATAAGCTGCCGTCTCAGCCAACAGCTGACGGCCGATATCCTGTTCAGCAACAGGTTTGCCCTCCATGAACTTATCCAGTTTCTGCAGGTCCTTATGGGCGTAGAAAGTGATACACATGCCCTCACCACCGTCACGTCCTGCACGACCAGTCTCCTGATAGTAGCCTTCCAGCGACTTAGGAATGTCGTAGTGTATGACAAAACGCACATCAGGCTTGTCGATACCCATACCGAAGGCGATGGTAGCCACGATGACATCGATTTCCTCCATTAGGAAATCGTCCTGTGTCTGGGAACGCAATGCCGACTCCAAGCCAGCATGATAGGGCGCCGCCTTGATGTCGTTGGCTTTCAGTATCTCTGCCAGTTCCTCTACCTTCTTACGTGACAAACAGTAGATAATTCCACTCTTGCCCGGATGCTGTTTGATGAACTTGATGATATCCTTGTCCACATCCGTTGTCTTCGGGCGTACCTCATAATACAGGTTGGGACGATTGAACGAACTCTTGAACTCAGTAGCGTCCACGATACCCAGATTCTTCTTGATATCCGTACGCACCTTATCGGTAGCCGTAGCCGTCAGCGCAATAATCGGTGCCTCGCCTATCTCGTTGATAATAGGACGAATACGGCGGTATTCCGGTCGGAAGTCATGCCCCCACTCCGAGATACAATGCGCCTCGTCGATGGCGTAGAACGATATCTTCGCCTGCTTCAGGAATTCCACATTGTCCTCCTTTGTCAACGACTCTGGAGCGACATACAGCAGTTTGGTACGTCCTGTCATGATATCGGCCTTGACCTGGTCAATAGCCGTCTTGTTCAGCGACGAGTTCAAGTAGTGTGCCGTACCTTCATCGCTCATCGAACTGATAACATCCACCTGATTCTTCATCAGGGCTATCAACGGTGAGATAACGATAGCAGTGCCATCCATCAGCAGCGATGGCAGCTGGTAGCACAGTGACTTACCGCCACCCGTGGGCATGAGCACAAAGGTGTCTTTGCCATCAAGCACGTTCTGCACGATGGCTTCCTGGTCGCCTTTGAACTTATCGAAGCCGAAATACTTCTTTAATGCTTCCGTCAGGTTATGTTTTTCTTTTGCCATAGGCTCTTCATTTTTTTATTGCAGGTGCGACTGCGCGAGCTGCTTCTGGGCATACTCTCTCGTCACCTCAAAGGATTTCATTCTCTTGGAAGGAGTCTCAAACATCGCATCCATCATGATATTCTCCACGATGGAACGCAGTCCACGGGCTCCCAACTTATATTCTACTGCCTTGTCGACAATGAGGTCCAGCGCCTCCTGCGAGAAAGACAGCTCAATACCATCCATCTGGAACAGCTTCACATACTGCTTCACAATAGAGTTCTTCGGCTCCGTGAGGATACGTGTGAGTGCCTTACGATCCAATTGATTCAGGTAGGTGAGCACTGGCAGACGACCGATAATCTCAGGAATCAGTCCAAACGACTTCAAGTCCTGCGGCTGCACATACTGCATCAGCTCATTCTTGTCAATCTTGCGCACGTTCTGCACAGAGTTATAGCCCACCACATGGGTATTCAGGCGCTGGGCAATCTTGCGCTCAATACCATCAAAAGCACCGCCGCAGATAAACAGGATGTTATGCGTGTCAATATGGATATACTCCTGGTCAGGATGCTTACGGCCACCCTGTGGGGGCACGTTGACAATGGTTCCCTCCAACAGTTTGAGCAGTCCCTGCTGCACACCCTCGCCACTCACGTCACGCGTAATAGAAGGGTTATCTGTCTTTCGGGCTATCTTGTCTATCTCGTCGACAAAGACGATGCCACGTTGGGCAGCCTCGACATTATAGTCAGCCACCTGCAACAGACGGGTCAGAATGCTCTCAACATCCTCACCGACATAGCCAGCCTCTGTAAACACAGTAGCGTCGACAATGGTGAAAGGCACGTCAAGCATTTTTGCAATGGTACGGGCCAACAGGGTCTTACCTGTTCCTGTCGAACCCACCATAATGATGTTCGACTTCTCAATCTCCACGCCATTGTCGTCTTGTGGCTGTTGCAAACGCTTATAGTGGTTGTAGACAGCAACGGAAAGATAGCGCTTAGCCTCGTCCTGTCCAATGACATACTGGTCCAGATGTTCCTTAATCTCCTTGGGTTTGGGAATGCGCTGAGTCTTAAAATCCTTTTTGACTTTCTTCGCTTCAGGACCATAGCCATTAGCCGTAGCGACCTGATAGGCCTGAACAGCACAATCTTCGCAGATGCAGCCGTCCACACCAGTTATCAGGAGTCGCACTTGGTCCTCCGAGCGTCCACAGAAATTACATTTCTTCTTTGCCATTCTTCACTCTTCACTTTTCACTCTTCACTAGCGAAGCGCATTACTTCTTCTTCAGCACCTGATCAATCATACCATACTCCTTAGCCTCTTCTGCTGTCATCCAGTAGTTGCGGTCAGAGTCGTTCCACACTTTGTCATAAGGAGTGTGCGAATGCTCAGAGATGATGGTATAGAGCTCTTTCTTGAACTTCATAATCTCCTTGGCCTCAATCTCGATATCCGAAGCCTGACCCTGCACACCACCCAATGGCTGGTGAATCATGACGCGGCTATGCGGCAGCGCAGAACGCTTGCCTTCAGTACCTGCAACAAGCAGCACAGCAGCCATCGAGGCAGCCATACCCGTACAGATGGTAGCTACATCGCTGGAGATGAACTGCATGGTATCATAGATACCCAGTCCTGCCGTCACACTGCCGCCAGGAGAGTTCAGGTAGATAGAGATATCCTTTCCTGAATCTACTGAATCAAGATAGAGCAACTGTGCCTGCAGAGTATTTGCGGTATAGTCGTCAATCTGTGTGCCAAGGAAGATGATACGATCCATCATCAAGCGCGAGAAGACGTCCATCTGTGTGACGTTCAACTGGCGTTCCTCCAGGATATACGGATTGAGATACTGAGCCTGTGCACTCATCACTTCATCGAGCACGAGACCATTGATTCCAAGGTGCTTGGTAGCGTATTTTCTAAAATCGTTGTTCATAGTCATATCAATAAGTAGATACAAAATTACAAAAAAAAGTCGGAATGCAATGACATTCCGGCTCTTTTTTTGGTTAAAGAATTATAATTCTATTTACCTCATTACTTTTTCACCTTTTTACTTCTCCTGAAGCATCTTCTGGAAGTCCTCCAGAGAAATCTCTTTCTCATCGAGCTTCACAACACTCTTCAGAGCGGCAGTCAGCTTCACGTCAACGGCACGGTCTACCAGTCCGTCAACAGTCTCGCGCTTCTTCAGCATCTCCTGAGCGTAGTTCTCCAGATACTCATCAGGAACGTTCGACATACCATACTGAGCGAACTGTGCACGGGCAGCCTCCTTGGCGGTCTCCTTCAGGTCAGCATCCTCAATCTTGATGCCCTGAGCACTGACGAGCTGCTCCTTGATCAGGTGCCAAGCCAACTCCTTGATGCTTGCCTCGAAGTTCTTCTCTACGAAGTCAGCACCCTTGTCCTTGTTGTTCTGCAGCATCACACGCTTCAGGATAGCCTCTGGGAACTCCAACTTGCCAACCTTCTTCTCCATGTGCTCACGAACGTCGAGCAGGAACTTGTAGTCGCTGTCGGCCTTGAACTGCTGACTGATCTGGTCGGCAATCTTCTGACGGAACTCCTTCTCGTCCTTGACAGTACCCTCACCGAAGGTCTGGTCGAAGAGCTCCTTGCCAATCTCAGCCTTGACAAAACGGCTGATCTCAGTAATCTGGAAAGTGAAGTCGCCCTCGTGGTCCTTCACCTCGTCCTTCTGGATCTTCAGCAGGCTCGAAACCTCTACATCACTCTCAGGATAAGCCTTGCGAGGATTCCAGGTGATGATATCGCCCAGCTTAGCACCCTCGAAGAGTTTCTTCTGGTCTTCTACCTTCATATACTGAGGCATCAGCACTGCGTCAGCAACCTCGATAGTACCATTCACCTCACGCAGGTCACCCTTCAGCATGTCGCGCTGCTCAGCGTCGAAAGCCTCTACCTTATCATAGTGACCTGCACGACTCTGATACATCTCTACCTGCTGGTCGATGAGCTTGTCGTCAACGGTGATGTTATAGAAAGGCACCTTGTCCTTACCGCTCAGATTAGCCTCGAACTCAGGAGCCACAGCAATATCAAACTTGAATACCAGCGGCTGGTCGCTCTCGAAGTCGAGCTGAGCCTGCTGCTCGCTGGGAAGGGGTTCACCCAACATATGAATCTTGTTATCCTGCACATAACCGTAGAGCTTCTCGCCCAGCAGTTTGTTCACCACGTCAACCTTGACGCTGGTACCATACTGACGCTTGATCATGCCCATAGGAGCCTGACCGGGACGGAATCCGGGAATCTGTGCACGCTTGCGATAGTCTTTCAGGGTCTTCTCGACCTCAGGCTGATAGTCAGCCGTCTCCATAGTGATAGTCATCAGACCATTCACCTTATCAGGAGCTTCAAATTGAATATTCATCTTCTTTTATACCTTATTAATTATATATATAATCGTTTTGAGCGTGCAAAATTACAAAATAATTATGAATTACGAATGACGAATTATGAATTATTAACTATCAATCGTCATTCTCTTCGGCCTTACGCTGTTCTTCGAGTGCCGAGAAGTCCTTCTGGCGCAACACGAACGACTCCGTCAGATAATTCTTGCGCACAATGGGGTTGGCTGCTAGTTCTTCAGGAGAGCCATGGAACAGGATGCGACCCTCAAAGAGCAGGTAGGCACGATTGGTGATACACAGCGTATCTTCCACATTATGGTCGGTAATCAGGATACCAATGTTCAGATCCTTCAGTTTCCACACAATAAACTGGATATCCTCAACGGCGATGGGGTCTACACCGGCAAAGGGTTCGTCAAGCATGATGAACTTGGGCTCGATAGCCAGACAGCGGGCAATCTCCGTACGACGACGCTCACCACCCGACAGCTGGTCACCCTTATTCTTGCGAACCTTCTGCAGACGGAACTCCTTGATCAGGCTCTCCAACTTCTCCAGCTGATACTCGCGAGGCTTGCCAGTCATCTCCAACACAGAGAGGATATTGTCCTCTACCGACATCTTACGGAACACAGAAGCCTCCTGCGCCAAGTAGCCGATGCCTGCACGGGCACGCTTGTAGACGGGATAAGAAGTCACCTCCTCGTCACCCAGGTAGATATGTCCCTCGTTGGGTACGATGAGTCCCGTCGTCATATAGAACGACGTCGTCTTACCTGCACCGTTAGGTCCCAGCAGTCCAACAATCTCGCCCTGCCTCACATCAAACGACACGTCGTTCACCACCGTGCGTTTTCCGTAGCGCTTCACCAGCCCCTCGGTGCGTAGCACCAGTCTCTCGGGCTCCTTCACATTGTTTTGTTCGTCCATAATCGCCTGCAAAGTTACAAAAATAATGGAACACAAAGACACAAAGATACGAAGTTTTTCATTATTTTAAAAAAATCTTTGCGTCTTTGTGCCTTTGTGTTCAATAAAATGATTACCTTTGCACCCGATTATGGTCATGAGATTACTATACAATGCGCTGGCCACGTTCGGAAAGTTCGTGATACTCATGGGACGCACATTCTCCGTCCCAGAGCGTTTCCGCATGTTCTGGAAGCAGTATGTCAAGGAGATGGCGCAGTTGGGCATCAACTCCATCGGCATCGTACTGCTCATCTCGTTCTTCATCGGTGCAGTCATCTGTATTCAGATGAAGCTGAACATCCAGTCACCTTGGATGCCCCGCTGGGTATCGGGCTACACAACGCGTGAAATCATGCTGCTGGAGTTCTCCAGTTCTATCATGTGTCTCATCCTGGCAGGCAAGGTGGGGTCGAACATCGCTTCGGAGATAGGTACCATGCGCGTCACACAACAGATTGACGCCCTCGACATCATGGGTGTCAACTCCGCGTGCTACCTTATCCTGCCCAAGATTCTGGGCATGCTGACCATCATGCCGCTACTGGTTATCTTCTCGTCGGCAATGGGTATCATGGGTGCCTATGGCACTGCTTATATTGGACACATCATCGTGCCCGACGACCTCACACTGGGCTTGCAGCACGACTTCAAGGCGTGGTTCGTGTGGATGTCCATCATCAAGAGTATGTTCTTTGCCTTTATCATATCGGCAGTGCCGTCCTATTTCGGATATACCGTAGAAGGCGGCTCCGTGAATGTGGGTAAGGCCTCCACAGACGCTGTGGTTTGTTCCAGCGTACTGATACTGTTTAGCGACGTCTTCTTAACTCAATTGCTGTCATGATTGAAGTCAAGAACCTATATAAGAGTTTTGAGGAGAAGGAGGTGCTGAAAGGTATCAGCACGGTCTTCGAAGACGGCAAGATCAACCTCATCATTGGTCAGAGCGGTTCAGGAAAGACGGTGCTCATGAAGAACCTCGTCGGACTCTTCGAGCCTACCAGCGGACAGATACTCTACGACGGACGTGACTTCGTACAGATGTCGAAGAAGGAGAAGGTGCTCATGCGCCGCGAGATGGGCATGATATTCCAGTCGGCAGCACTCTTCGACTCGCTGTCGGTACTGGAGAACGTGATGTTCCCGCTGGACATGTTCTCCAACATGACGCTCCGCGAGCGCACCAAGCGCGCCATGTACTGTCTGGAGCGTGTCAACCTGGTGGGTGCCGAGAACAAATTCCCTGGCGAAATCAGTGGTGGTATGCAGAAGCGTGTGGCCATTGCCCGCGCCATCTCCATGAATCCCAAATACCTGTTCTGCGACGAGCCCAACAGCGGACTCGACCCCAAGACCTCGCTGGTCATCGACGACCTGCTGCACTCCATCACGCGCGAATTCAACATGACGACCATCATCAACACCCACGACATGAACTCGGTGATGGGCATCGGCGAGAACATCGTCTACATCTACGAGGGCCACAAAGAGTGGCAGGGCAACTCCTCGCAGATCATGAACTCCACCAACAAGCGCCTCACCGACTTCATCTTCGCCAGCGACCTGCTGAAAGAAATGCGCGAGGCCGTAACAGGAGGAAAGAAATAAGAAAAAGGCGCAACGATAGCTAAAAATCAAATAGATTTGAGAATTTTGCGAGCAACTTTTGAGAATTTTGTTTGGAAGATTTGAGAATATTGTGTATCTTTGCACTGCAAAAATGGTCGAATAGTGAGACAGAATTTGCAGTAAGAAACTATAAGTACTATGATTATTCAAAGAGAACACTACGTCAAAGACCTGCTCAGCAAACGGTGGAACGGGAAGGTAAAGATTATCACTGGTATTCGTCGCTGTGGTAAGTCGTTCCTGCTTTCTACCCTTTAGTTACTTTGAGAATACGCTGAAGTTCTATTCTATGGACACTGGATTAAGGAATGCTAAGCTAAATTTCCGTCAGCAGGAGAAATCGCACTTGATGGAAAACATGATATTCATCGAATTGCTTCGCAGGGGGTATAGCGTAGATGTAGGTGTGGTAGAAGTGACCATTGTGAAAGACGGTAAGAAACAGCAGTCACAATACGAAATCGACTTTATTGTCAATACGGGACGTGAGAAAGTATATATCCAGTCGGCTTTGAATGTAGATACTGAAGCTAAGAGGGATCAAGAAACTTTTTCCCTTAAAAATTCTGGAGACTTCTTTCGCAAGATTGTTATCTTAGACGGAAATGCGAAAGCATGGACAGATGAGGAGGGTATTATGTATATTGGTGTCATTCCATTCCTTTTGGAAGAGAATTCATTGAATATATAAGGCAAAAAACTTAACACTTCCCCTAATTTTTGCAATTATTCCGCAAAAGAAGCAATATCCAGACGCAGTTTAGCTGTTCCTGCATATAGCCTATCTATGACTATAAGTCCCTATTTAATAGGATAAAGGACTATAGTAAGTCCTTTTATAAAGCAATCCTCGGCCTTTCCCGAATCTTAGCTTCGTGATACAAAATTAGAAAGCGAAACAGGTACCTGTCACTTGTGTCTCTTTCTGTTTACATACACTCAGCGAGGTATTTCATGAAAATATCTCGCTATTTTCTTTTTTGTTTCCAAATCTTTTCTCGAAAATCTTGCTATTGTACAAATTAATTTGTATCTTTGCATTCAAGTACTGCCGATGTGACGTAAACGGCAAAGCCACGGCTTAGTCCCTGAGCGCAGGGTGGCGGTATGATTTTAGTGGATAATAATTTATAGCGTTAGTGCTATATTCGGAATGTCCCTGAACCTCGGAAATTCAATAGACATTCATACCACTTTATGAGACTAACGTCTACGCGATAGCGTGGACGACTTATCTGGTATGAATGGGTCATCCGAGGACCTTGGGACATTGATAAGGGCGGTTCACGCTTTTATTGTGTCCTGAGGTTCTTGCATTGATGAACCCATTTTCTCGAACGATAGTCCTTTCGCTCCTAAGACTATCGTATATCATGGCAACAATGCAAGAGCGTGCAGAACTGCACAAAACAATATGGAAGATAGCCAACGACCTGCGTGGCAGTGTGGATGGCTGGGAGTTCAAAGCCTATGTGCTTGGCTCCATCTTTTATCGTTTTATCTCAGAGAATATCTGCGACTACATCCACCAGCTGATGAAGGAGGCTGGTCAGCCTGACTTTGACTATGCTAATATCAGCGACGAGATGGCAGAGAACATCCGCCAGAAGATGGTAGAAGAGAAGGGCTACTTCATTCTGCCCTCACAGCTGTTCCAGAATGTGGTAAAGACAGCAGAGAAAGATGAGAACCTGAACGAGCGGCTGACCAATATCTTCCGTAGCATCGAGGCCTCAGCCATTGGTACCGCTTCTGAGGAAGATCTTCGTGGGCTGTTCAGCGACTTCTCAGTAGATAGTGCGTCGCTGGGCAGTACTGTGATTAAGCGCAACCAACTGCTGGCGAAAGTGCTACAGACCGTAGCACAAATGGAGCTGGGTTCCAAATACAACGATACGGAGAACGACACCTTTGGCGACACTTACGAGTTTCTGATGCAGATGTATGCTTCGCAGGCGGGCAAGAGTGGTGGCGAGTTCTTTACCCCTCAGCAGGTCAGTGAGCTATTGGCACAGCTGGCCTCTTGGAACAATCCAAATATTAATAAGGTGTACGACCCTGCCTGTGGATCGGGCTCGTTGCTGTTGAAGTTTGCCAAGACCATAGGCAAGCAGAACCCCAACCTGCAATATTTTGGTCAGGAGGTGAATCCTACCACCTACAACCTCTGCCGCATCAACATGTTCCTGCATAATGTGAATTTCGACAACTTCGACATTCGTCTGGAGGACACCCTGCTGAAGCCCCAGCACATGCAGGATGCTCCCTTTGATGCTATTGTCAGCAATCCCCCTTATTCGCTGAAATGGGAAGGCAAGGACAATGCCATCTTGATTAACGACGAGCGCTATGCACCTGCAGGAGTCCTTGCACCCAAAAGCGCTGCCGACTTGGCTTTCACCATGCACATGCTTTGGCACCTCAGCGAACGAGGCACAGCTGCCATTGTAGAGTTCCCTGGTGTGCTCTATCGTGGCGGCGACGAGAAGAAGATTCGCCAGTATCTCATCAAGAACAACTATGTTGATACCGTCATCCAGTTGCCCGCCAACCTCTTCTTTGGCGTGGGTATAGCAACGTGTATCATTGTGCTGAAGAAGAGTGCAAAGGTGGACTCTTCCGTTCTCTTCATCGACGCCAGCAAGCTGTTCCAGAAGGATGGCAACAAGAACGTTCTCCTGCCTGAGCATCAAGACAAGATTATGGAACTCTTTGTCAATCGCAAGGATGAGCAGTATCTTGCCAAGTTGGTGAAGAACGATGATATCTTAGAGAACGATTGCAACCTTAGCGTCAGTAGCTATGTAGAGCAAGAAGATACTCATGAGGTGATTGACATCGCAGAGGTTAATGCAAAACTTGAAACCTTAGTAGCTGAGGGTAATGAGTTGAACAAGAAGATAGAGTCCATCATCAAAGAATTAGGAGAGTAGAGTATGGTAGAGTGGATGAAACTAGTTGCTGTTTCTGATGTCCTTTATGGATATCCTTTTGAGTCTTCTCAATTTTCAGAAGACTCAACCTATATGCCTTTAATTCGAATCAGAGATGTGAAACCTGCAAAAGCTAGTACATATTATTCTGGTGAGTTTAATGAGGTATATAGAATAAAGAAAGGCGATATTCTTGTAGGAATGGATGGCGAGTTTAATCTTGGGAAATGGAATGATAGAGATGGGCTACTTAACCAACGAGTGCTTAAACTAAAGGGAAAAGACGGATATAGCATTGATGGTTATTTATTCCATTATATGGGGCCTGTTTTTAAAAAAATAGAAAAAGAAACTGCTGGCGGTTCGGTAAAGCATCTTTCTGCCAAGGTTATAAATTCTATCCTTATCCCTATCCCTTCTCTTGAAGAGCAGGCTCGGATAGTGGGAATCCTTGATACCTTCACTTCTGCTATAGACAACCTAAAGGAGCAGATAGCCCAGCGAAGAAAACAATATGAATATTATCGTGACCAACTTCTCGATCTTGAAGGAAAAACGGGGGTGGAAATGAAGTTCATAACTGATGTAGCTAAAAGCTTTACAGGTTTAACTTATAAACCTGAGAACGTCAGTGATTCTGGAACGCTAGTATTGAGGTCATCAAATATCAATGATGATGTTTTGTCTTTTGATGATAACGTTTTTGTTCAAATGGAAATACCGGAAAGGGCAAGGGTACAAGAAAACGATATCCTTATCTGTGTAAGGAACGGAAGTAAACGACTTGTTGGAAAAGCTGCAATGATTACGAAAGAAGCTGAAGGGATGGCTTTTGGCGCTTTTATGACAATATTAAGGAGCTTTGCAATAAATAGTAAATTCCTTTTTTATGTTTGGCAAAGTGAAAAAGTTAGGAGACAATATAAAGGAGATGAAGCTATGCCTATAGCCCAAATAACTGCTAAAGATTTTCAGCGTATTGTAATTCCAGTCCCTCCACTCTCCGAGCAGCAACACATTGTCTCCATCCTCGATACCTTCGAGGCTTCGATACAAAACTTAGAAGCGCAGCTGAAGCAGCGTGAAAAACAATATGAATACTATCGGAATAAACTCTTAACGTTTGAATAAGATGATACTATTCATGAATCATCTGCAGGAAATCCATCAATTTGATAATTCCCACTTTGGGAAATTCAATTTGGCGCAACACATCGTAATGATGGTCGTTGGTGACAATGTAACGTGCATTGGCTTGTATGGCACAATCAACAAACTTGTTGTCGTCAGGGTCTGCGGAGATGAGGTTAAAATGATAATAGGGCGTAAGGAATACGACATTCTTACATTCTATAATTGTGTTGAGGACAAGGTCGGCAGTCTTTTTCCCCGCAAGTCTGTTGAGTATCTCTGCATATTCTTCCAAGATTTCATTGGATACACAAAGAACGTTTCTGCCTGTCAGTACAGACTGCCATAC
Organism: uncultured Bacteroidales bacterium; assembly: GCA_902800925.1. Lineage (GTDB taxonomy): Bacteria > Bacteroidota > Bacteroidia > Bacteroidales > Bacteroidaceae > Prevotella. The sequence continues at coordinate 6,804 of CADCGD010000009.1, read as the reverse complement.
TTCATGGTATGTGCTTTTGGGAGAAATGCTCTGTATAAGACTATTGGTGTCAAGTACTATTCGCATGTTGGTCTATACAGCAGTTTTTTACTGTTCTTTCTGCTCACGGAGCCATTGATGAAGGTCCATATCGTTAATTTCATCAAGTCTCTTTTGGTCAAGAACACCCTCGTCCCAAAGTTGATTAAGATGCGCATCAAGCTTCTTGGCATAATAATCGCTTACAAGCTGCTTGATGTCATTCAGTTCTTCATCGCTTTTGATGCGTGCAAACACATCAAGCAAATAGAGCTGGGCGGGGTTGAAAACAGTTGGTTGTACGCTTTCCATAACTTATATCCAATTAATTCTCGCTGCAAAGATAAACATTAATTCTGAAATAACAAGTAAAAGATACTAAAAAAAGCTATGGACGACTATAAAATCATAGTAGAACAGGAGCACCAGACGGTAATGGCCCACTACGAGGTGGGGGCTAAGCCCGACGGAGGATATCAGAGTGAGGCGAAGCTGGAGCATGACCTGATAAAACAGCTGCAGAGTCAGGGCTATGAGTATGTGCAAGTGAAAGATGAGCAAGGGCTGCTACTGAATCTGCGCCAGCAACTGGAAACGCTCAACGACCTGAAGCTGACGGATGCAGAATGGATGCGTCTGCTACCGATGATATCTAACGACCAGATGACCATACAGGATAAGACGGAGATGCTGCAAGGCAAAGGCTATATCCTGAACATCACGCTGGACAACGGACAGACAAAGAACATCAAACTGGTGGATAAGACGAACATCTATAACAATCGTCTGCAAGTGACCAACCAGTATAAAGAGGAAAATGGTACCTACAAGAACCGCTATGACGTAACAATACTGGTGAATGGTCTGCCAATGGTGCAGGTAGAACTAAAACGCAGAGGCGTTGACATCAAAGAGGCATTCAACCAGATAAACCGCTATCAGCGAGATTCGTTCTGGGCGGGTAGGGCGATGTTTGACTTCGTGCAGATATTCGTCATCTCGAATGGTACGGAGACAAAATACTATTCAAACACTACTCGCTATGCAAAGGAGCAAGAGTCAATAGGAACACCAAGAGGAAAAAAGACGGATGGCAACACGTTTGAGTTTACTTCCTACTGGACTGACCAGGAGAATACGTTGTTGACTGACCTGAGGGACTTTACCTCTACGTTCTTTGCAAAGCATACCATTCTGAACATCTTGACGAAATACTGTGTGTTCAACGTGGATAAGCAGCTACTGGTGATGCGTCCTTACCAGATAGCAGCGACAGAGAAGATTCTGCAACGCATACAGACGGCTATCTATAACAAATGGCAGGGAACCACCAAGGCAGGAGGATATATCTGGCACACTACTGGTTCGGGCAAGACGCTGACATCGTTTAAGACTGCGCAGCTGGCATCGAGGATGGAGAATATCAAGAAGGTGCTATTCGTGGTAGATAGAAAGGACTTGGACTATCAGACCATGAAGGAATATGACAACTTCGAACCCAACTGTGCCAACAGCAATGGCTCGTCGAAGATTCTGCGCGAACAGCTGAAGGATGACAGCGTAAGCATTATCATCACCACAATACAGAAGTTGTCGAATCTGATGAAGCCCAACATCTGGGAACAGGATGAGAAACTGCGCGAGGTGCTTCAGAAAGAGAACATCGTGCTGATATTCGACGAGTGTCATCGCAGTCAGTTTGGCGATATGCACAAGTTGATAGTGAAGCGGGTGAAGAAGTACCTGATGTTTGGATTTACGGGTACGCCCATCTTTGCCATCAATGCCAGCGGAAGCAGCAAGTATGCTACTACGGCACAGCTGTTTGGTGGAGAACCGGACAAAGACGGAAAACCGACAAAGGCGCTGCATACCTATACCATTATCAATGCCATCAGAGACAAGAACGTGCTGCGCTTCCATGTAGACTATAGTTCTACGATGCGCATGAAGAACGATGTGGATAGAAAGAAGGTGTGGGGCATAGATACGGATGAGGCGATGCATGACCCTCGACGAATCAGAATTGTCGTGAAGTATATCATCGAGCACTTCTCGGAGAAGACATTCCATAAGTTCAACTCTATATTGGCAGTGGATAGCGTGAAGAGTGCCATCCTCTATTATAATGAGTTTAAGAGGCAGTTGGCAAAGACTGATGGTCCTCAACTCAAGGTGGCAACCATCTATACCTTCAATGCCAATGAGGAAGAAGTGGACGAGTGGGGTATGGGAGGCGACGAGAATCCTGAAGAGGTAGGGACGGCACCTGACGTGCAAAGTCGTGATGCGCTGGAGAAGGCCATCAAGGACTATAATAAGATGTGGGAGCCTAACACCAACTACGGCACAGACAGCGAGAAGTTCCAGTCGTACTATAAGGATGTGTCGCAGAGAATGAAGAACAAGCAGATTGACATCCTAATAGTGGTGGGAATGTTCCTGACTGGTTTCGACGCTAAGACGCTGAACACGCTGTGGGTGGATAAGAACCTAAAGATGCACGGACTGCTGCAAGCCTACAGTCGTACAAACAGAATACTGAATGCGGTAAAGAACTGTGGTAACATTGTCTGCTTCCGCAATCTGGAGGAGGCTACCAATAAGAGTCTGTCAATCTTTGGCGACGAGAATGCTTCAGGATTGGTATTCATGAAGTCGTTCGAGGAGTATTACAGCAAAGGCTATGAGGACGAGAAGGGTAATCAGCATGAACCATACACGGCACTTATCGACAGGCTGCTGGCGCTGTATCCTGTGGAGACAATACCCAACATCATTGACGAGGAACAGCAGAAGGCTTTCATCCATCTGATGGGCGAGATACTGCGATTGCGCAATATCCTGAATGCCTTTGACGACTTTACTACAGAAGCGCAGATAGTTGACGAGATGCGCTATCAAGACTATCTTGGCTGGTATAATACGCTATACGAGAAATTCCGTCGTAAGCCAGAGAAGCACGAACGCGAGGATATTACTGACGACATCGTTTTTGAGATGGAGCTGGTGAAGCAGGTGCAAATCAATATTCACTATATTCTGCAACTCATCCAACAGTATCACGACAAGAACTGTGAGGATAAAGAGATTATCGTGAAGATTAGGAAACAGATGGATGCCAGCCCCGATATGCGTGACAAGCGCGACTTGATAGAGAAGTTCATCGAAAAAATGAATCCTCAGAAGGGAGCTGATGTAGGCGATGAATGGGAACGCTTCATTGAGCAGGAGAAGCGCAGTATGTTGCAGAGCATCATCAACGAAGAACATCTGAAACAGATAGAGACGGAAGCCTTTATGCGTCGTGCATTTATGGATGGATATGTGACAGAAACGGGTACGGGCATTGCAAAGATTCTGCCACCAACAAATCCGTTCCTGCCTGAGAGTGGCGAGAAGAAACAGACGGTAATTGATAAACTGAAAGCCTTCCTGAGCAAGTTCCTGAATACGAGTGACTCATATCTTCCTAAACTTGTTGACGTGGAGGATGATACGGAACTCTGCAACCTTATAAAGACTCGCCTTCACATGGATAGCAACATCAGCGATGGTGACTTACAGATTGAGGTGCAGAAGAGGTTTGGCGAACGCTATCCAGGCATGAGCAATAATGATTGGCGCCACGCCATCGAAGCCTACAAGTCAATGGTAAGAGAGGCGTCAAAGCCTAAAGCCATAGAGCTCCCGCTTAGCTATCCAATGGCAGCAGAAGATGGGTAATATATGACAGGTACCTGGTACCTGTCATATTGTCATGCTTTTGTTTAAGAGTTAATATTTATTTGTTTATATGATTTATTCGTAAGCATATATCAGTCCGTATTTCTCATGCAGGCGGCGCAGGGTGCCGTCGGCCTTCATCTGGGCGATGACGCCATTGACGAGGGCGAGCAGGTCGTCCTGACCCTTGCTCATCAGCACGCCGATTTCGCCGTGGGTAAAGGGGGCGGCGAGCAGCGGGGCGGCCAGGCGCACATCGTTCTGCACGTACCAGGGGGCCTCGGTAATCTCGGTTATCATCACGTCGGCCTCGCCCTCGGCAATGAGCGACGGTATTTCCTCGTTCTTGGGGTGGACGATGACGGTGGCGTGGGTCAGGTTCTCGTTGGCAAACTTCTCGTTCAGTCCGCCGGGGTTCACCATCACGCGCACCTCGGACTTGTCGATGTCTGCCAATGACTTGTAGCGGTCAGCCTCGGCGGCACGGCAGAGGATGGTCTTGCCGTTGGCCAGATAGCCGTCGCTCATCAGCATCGTCTCGCGGCGGGCATCGGTGATGGTGATGCCGCCGATGGCGAGGTCGAAGGTCTGCGGCTTGGCCTGAACGTCGGCCGTCAGCGTCGGCCATGACGTAGGCACGAACTGGATGCCGACGCCCAATCGCTTGGCAATCTCTCCAGCCACGTCGATGCCGATGAAAACGGAGTACTGGCCGTTCTCCTTTCCAAACTGGAGCGCACCCTTCAGGTCATCCTCTGGGAACAGTTTTGTACTGTCGAAATAGTAAAGGCCATTCTCGCCATTCAGCCAACCGCCTACATATCCTTCGTGCTGCAAGGCATGGCTCACCACCATGTCGAGCTGGTCACGCGAATGGCTGTTCTCGGTGGCGGCATAGCTGACGGCGATTCCCTCGGTCGGCTCCGTCATCGTGCGGATGTCAAGCGTGAATCCGTCCGGGTGAGTCTGACTGTAAGCCCAGACCTTGTCGCTGATGGCAGACACGTCCGTCTGCCCTGCCGGGTTGTCGTCGTTCGACGAGCAAGCCATGAATACACTTGCGCCGCAAAAGACCATGGTGAGCACCAATGGTCGGATGGCAGCGGAGAGCATCCAATGCATCATCTTTCTCATCTTGTTTTGTTTTTGGAAATAAAAATGTCTATAATGCTTATTCTTGAATCAGGCACTTGCCTGTCATCTCCTCGGGTTGCTGTAGCCCCATGATGTGGAGGATGCTGGGAGCCACGTCGGAGAGGGCGCCGCCCTGCACCTTCGCGTTTTTGTTCTCTGTCACGTAGATGAAGGGGACGGGGTTGACGGAGTGTGCCGTGTTGGGCGTACCGTCGTCATTGATGGCATGGTCGGCGTTGCCGTGGTCGGCGGTGATGATGGTCTCGTAGCCCATCTTCCTGGCCGTCTCCACCACCTCGCCGAGGCACTGGTCAATGGTCTTCACGGCAGACTCGATGGCTGTATAGACGCCGGTGTGGCCCACCATGTCGCTGTTGGCGAAGTTCACCACTATCCAGTCGTACTTGCCAGTCTTGAGCGCCTCGACCAGCCGGTCCTTCACTTCGAGGGCCGACATCTCGGGCTTCAGGTCGTAGGTGGCCACCTGAGGTGAGGCTACCAGGATGCGGTCTTCGCCCTCGAAGGGCTCTTCGCGGCCGCCGTTGATGAACGAGGTGACGTGGGCATACTTCTCCGTCTCGGCGATGTGCAGCTGGCTGAGTCCCTTCGAGGCGATGTATTCGCCCAGGGTGTTCGTCAGGTTCTCCTTGGGGAAGAGGATGTGTACGCCAGTGAAGGTGTCGTCGTAGGGCGTCATGCAGTAGTACTGCAGGTTGGGGATGGTCGTCATGCCCTGCTCAGCCATGTCCTGTTGCGTGAGCACGATGGTCAACTCCTTGGCGCGGTCGCTGCGGTAGTTGTAGAAGATAACCACGTCGCCCTCCTTGATGCGCCCGTCCACGTTGCTGTTCACCAGCGGCTCCATGAACTCGTCGGTATTCTTGTGCTCCTCGGTGTGAGCGTCATAGCACGACTGCACGCCCGCCACCATGTCGGTCACCTTGCGGCCCTTGCCGTTTACCAGCAGGTCGTAAGCCAGCTTGATGCGGTCCCAGTGCTTGTCGCGGTCCATGGCGTAGTAGCGGCCTATAATCGTGGCGATAGCGCCCACGCCTGCCTCGTCCACGTACTTCTGCAGGTCGGCAATGAAGCCCTTGCCCGCCCGTGGGTCGGTGTCGCGGCCGTCCATGAAGCAGTGTAGGTAGCAGTTTCCGATGCCATACTCCTTGGCGATGTCGATGAGTTTCAGCAGGTGGCCGAACGACGAATGAACGCCGCCAGTGGACGTTAGGCCCATCAGGTGGACGCTCTTGCCGCTCTGTTTGGCATAGCCGAAAGCCGACTTCACCTCCGAGTTCTCCAGGATGGAGTTGTCGGCACAGGCTCGGTTGATCCTCACCAGGTCCTGATACACGATGCGTCCGGCGCCGATGTTCAGGTGGCCCGTCTCCGAGTTGCCCATCTGTCCGTCGGGCAGCCCCACGTACTCGCCCGAGGCCTGCAATTCGGAGTGCGGATAGTTGGCATACAGATAGTCCATATAAGGTGTCGCCGTCTGATAGATCACGTCCCCCTTGCTCTTGTCGCCGATGCCCCAGCCGTCGAGAATGACCAGCAGCGCCTTCTTCGCATGGCCGTCACCCTGCGCGGCGTTGTCCTCGCTCGACGAGCATGAGGTCATTACGCTTGCGCCGCAAATGAGGGTGGCGGCGAGCACCCAGTTCTTGTTAAACAAGCGACTCATTGTCTTGTTAGTTTTTTATTTGATTATTACTTTACGTCCGTTATTCACATAAACGCCCTTCACGCTGGGCTTGTCGCTGAGCTTGCGGCCGTGCTGTTGCTGAACTAATGATATTATATTTTATTCCATACTATAGTCGTTATATTCATGGAGAACATGTAGCGGTAGGTGGCAGAGCGGGCGCCTACTGATGCGGCATCCATACCATTGTGTACCGGGTCGTAGGGACGGCCGCAGTCTTT
>CADCGD010000008.1 GCA_902800925.1 uncultured Bacteroidales bacterium | reverse complement strand
GCTGGCTACTGTTTGTGCCGCAAAAGATGCAGTTCCCGGAACAGATTTCATGCCTCTGCAGGTAGACTACAGAGAGCAGTATGCCGCCGCAGGACGTTTTCCTGGCGGTTTCACCAAGCGCGAGGGTAAAGCTTCTGACAATGAGATCCTGACGAGCCGTCTAGTTGACCGTGTGCTCCGTCCGCTGTTCCCCTCTAACTATCACGCAGAAGTTTATGTCAACGTAATGCTGTTCAGCGCCGATGGTGTTGACCAGCCCGATGCATTGGCAGGTTTTGCTGCATCGGCTGCGCTGGCATGTTCAGATATCCCCTTCGAGTGCCCCATCTCTGAGGTGCGCGTAGCCCGCATCAATGGCGAGTATGTTATCGATCCTACCTTCGAGCAGATGAAGGAGGCCGATATGGACATCATGGTTGGTGCTTCGGCAGAGAACATCATGATGGTAGAAGGTGAGATGAAGGAAGTATCAGAGCAGGATCTGCTCGGTGCCCTGAAAGCTGCCATGGACGCCATCAAGCCCATGTGTGAGCTGCAGGCTGAGCTGAGCAAGGAGCTTGGCAAGGATGTGAAGCGCGAGTACGACCACGAGGTCAACGACGAGGAACTGCGTGAGCGTATGAACAAGGAGCTGTATCAGCCCGCCTACGACGTTACCAAGCAGGCTCTTGAGAAGCACGCCCGTGCTGAGGCCTTCGAGAAGATTCTCGCTGACTTCAAGGAGAAGTATGCTGCTGAGCATGCCGACCTTACCGAAGACGAGCTGGAAGAGAAATATGCCATGATGGACCGCTACTACCACGACGTAGAGCGCGATGCCATGCGCCGTTGTATCCTCGATGAGGGTATCCGTCTCGATGGTCGTAAGACCGACGAGATCCGTCCTATCTGGTGCGAGGTTTCTCCGCTGCCCATGCCTCACGGAAGTTCTATCTTCACTCGTGGTGAGACCCAGTCTCTGACGACTGTTACTCTGGGTACCAAGCTCGCTATCAGCGCTTCCTGCTCCACTATAACTTCCCTCCCTTCTGTACTGGTGAGGCTAAGGCTTCACGTGGCGTAGGTCGTCGTGAGATTGGTCACGGTCACCTCGCTTGGCGCGGTCTGAAGGAGATGATTCCTGCCGACTTCCCCTACACCGTTCGTGTAGTGAGCCAGATTTTGGAGTCTAACGGTTCTTCATCAATGGCTACTGTCTGTGCTGGTACGCTGGCTCTGATGGACGCTGGTGTTCCCATGAAGAAGCCTGTTTCAGGTATCGCTATGGGTCTGATCAAGAATCCCGGTGAGGACAAGTACGCTATACTGTCAGATATCCTCGGTGATGAGGACCACCTGGGTGATATGGACTTCAAGACCACCGGTACAAAGGATGGTCTGACCGCTACCCAGATGGATATCAAGTGCGACGGTCTGTCGTTCGACATTCTGGAGAAGGCTCTGATGCAGGCTAAGGCTGGTCGTGAGCACATCCTGAAGTGCATCACCGATACCATCGCTGAGCCACGTCCTGAGCTGAAGCCCCATGTTCCTCGTATCGAGGCCTTCGAGATTCCCAAGGAGTTCATTGGTGCTGTCATTGGCCCGGGCGGAAAGATTATCCAGCAGATGCAGGAAGATACCGGTGCTACCATCACGATTGATGAAGAGGATGGCGTTGGTAAGATTCAGGTCAGCGGTCCTAACAAGGAAGCTATTGATGCTGCTATCGCTAAGATCAAGGCAATCGTCGCTATCCCTGAGGTTGGCGAGGTTTACGAGGGTACCGTTAGAAGCATCATGCCTTACGGTTGCTTCGTAGAGTTCATGCCTGGCAAGGACGGTCTGCTGCACATCTCTGAGATTGACTGGAAGCGCCTCGAGACCGTCGAGGAGGCTGGCATCAAGGAGGGTGACAAGATTCAGGTGAAGCTCCTGGAGATTGATCCTAAGACCGGTAAGTTCAAGCTCTCTCACCGTGTACTCGTTGAGAAGCCTGCCGACTATGTTGAGCCGCAGCAGCGTCGTCGCGAGCGTGGCGAGCGCCCTGAGCGTGGAGAACGCCACGATAGAGGTGAGCGCCGTGAGCGTCGTCCTCGTCCTGAGCGTGGCGAGCGTCGTGAGCGCAACGATGAGTATCAGGCTCCCGCAGAGAATAAAGAGCCTAAGGACTTCAGCGACGAACTAGACAAGATGGACTTCTAATCAGTAGCAGTCCAAGTACATAAAAAGAGCGCCCCGACAGCTGTCATGCTGATCGGGGCGCTTACTTTTTGGCAAGGAATGTATTATTGACCACCGAGACGTGAGAAGTATTCGATGATATCGTCCCAGGTCTTGAAGGTATCGCTGCCATATTCCAGCAGTGTGGCCATCGTGTCGCCCTCCTTCCGTTTACTGATGAGGTAGTCGCCATAGAGCAGGTCGCGTCGCCAGGTGACGACAAGGTGGCGCCATGCAGGCACACCGATATATGCTGTCAGCCAGGGCTGAGCAGTAGCTTCGTCCTCAGCAACGAAATACACCTGATAGTGTTCTATCAGCTGGCGGATGGCCTTCTGCACCGATGGTAAGGGCTTTTGCTCCCTCTCTTTTTGGAGAGGGCAAGGGGAGAGGCTCTCTACACCTATATATATAATAGGGCGCTGGCGCTTGTTCTGATTGTCGTCAATCCAACGAATGACTGGTACGACGCTATGCATGAAACTCTTGTCGTTCATACGGTGCTCGCCATGGAAGTGGGTGGCTTGCGGATAGACAGCGCTGAACATGCCGAATGTATCGACGACATCGTCCTGGTCTCCAAAGAGTCCCCAAACGTGTTGCCGTTCGTCATCGTTGACACCTAGGAAACGTTGCTCGGACTGTTCCTTATATTCCTTGATGAGCGGCTTGTCTACGTAGAACTCCTGTACACCATCCAGTCGGGGATTTTGGAATTGCTGCGTACCGGTCATGCCGTGCGCCTTCATCGTCTCGCCCATCTCTAAGGCAGGATTGACACAGATGCGGTCGTAACCATAGAGTTGCTCAGCATACATACCTCCCATCGATGTTCCGATGATGAGGTCAGGCTGTTCCTGCTGACAGATGTTGCGCAACAAGTCAATGGCTTCTGTGGGATGGATGGGAAGATCGGGGGCAATGACTTTAGCCTGTGGCATAACTTCACGAAGACGTGTCACCGTACCTGACTGTCCGCTACTGGCAAAACCGTGACAATAGAGGACGGTTTTACCTGCCATTAATTCCGGATATTGGGTGATGTATGGGTTTTCTGTTGTCATCATGTGTGCAAAGTTAACAATTTTTTGGGGAAAAACTTGCAACTTTCAGATTTTTTTGCTAAATTTGCGTCCAAATAGTAACATATCATATTAATTTCTAAAGCTATAAACGTTATGAAAAAGTATTTAGCAGAAATGGTGGGCACTATGGTGCTCGTTCTGATGGGCTGCGGTGTAGCAGTCAGTCTAGGTTGTGATCCTATTAACAATATCCCAGCAGTAGTGGGTACAGCCTTTGCCTTTGGCTTGGCTGTGGTGGCTATGGCTTATACCATTGGTGGTATCTCTGGTTGCCATATCAATCCCGCCATTACGTTGGGCTGCATCATTGCTGGACGTATGGATGCCAAGGATGGTGCCATGTACATCATCTTCCAGTGCATTGGCGCGTTTATTGGCAGTGCATTACTGTATGTGCTGACAACTAATGTTCCGGGGCTGGAGGGTACCGGTGCTAACGACCTGCAGGCTAATGTGACTGTACTGGGCGGTCTGCTGGCAGAGATTATCTTTACCTGCGTCTTTGTACTTGTTGTGCTAGGTGCTACAGCCAAGACCAATGGTGCGACAAACAATTTTGCAGGCCTGGCTATTGGTCTGAGCCTTGTCTTGGTACATCTGGTATGTATCCGTTATACCGGCACATCCGTCAATCCTGCTCGTTCACTGGCTCCTGCCATCTTCCAGGGTGGTACGGCACTGACCAATCTGTGGATTTTCATCGTTGGTCCGTTTGTTGGTGGTGCTTTGGCTGCCTGCATCTGGAAGATGATTGAGCCCGCAGAGAAGTAATATTGCAATATTTAGTTTGCATTTTATCCTGACGGATTACGTAGAAGTAACGGAAAAGAAAAAATCCGTTAAATTCTACTTAATCCGTCATTCTTTCTTATTTGTTTTTCAAAAATAATTGCTAACTTTGCGCTCAGGAAAATTTCCAACTAACATATAAAATATCAAAATTATGGTAAATTACAAGGATTTGGGTCTCGTGAATACTCGCGAGATGTTCAAGAGAGCAGTTGCTGGCGGTTATGCCATCCCCGCTTTCAACTTTAACACCATGGAGCAGATGCAGGCTATCGTACAGGCTGCCGTTGAGACAAAGTCACCTGTTATCATGCAGGTTTCCAAGGGTGCTCGTAACTATGCTAACGCTACCATTCTGCGCTACATGGCTGAGGGTGCTGTAGCTTATGCTAAGGAGCTGGGCTGTGAGCATCCTGAGATTGTGCTGCACCTCGACCACGGAGACAGCTTCGAGCTCTGTAAGGATTGTATTGACATGGGCTTCTCTTCAGTGATGATCGACGGTTCTCACCTCCCCTACGAGGAGAACATCGCTCTGGCAAAGAAGGTTGTTGACTACGCTCATCAGTTCGACGTAACCGTTGAGGCTGAGCTCGGCGTGCTCGCTGGTGTTGAGGATGAGGTATCTGCTGCTGAGTCACACTACACCAAGCCTGAAGAGGTGATCGATTTCTCAACCCGTACAGGTTGCGACTCACTGGCTATCTCTATCGGTACCTCTCACGGTGCTCACAAGTTTACTCCTGCTCAGTGCACATTGGTCAACGGCGTGCTCGTTCCACCCCCATTGGCATTCGACATTCTGCATGAGATCGAGAAGAAGCTCCCCGGCTTCCCCATCGTACTCCACGGTTCTTCATCAGTTCCTATGGACGAGGTGAACACCATCAACCAGTTCGGTGGCCATCTGGAGGCAGCTATTGGTATTCCCGAAGAGCAGCTGCGTGAGGCTTCTAAGAGTGCTGTCTGCAAGATCAACATCGACTCTGACTCTCGTCTGGCTATGACTGCTGCTATCCGCAAGCACCTGGCTGAGCATCCTGGAGACTTCGATCCTCGTCAGTATCTGAAGCCCGCTCGTGAGAACATGAAGAAGATGTATATCCACAAGATTGTGAATGTGCTCGGTTCTGACGGCAAGCTGGCTCAGTGCTAAGCGATAAAGCATCCAATAATAAAGGCTTTCCGAAGTGGAAAGCCTTTATTATTTTCGATGTTTCGATGTTTCGATGTTTCGAAGTTTCGAAGTTTCGATATTTCGATATTTCGAAACTTTGATATGTCGACGGATCGATATTACTTGCCCATATCTGCATGAATCTTATCAACGGAACCTGTCGCCGGGTTCAACGTCATATGGGTGACGTAGCGCTTGAAGAGTGAGCCACTACGTATTTCCACAAAACCGAATTGTGCGGCATATAGGTCGAATGAACCGAGGAAATGGTTATCACGATGCAATGTCATCTTGATGCGTCCAGGCACGTTGACATAGAAGCCACCTTCCTTCTTTTTTTCATCGATATCATACTTTTGGAAGGTCGTACGGTGCATATCTTCTATAGTCATATAATAAGGTACGCCCGAGAGATCGTCTTTGTCAACGAGTCCAATCTTCTTGGAGAGACGGAAAATCACTTCACGCTGTACCTCCTTTTCAGGACATACAACTACTACTTGTTCAATAGTATCGCGGTGTGTGGTACCAGTGAAAAGTGTCATCAGGATATCTCGCTGCTTATCAATCTCGTCAATCATCAGTTGCAGTTGCTGCTCATCCTGAGGAATATCCTCCGCTTCACCGGTGATAAGTGCCTGTCGGCGCTCTTGCAGTTCGATAATCTGCTCAACAGTGAGTTCAGCCATCTTAGCTGTACTACCTGCCGACAGCACTTCGGCATTTAGATACATTTTGGGGTCTGGTTCCTTGGTGGGAGCGGCTGGTTTAAAAGGAGTACGGGGCTTGGGCATTACTGGGTCGGCGTTGATGGACTGCAGCACACCATCATCTGTAAGATGAATCTCGGCATTTTCGCACTTGCCGCCCTTGGTCTTGACAAAATAGCATTTTGTCGTGTCAATCACACCTATCTGTGTCAGCCCATAGTTGGCAATGCTGTATGTTACCTCGTCTTCTTGTTTAATGCCGCGCAGACGCAAGTATTTCTCTCCATATTTAGCAAAGATACCAGGAGTATATGTCTTCTTTTCAATGAGCAAGTGGAACTCAATGGCAGTCTTAGGCAAATAATAAATGATGCCTTGGCCGGTTTTTCCTGGCTTCATCGGTGTTGCCTGTTGCTGTGCCATTGCCACTGTGCAACAAACGAGCATGGCTGCAAAAAGTATTTTTTTCATGTATCTATCTTATTTAATCTTTCAGTCTTTTAAAAGCTCGTGATAGGTAGCGAATGATATCGCTGGCCAACATACTCTCTTCTCCCAGATCGGCAGCGGCGAAATCGCCAGCCAATCCATGCAGATAGACTCCCACCATGCTGGCCTCTTTAGGCTGGTAGCCGCGAGCCAGCAAACCGGTAATAATGCCTGTTAGTACATCACCGCTGCCAGCAGTAGCCATGCCGGCATTGCCAGTGGGGTTGAACATCACATGACCGTCTGCCATACAGATGGCAGTATAGTGTCCCTTGAGAATAACAATGCCTTGTAGTCGCTCAGCAAGATTACAGGCTTTAGTCAGGCGTTCATAGCTGTCGGCACTATGACCTTCCAAACGATCAAACTCCTTGGGGTGGGGCGTTAGAATAATCCCCTTAGGTAATTGCTGCAGCCATGCACGATGGTTTGCCAGAATGTTAAGAGCATCAGCATCTGCAACAATCGGACATTGTGTGCGCCGTAGTTGAGCTATAAGGGCGATGGCTGTCTGTTCGCTCTGTCCCAAGCCAGGTCCAATGCCCAGTGCGTTAAAGTCTTCTGTATCTACAGCCTCGGCAAAGATGGTCTCTTCTGCTCCTGTCTGGATGATGGCCTCAGGAACAGTCTGCTGGATAATGGAGATATTGCGCCTGGGGGAGTTGACGGTCAGTTTGCCGACGCCTGAGCGCAAACATGCCCTAGCTGCAAGAATGGCTGCTCCAGCCATACAATAGCTGCCAGCAATAAGCAGTGCATTGCCCATTTGTCCTTTGTGGGCAAAACGGTCGCGTGGCATCATACACTGGCGTATGTCGTTCTCTTCAAGGACTGTATACGAGGCCTCCATTTTTTGGATGCCTTCCTGACTTATTCGAATATCAAGGACACGCAACTGTCCAATAAACTGTTGATTCTCAGCAAAGAAGAACGACAGTTTGGGCTGTTGCAGCGTGAGAGTCAGGTGGGCACGGATGATGTTCGCCCTGACATTATAGGTGTTGTCTTCAGCCATCAAACCTGAAGGCATGTCTATGCTGACTATCTTCGATGGTGAAGCATTGATGTATTTGACTAATGAGGCGAAACCTCCAGCAAGGGGTTTGTTGAGACCAGAACCAAAGAGACCGTCAATAACCAATGTCTGTTCGTTGAGTACTGGCGGATCGAACTCCTGTGTAACCTCAACAAACTGGCGAAGACACTTGCTTTCTTCAAGTTTTTTCTTGTTCGTTGCACAATCAGGAGAAAGATGTCCGCTGATGTTGAAGAGATAGGCTACTACCTGATAGCCTTGTTCAGCCATCAGACGAGCTACTGCCAATGCGTCACCGCCGTTATTGCCAGGTCCTGCAAATACAACAACAGGTGTGGTGGTCCCCCATCGTTCAGTGATAACGCGCGTCATTGTTTGGGCGGCACGTTCCATCAGATTGAGACTCGAAATAGGCTCGTTCTCAATGGTGTATTTATCCAGCTCTTTTATCTGAGCACTTGTAAATATCTTCATTCAGTATGCAAAAATACGAAAAATATGTTATACAATACCTATATTTGCGGAAAAAATTGTAATTTTGTACCAAAATTCATATTTTTTAGAAATGAGCATCGTTAAAATCAAGGACAAGACGTTCAAAACGTCCATCTCTCAAGAAGAAATTCAACAGCGAATCAAAGAGGTCGCAGCACGTATCAATAAAGATATGGAAGGTAAGAATCCACTCTTCCTCGGAGTGCTGAATGGAGCATTTATGTTCGCTGCCGACTTGATGCGTGAGATTACCATTCCCTGTGAGATTTCTTTTGTTAAGTTGGCATCTTATCAAGGAACCACCTCTACAGGTAAGGTCAAGGAAATTTTTGGTATCAATGAGGATTTGACAGACCGCACTGTTATCATCATTGAGGATATTGTGGACACAGGACGGACGATGAAACAGATGATGGAGTCATTGGGAACTCGCCGACTGGCATCGGTACACGTCTGTAGTTTGTTTGTTAAGCCAGATAAACTACAGGAACCTATTGACATAGATTATGCCTGCTTCTCTATCCCCAACGACTTTATTGTGGGCTATGGCCTGGATTATGACCAGATGGGACGTAATCTCAAGGAAATCTACACATTAGTAGAGTAAACGATGAGAGAAGTAAAATTGCCACACTTGCCCAGTGACGTGGAGTCCCGTAACAAGGACCTCATGACCGACTTGTGGTATAAAGGCAAAGAAACACAAATCAAACAAGACAAAGTAGTAATAGAAATCAGGATGAAGAACATTGTAATTTTTGGTGCTCCCGGTTCAGGAAAGGGAACACAGAGCGATTTGATGATTGAGCACTACGGACTGGGACATATCTCCACAGGTGATGTGCTCCGTAATGAGATTAAGAATGGTACAGAGTTGGGTAAGACCGCCCAGAGTTTTATCGACAAGGGCAATCTTATTCCCGACGAATTGATGATTAGCATCCTTGCCAAGGTTTATGACGACTTCGGTCGTGGCCATAAGGGTGTCATCTTTGATGGTTTCCCTCGCACCATCCCACAGGCAGAGGCCTTGAAGAAGATGCTTGATGAGCGTGGTGACAAGGTGGCAGCCATGATTGAGCTGGACGTTCCCGAGGACGAGCTGATGAAGCGTTTGATTCTCCGTGGCCAGCAGAGTGGACGTGCTGACGATAACGAAGAGACTATCAAAAAGCGCCTTGTTGTCTATCACTCACAGACTCAGCCGCTTATTGAGTGGTATAAGAAGGAAGGTCTGCACCACCACATCAATGGCAGTGGTACGTTGGAGCGTATCTTCAGTGACATTAAGAATGTAATTGATAACCTTTAATTTCTTATGCCAGAGAGTAACTTCGTAGACTACGTAAAAATCATGTGTCGGTCGGGCAAGGGCGGCAAAGGCTCTATGCACCTGCGTCATGTGAAGTATAACCCCAATGGCGGACCTGACGGTGGCGACGGTGGTAAGGGAGGCAGCATCATTCTGCGTGGTAACCACAACTATTGGACACTGCTGCATCTGAAATACGAGCGCCATATCTTTGCTGAACATGGTGGCAATGGTGGTCGTGACAAGTGTCATGGCACCGATGGCAAGGACATCTATATTGATGTGCCTTGTGGTACTGTGGTGTATAATGCCGAGACGGGAAAGTATGTCTGCGATATTACCTATGATGGTCAAGAGATTGTACTCCTGAAGGGTGGTCGTGGCGGACTGGGTAACTTCCAGTTCCGCACCGCTACCAATCAGGCTCCTCGCTATGCGCAGCCTGGTGAACCCATGCAGGAGATGACTATCATTCTGGAGTTGAAACTGTTGGCAGATGTCGGACTTGTTGGCTTCCCCAATGCAGGTAAGTCGACACTGTTGTCATCGCTGTCCAATGCCCGTCCGAAGATTGCCAACTATCCCTTTACCACGATGGAGCCTTCGCTGGGTATTGTGGGCTATCGTGACAACAAGTCATTTGTCATGGCTGACATCCCTGGAATCATCGAGGGCGCTGCTGAGGGAAAAGGTTTGGGGTTGCGCTTCCTTCGTCATATTGAACGTAACTCGTTGCTGCTCTTTATGGTACCTGGCGACACCGATGACATCAAGCATGAATATGAGATACTGCTCAACGAACTGGCACAGTTCAATCCCGACATGCTCGACAAGCACCGTGTACTAGCCATCACCAAGTGCGACCTGCTGGATGAGGAATTGATAGAGATGTTGCGCGAGACCCTGCCACAAGATTTGCCTTGTGTGTTTATCTCGGCTGTTGCAAACAAGGGACTTGATGAGTTGAAGGATGTATTATGGCGTGAGCTTAATGCTGAAAGCAACAAGTTAGCAGCTGTTATGGCAGAAGACACCCTTGTACACCGCGATAAGGACATGACGCGCTTTGCTGAAGAGTTGGCCGACGAAGGTGAAGATGAGGACATTGAGTATGTCGATGATGTCGAAGACTTGGATGACCTTGAATATATAGAGGATTTTGAGGATATTGAAGATCCTGCATAGCCTATGAAGATACGTCACCTTGTTCTTGCTGTTGTAACAATGATTACGTTGTCATCGTGTGCTCAGACGAAGTTCACGGCACTTGAGCAACAACAAATCAGCATAGCAGACCCGACACTCTTTGAGAAGTCGGACGCCTTTACCATTGATTTCAGCAGCGGACGCGATCGTGACTATTCTTTCCCATTGCCAGTGGGTAAGGCTAAGGTGCTCAGCGACTATACGGTGGAGATAGAGACTACACGTGGGGATGCTGTCAAATCGATGTTTACCGGTGTGGTGCGCCTGTCAAAATTCATTTCTGGTTATGGCCATGTCATCGTGGTACGTCATGGTAATGGTCTGGAGACGGTATATGGTAATAATGCACAGAATCTGGTAAAGTCGGGCGACAATGTGAAAGCGGGGCAGACGATTGCCATCGTCGGAACAGAGAAAGGACGTACATTCTGTCGTTTTGCTATCATGGTCAATGGCAGCCGTATCAATCCTTCTATTATTTTCAGTCCCGAGAGTCACTTGTTGCGTCAGCAAGTAGTGCTGTTCCAGAAGACTGCCAACTGGAAGGTTAACGTCAGTGTGATGAAAGAACCTATCATCGAACAACCCGCTTCGGTACAGTGGTGGTGTTATCCATTGCCTGGTGCAAAGGTGATCAGTCCCTTTGGCAGTCGTGGTGGCCGTCGTCATACAGGTGTCGACTTGAAGACCGTCAACAAAGATGAGATACATGCTGCTTTTGATGGTGAGGTGGTCTTCTCTGGTCCGTATTCTGGCTATGGCAATCTGATACGCCTACGCCATGACAATGGTTTGGAGACCTATTACAGCCACAACTCCAAGAACTTGGTGAAGGTCGGTGAACAGGTAAAGGCTGGACAGGTCATTGCCCTTACCGGGCAGACGGGACGTGCTTCTACGCCCCACCTTCATTTCGAGACGCGTATTGGTGGACAGGCAGTTAATCCTAACCGTTTCTTCGACCACAAGATGCATACCATCCGTTTGGAAGCTTTCAATAAGAAGCGTGACGGCTACGTCATCAAACGCTAGAAGATACCTATTCTTTTTTGCTTAACTTGACACCGACACTGGTGACGCCAGGTAATATCTCGCGTTTCATGTTGTGGTGTACCGACAGGTGTAGTGAGTCGCCTTGGTGCAGTTGAATGGTTTTTAACGGGAAGAGATACTGGTATTGGCTTATACCCTCTCCCTTGGCATTGCCACGTTCGTCAATCAAGTCGCAGTCCAGTGTGTCGGTCATCATATGTTCTGCAGGATAGACGGTCTGCTCAACGATGAGCGTCAGCTGCATAAAGGGGTATTTGCCGTTGATGCGTAAAGCCACTTCTTCCTCATAGGTAGCATCATTTGCTAGCTTATCCGTGTCAAAAGTCAGCAGGTCATTCTTCTCCCATCCACTTTCAGGTGTTTCCTCATAGTGGAAATAGACGGTAGATTGCTTACATGCTGTAAACAAACATACCGCCAACAGGATGAAAGTAAGCCAATGCTTATTGGTCATTGCGGGGAGCTTGTGGCTTGCGGTTCTTCTTTTTCTTCTTTTTCTTTGAACGGTCGAAGCGTGCAATATTCTCCTGTGTGGCCAGGTCGACAGGACCTTGTACAGCCTTCTTACCACCATCTTCGGTGAGACTGTCGGGTTTCTCGCCACGGCGGTTCATCTCAATAATCTGCTTGGCGCGTTCTGCTGTAATCGTCTCCAGGTTAGCGGCGATGTTCTTGTCAGTAGAGTACGTGATAAGCCCTGCCAGGATATCGGCCTTGAAATAGTAGTAGTCGGAATCCTGTGTCTGCAATTGCACATCCTTCGAAGGCAGCTGGCGACTAGCTTCAACATAGTCGTCAACCTCGTAGTTCAGACAGCACTTCAGCTTGGCACACATACCTGCCAATTTCTGCGGATTCAACGAGATATCCTGGTAGCGGGCGGCCTGTGTTCCTACGCTGACAAAGTTCTTCATCCACGTGGCACAGCACAGTTCACGACCACAGGGACCTGTTCCACCGATAAGACCGGCTTCCTGACGGGCACCAATCTGCTTCATCTCGATGCGTACGTGGAAGGTGGCAGCAAGGTCCTTGATGAGTTGTCGGAAGTCTACGCGCTCGTCAGCGATATAGTAGAAGATGGCCTTGTTGCAGTCGCCCTGATACTCTACGTCACCTATCTTCATCTTCAAGCCCAGACCCTTGGCAATCTGGCGACTCTCAATCATTGTGGCATGCTCGCGACTCTTGGCCTCCTGGTATTTCTCCATATCCACAGGACGGGCTATACGATACACACGGCGGATGTCGTCAGCTGACTTCAGGTTGGCTTTCTTCATCTGGATGGCTGCCAGACGGCCTGTCAGTGATACCACACCGATGTCATGGCCGGGATTGGCCTCGACAGCCACGATGTCGCCCTTCTTCAATGGCAGATTGTTGACATTATGATAGTAGCCCTTGCGGGTGTGCTTAAATTGAACCTCCACAAGGTCAGTGGTGTCGGTGTTGCCGGGCACGTCGGCCAGCCAGTCGTAGGTGTTTAGCTGACGGTCCTGTCGACCTACGGCATGCTTGCACAGTCCGCGGTCGCAACCAGTTATTATCATGAGTTCTTTTTCCATATAATAATTCTCAATTCTCAATTCTCAATTCTCAATTCTCAATTCTCAATTACTTCTGTATCAGAAGTACTATCATCTGCAGTGCCATGTCGAAGAATACTATCTTTGCATTGGCATTCTGCCCGATGTCACGGATGGCACGGTCGACCAGTTCAGTGATGGGCAGGATGTTGGCCTCATTGATGAAGCGTGCGAAGTTCTTGGCAAACTCCTCCTCCCGTTGCGACATGTAGCAGAGATCACCCTGTTGGAAGTTGTACATGAAGTTCTCACGGATGAGGCGCAGGAAATAGGTCAAGAAGCGCTTCTGGCGCTCACGACCCATCGATGCCAACTGCTCGCTCCACTGCTTCAGCTCTTTGACTTTGCGCTGGTAGGCCAGTCGCATAAGTGCCTGAAAGAGATCTAGGAACAATTCATTCTCCGAGTCGGCAGTCAGCAGTTCCATCGCCTGCCGCCAACTACCGTTAGCCATGCGACTGATGCGCTGTGCCATGTCGTCGCTCAGTCCGCGTTTCTCTTTCAGTGCCTGGCAGATGCTGTCGGTGTCGATTCGCTTCACGTCGATGCGCTGCACACGACTGCGGATGGTATCCAACAACTTCTCAGGCTCTTCACATACCATGATGAAAACGGTCTGTGAGGGTGGCTCCTCCAGCAGTTTCAATATCTTGTTGGCACACTCTATGTTCATGCGCTCTGGCAACCAGATGATGCAGACCTTATAACCTCCCTGACTGGACTTTAGTGACAGTTTACGTATCAGGGCATCGCTCTCTCCAGCAGTGATAATGGCTTGTTGGTTCTCACCTCCCATTTGTTCCAGCCAGTCTGTCATGGTAAAGTAGTAGCCGCCCATTATCATGTCGTGCCATTGTGCAGCGAAATCGTCGCTGACGGGTTTGTGGTCAGCGCCCATCGAGGGAAGCTTGATAGTTGGATAGGTGAAGTGCAGGTCAGGATGCTCCAGTTTGTCAAGCATAGCTTGGCAATTGGCTGTTGGCAGTTTGCTATTGGCTTTAAGCAGTTCTTTGGCGAAGCCGATGGCCAATGCTTTCTTGCCGCAGCCCTGAGGACCACACAACATCAAGGCGTGGGGCAATCGCCCCTCGCTGACCAGCTGCATCAGTCGCTGCTGTATGTCCTGTTGTCCTATGACCTGCTCAAACATTATAGCAATCGTTTTGCGATTTCTGCCACAGAGTCAACAGCTGACACCGTGTAGAAGTGGATGTTATGAATACCGGCATTGTAGAGCTCTTGGCACTGTGCGGTAGTCCACTCGATACCCAACTGGCGAGCCTGCTCGTCGGTCTTGCACTTCACAATCTCTTTGGCCAGTGCCTCAGGGATGTCGCAGTGGAACGTCTTGGGAACCACTGTCAACTGACTGAGTTTCGCCATGGGTTTGATGCCTGGCACAATGGGGATGGTGATGCCCATCTCACGGGCTTTCTTGACGAAGTCGAAGTATTTCTGATTGTCAAAAAATAGCTGGGTAACGGCATATTGTGCACCCAAGTCTTGCTTTTGTTTCAGATACTCCATGTCACGCTCCAGGTTGGGTGCTTCCTCGTGTTTCTCTGGATAGCAGGCCACACCGAAGTCAAACTTCGGACCCGGATTCTTAATCGGAGTGCCGTCAGCAAAGTAACCCTCGTTGAAGCGTGCTACCTGACGGATGAGGTCTGTGGTGTGGGCATGTCCGCCTGGCGTTGGCGTAAATTGGCTGTCTTCCTTGGCCTTGTCACCACGCAACAGCATCAGGTTGCGAATGCCCAGAAACTGTAGGTCCAACAGCTCGTACTCTATCTGTTCGATGGTCTGTCCACTACAGATCACATGGGGCTCCACGGGGATGTCATAGCGATGCTGAATGGCAGCTGCTATGGCGATGGTGCCTGGACGACGGCGGATGCGCTGTCGCTCGTATTGTCCGTTGTCCAACTCCTTGTAGACATATTCCGAGTGGTGCGTTGTGATGTTGATGAAGGCAGGATTGAATGCGGCCAACTTGTCGATGGTCTTAAACAATCCTTCCGTGCCATTGCCCTTTAAGGGTGGCAGCACTTCAAAGGAAAAACGCTTCTCGTCGGTATTGAGTTTGATATAGTCTGCTACTGTCATGATAGTCTCTAAACCACTTATAAGCTACAAAATTAGTTAAAAAGTTGCAAACACACAAGGAATTTCAGATAAAAATGTTACTTTTGTAATCTATTAACGAAAATATTAAAGTAAAAACCTATGAAACGTATCCTTGTTGCAGAAGACAATGATAGTAATTATCTGTTGATGACTTTTATTCTCAAGGGCCATTATGAGTTCTTGCGCGCTAGTGATGGACAAGAAGCTGTAGATAAGGCATCTACTGAGCATCCCGACCTGATATTGATGGACCTGAAGATGCCCAGGATGGATGGTTTGACAGCGACCAAGCAGATCAAGGGAATGTTGCCCAACTTACCGATTGTGGCACTTACCGCCAATGCTTTTGACACCGATCGCCACCAGGCTATGGAGGCAGGTTGTGATGCATTCCTTGCTAAGCCTGTTAGTGCTGCTGACTGTCTGCAGACCATCGATAAGCTCTTGAAGTAATTGTCGTCTGTGGCGATGAATCCTGAAGAAGGGTCATGCGTATTATTGGAATAGTTGGATTATTTTTGCTCTGCGTGCAAGTCGCGTGTGGGCAGGGAAGGGTGCGCTATGAATTCAAGCGTAACCTGCCAGTCTATGCTGATTCCCTGATTGCTGATTTGACGTATCCGTTGGCATGGGGCAACAGCAAAATCACCGATTTCAACGAGTGGCGACAGGTGGCGCGTCAGAAAGTTTTCGACTGCATGCTCTCTGCTCCACCCAAGGCTGTTAACGGCTATTCGGCCGAAGTCGTTTATGAGGAACAGCGTGATGGCTATCGGGCTCGTAAACTTTACCTTCGTCTCAGTCGCTACTATACGGTGCCTGCTTATCTGCTAATTCCCGATGGAATGGGCCCTTTTCCTGCAGTTAACGTGTTGCACGACCATGGTGGGCACCTGTTTATAGGTAAAGAGAAAATGGTTCGTCCGTTGGCCTGTGAAGACTCGACAGTCGTCAAGGATGCCGACGAGTGGCTCAATGGCTATGGTGGTCAGTATTTTGGCGACTATCTGGCTAAACAAGGTTATGTGGTGTTGGCTACCGATGCTCCCATGTGGGGAGAACGTGGTCAACAAGAGGGTCCACGACGCGACAAGTATGACATGATTGCTGGCAACATGATGATGTATGGCATCGACCTGTCTGCCTATATGACCTATGACGATCTGGCAGCTACTGAGTGGTTGGCTCAGCAGCCAGAGGTAGATGCTACGAAGATAGGCTGTACGGGTTGGTCGATGGGGGCCTATCGTGCCTGGATGCTGGCAGCATTGTCCGACTATATCAAGGCCGCAGCTTCCATTTGTTGGATGGTGACCACCGATGAGCAAATGTCGTTTAAGTACAAGCGTACGGAGAATGGTGGCTTTGCCAACTGCCTGCCGGGCCTGCGCCGGTGGCTGGACTATCCGCACATTGCCAGCATTGCCTGTCCCAAAGCAATGCTCTTCATCAATGGCTCACAGGATAAGCTCTTTCCCGTACCTGGTGTTGAGAAGGCGTTCCGTACCATGCATGATGTATGGCAGTCGCAAGGAGCAGACCGCATGTTGGAGACAGAACTGTGGGACATGCCTCATAGCTGTCCCGTGAAGGCTCAGCAACGCGTAGCTGACTTCTTTCGTAAACATTTATGATTTGGTAAAAGCGTTATACCTAAGAAAGAGGTGTGAAAGAATGGTAAAAGTGGGTGAAAATTTGGTTTTTCGCTCACTTTTGTTTACCTTTGTACGCTAATTGTAAACAGTAATTTGTCAAAAAGTATATAAAAGTGGCTTGCATATTACATATAGAGACGAGTACAAACGCTTGTTCGGTAGCTGTCAGCGAAGATGGACAGTGCATCTATGAAGAGACCCAGCATGGAGAAAAGGGCGCTGGTGCCGAGCAGTTAGGACGCATGGTCGATGAGGCTTTGTCGTTTACTGACAGTCACGCCATCCCGTTTGATGGTGTTGCCGTGAGCTGCGGCCCTGGTTCTTATACGGGTCTGCGCATCGGTGTGTCGATGGCCAAGGGCATCTGCTATGGTCGTGACCTGAAGTTGATAGCTGTGCCCACGCTGGAACTGATGTGTGTTCCCGTATTGCTGAGAGAGACCATACAGGAAGAGCATGCGTTACTGTGTCCGATGATTGATGCCCGCAGAATGGAAGTCTATTCTGCCCTCTACGACCGTACACTGAAAGAGGTGCGTCCTGTAGGCGCTGATGTGGTAACAGAAGAGACGTATAAGCAATGGCTTGATGAACGCCCCATCTACTTCTTCGGCAATGGCGCAAAAAAATGCATGGAAATTATTAAACACCCCAATGCCCATTACATCGATGGTATCGAACCACTGGCTAAGTGGATGATGCCGCTGGCTGAGAAGCGTTTCCTGAACGAGCAGTTTGAGGATGTGGCCTACTTCGTGCCCTTCTACCTGAAGGACTTCGTAGCAATTAAGGCAAAGCCATTGCTTTGAGGAGTTAAAGAAGTTAAAGGAGTTAAAGAAGTTAAAGAAAATATGGATATAAAAGGATTAGACTATAACACGGCACGCGAGAAACTCGTGATGACTGAGTACGGACGTGAGATACAGAAGATGATTGATGTGGCCATTGCGTTGCCCACCAAAGAGGAGCGCATGCGTTGTGCTTATGCTATCATCCACCAGATGGAGATGAAGAACCCACAGGTTCGTGAGGGTGAAGACTACGAGCAGACCCTTTGGGACCACCTCTACCTGATGAGTCGCAAACAACTCGACATTGACTGGCCCTATGATATGAGTGAGGCAGAAAACATCTTGGCAAAGCCTGCTCCGATGAAACGCCCTTCACCCAACGGGCAGTCACGCATGCGTCACTATGGTCGGTTGCTCATGGAGGTCTTCGAACGTTTGAAGACCATGCCGGAGGGTGTTGAGCGCGACGAACTAGTCCGTCTGACAGCCAACCAGATGAAGCGTGACTTGATGACGTGGAGTCATGGTTCTGTCGACGACGAGAAGGTGGCCGACGACTTGGCACGCTTTACCGATGGCAAGATTCAGCTGGATCTCTCTTCGTTCCGTTTTGACCACATCGATGCTATTGTTCCAGACAGTGGTAATGGCAAGCGCAAGAAAAGGAAGTAATATATGGCATCATTCAAGATAGAGGGTGGCCACCTGCTCAGTGGCGAAATCAGACCGCAAGGCGCCAAGAACGAAGCCCTGCAGGTGATTTGTGCCACACTGCTGACGAGTGAGGCAGTGACCATACACAACATCCCTAACATCCGCGACGTCAACAACCTCATCCAACTGTTGAAAGACATCGGCGTGAAGGTACAGAAAGACGGCAATAGCTATACTTTCCAAGCCGACACCTTGAACATGGACTTTCTGGAGAGCGACGA
Source organism: uncultured Bacteroidales bacterium (assembly GCA_902800925.1). GTDB lineage: Bacteria > Bacteroidota > Bacteroidia > Bacteroidales > Bacteroidaceae > Prevotella. Next base: position 54,496 of record CADCGD010000008.1, on the reverse strand, counting down.
GTTCGTGCAGAAATGTGCCCAGCTGCGTGGCTCGGTGATGATGATTGGACCGCTGTTGGCCCGTATGGGCAAAGCCGTCATCGCCAAGCCCGGTGGTGACAAGATCGGGCGCCGTCGTCTGGATACTCACTTCCTGGGTTTCCAGAAGTTGGGTGCTAAGTTCCGCCAAATAAAGAACCGCGACGTCTACGAACTCTTTGCCAAGCGACTGAAGGGAGCTTATATGTTGTTGGACGAAGCCTCTGTGACGGGTACGGCCAACATCATTATGGCTGCCACGATGGCCGAGGGTACTACCACCATCTACAATGCAGCCTGCGAGCCCTATATCCAGCAGTTGTGTCACATGCTGAGCAAGATGGGTGCCAAGATTAGTGGCATTGGCTCGAACCTGTTGACCATTGAAGGTGTCAAGACCCTGCAAGGTGCTGACCATACCCTGTTGCCCGACATGATTGAGGTAGGCTCGTTTATCGGTATGGCAGCCATGTGTGGCAATGGCGTCCGCATCAAGGACTGTTCACTGAAAAACCTCGGCATCATTCCCGATGCCTTCCGCCGACTGGGTGTGAAGGTAGAGGAGGAAGGTGACGACCTCTATATACCCCACCAGAAGCACTATGTCGTCGACTCCTTCATTGACGGCACCATCATGACGCTGGCTGATGCACCGTGGCCCGGACTGACCCCCGACCTGCTCAGCGTACTCATCGTGGTAGCTACACAGGGGCGTGGCTCTGTGCTGTTCCACCAGAAGATGTTCGAGAGTCGACTGTTCTTCGTAGACCGACTGATAGACATGGGTGCACAGATTATTCTCTGCGACCCGCATCGTGCCGTCGTCGTAGGTCACGACCGCCAGCGCCAGTTGCGCGGCAGCAGGATGTCGAGTCCCGATATCCGTGCAGGTATCGCTCTGCTGATAGCAGCGATGAGTGCCAACGGCACCAGCCTCATCAGCAACATCGAACAGATAGACCGAGGCTACGAGGATATTGAGCATCGTCTCAATGCGCTGGGGGCTCACATCGAGCGTCTCCCATAGTGCCCACTAAACCCATTAATCCCATGATAAAAGCAGAGGAAGTTTACAAGATAGGCCGATTGGGTAAGGCCCACGGTGTCAAGGGCGAGGTATCGTTTCAATTTGACGACGACATCTTCGACCGTGTGGATGCCGACTACCTGATACTCGACATCGACGGCATCTTGGTACCTTTCTTTATGGAGGAATACCGCTTCCGCAGCGACACTATCTGTCTGGTGAAGTTCAAGGGTGTTGATACCCAGCAGCGTGCTCAGGAGCTGACGGGCTGCGATGTCTTCTTCCCACGTGCACTGGCAGAGGAAGGCGACGAGATGCCCTCGCTGTCTATGTTGGTGGGTTTTGAAATTATCGATATCTCCAATGGGAAAACCATTGGACACATTGCTGCCATCGACGACAGCACCGCCAACATCCTGTTTGAACTGGAAGACGGCACCTTGATACCTGCCAGCGATGACCTCATAGAGGTGATTGACGCTGGACAGCAACAAATAAAGATGAACATCCCACAAGGACTGCTGGCGCTACGCTAGTGAATAGTGAATAGTGAATAGTGAATAGTGAAAAATGAAAAATAGGAAGAAACAAATAGCTATCCTCGGCTCTACGGGGTCGATAGGCACACAAGCCTTGGAGGTTATCGCTGAACACAGCGACCTCTATGAGGTTTATTGCCTGACAGCCAATAACAAGGTAGAACTGCTGGCTCAGCAAGCCCATCAGTTCAAGCCTGCCGCCATCGTCATTGCCAACGAACAGCGCTATGACGAACTGAAAAGTCTGATGAGTGACATGCCCGATGTAAAGGTGTATGCTGGTAAGCAGGCGCTCGATGAAATAGTGGAAGCCATCCCCATTGATGTGGTATTGACAGCGATGGTCGGCTTTGCTGGACTGTCGCCCACCATTCATGCCATCAAGGCCCACAAAGCCATCGCCCTGGCTAACAAGGAGACACTGGTGGTGGCTGGTGAGATGATTCTGCAACTGGCCCAGCAGCACCACACGCCCATCCTGCCTGTCGACAGCGAACATTCCGCCATCTTCCAGAGTTTGGTAGGCGAGGACGACAATCCCATTGAGAAGATACTGCTGACTGCCAGTGGCGGTCCGTTCCGTAACTTCGATATGAAACAGTTGGAGACGGTGACTAAGGCCGATGCCCTGCGCCATCCGACATGGGACATGGGTGCAAAGATTACCATCGACTCAGCCACCATGATGAACAAAGGCTTTGAGGTCATCGAGGCCAAATGGCTCTTTGGTGTTGAGGCCAGTCAGATACAGGTGCTGGTACATCCGCAGAGTATCGTACATAGTGCCGTACAGTTCCACGATGGTGCTGTCAAGGCTCAGCTGGGTGTTCCCGACATGCGTCTGCCTATCCAGTATGCCTTCTCATTCCCCCAGCGCCTGTCGCTGAGTGGCGACCGCTTGGACCTGTTTGCCCATCCACTAGAGTTCTTTGAGCCTGATCTGAAGAAGTTCCGCTGTCTGGCACTGGCCTTCGAGGCCATCAAGAAGGGTGGCAATATGCCGTGTATCGTCAATGCCGCCAACGAGATCGTCAATCGTGCCTTCTTGGAGGACCGTTGCGGTTTCCTGCAGATGAGCGATGTCATTGCTGAGACCATGCAGCGCTGCACGTTCAGCACTAATCCCGACTACGACATCTATATCCAGACGGATGCTGAAGCACGTCGCATAGCAGCAGAGCTATTGAAAAGTTAAGAGTTAAGAATTAAGAGTTAAGAGTTAAGAATTAAGAGTTAAGAGTTAAGAGTTAAGAGTTAAGAGTTAATAATGGAGATTTTTTTGATTAAACTGGCACAGCTCATTCTGGCACTGTCTATACTGATATTGCTGCATGAGGGTGGCCACTTCTTCTTTGCCAAACTGTTTGGCATACGCGTAGAGAAGTTCTACATGTTCTTTGACTGGAAGTTCAGTCTGTTTAAGTTCAAACCCAAGAACAGCGATACCGAGTATGGTATCGGCTGGATTCCCTTAGGTGGCTACTGCAAGATATCGGGTATGATTGACGAGAGCTTCGATACGGAGCAGATGAAGCGTCCTGCCCAACCTTGGGAGTTCCGCACCAAACCCGCTTGGCAACGACTGCTGGTGATGATTGGTGGTGTACTCGTCAACTTCCTGCTGGCACTGTTCATCTACTCGATGATTCTGTTCTACTGGGGCGAAACCTATATCCCTGTCAAGGACATGACGCTGGGTATGAAGTTCAACCAGGAAGCCAAGAGCTATGGCTTCAAGGACGGCGATATCCTGATAGGAACAGACAAGCGTGCCTTCAAGGATTTCAGTGCTGACCTCTATCGTGACATCTCTGAGGCCAAGCGTGTCGACATTATCCGTGATGGTAAAGCCATGAGCATCAATATGCCTGGTGAATTGAACATGCTGAACATGTTCAAGGCCGACCCTGCCTTTGTGCGTCCCTTGATGCCTGCTGTTGTAGACAGTGTTTTGCCAGGTACTCCAGCAGCCAAGATAGGCATGAAGAAAGGTGACAAGATTCTGGCCTTCAATGGCGCGCCTATTGACTCTTACAATGAGTTCATCAATCAGTTGGGACGTCGTCAGGACTTGTTGCTCACCTCTAAGACGGCTGCTGACAGTCTGAAGGCGCGTACTGTGGTTATTGCTTTCGGCAACGATGCACGTGTTGATACCACCGCTGTCACGCTGACCCCCGACCTGAAATTAGGATTCGCCATTCAGAGTATGGCAGACCTATATAAGCCTGTCACCCAGGAGTATGGCTTCTTTGAGAGCTTCCCCGCAGGTGTGAAGTATGGCTGTCATGTGCTGGGCACCTATATTGACGACCTGAAATACGTCTTCACCGCTGAGGGCGCGAAGTCGTTGGGAGGCTTTGGCACCATCGGCAACCTGTTCCCTGCTGAATGGGACTGGTACATCTTCTGGCGTATGACCGCTTTCCTAAGCATTATCCTCGCCTTCATGAACATCCTGCCCATTCCCGCCCTGGATGGTGGACATGTGCTGTTCTTGCTCTACGAGATGATTACCCGCCGCAAGCCTTCTGAGGAGTTCATGATCCGTGCTGAGTATGTTGGCTTTGGCATCGTACTGCTCTTGCTGGTGGTCGCCAACCTCAATGATATCCTGCGCGGTCTGGGCATCATGTAAACTGTTGTCATGAAGATTGTTGTCGACGACAAGATACCTTATATCCGAGAGACGATCTGTCAGCTGGCTGACGAGACCGTCTTTCTGAGTGGTGCTGCCATCACTGCCGACGATGTCAGAGACGCTGATGTGTTGGTGGTTAGGACGCGTACCCGTTGCAATCGCCAACTGCTGGAGGGTAGCAAGGTACAGCTGGTGGTAACTGCCACTATTGGCTACGACCATATCGATACCCAATGGCTTCAGGAGGCTGGCATCCGCTGGACGAACTGTCCTGGTTGCAACTCCGGTTCTGTAGCTCAGTATGTGGAGTGTGCTCTGCTGTTGCTCGAACAACAGAAGGGCTTATCACTTCACGAGTCCACCATCGGCATTGTAGGTTGTGGACATGTGGGCAGCAAGGTCAAGGCAGTAGCAGAACGACTGGGCATGCAGGTGCTTGTCTGTGACCCGTTGCTGGATAATCCTTCCTTCGTTTCTCTCGACGAAATCGAGAGACGTTGTGAGGTGATTACTTTCCATGTGCCACTGACCCGTGAAGGACAATATGCTACCTGGCACATGGCTGATGAGGACTTCTTCCATCGTCTTCCGCGCGTACCTTATATTATAAATACCAGCCGTGGCGAAGTAGTTGACAATCAGGCACTCCTCCAGGCTTTACAGGATGGTCGCGTGCGCGATGCCATCATCGATGTCTGGGAACACGAGCCCCATCCTGATGCCGCCCTGCTCGACAAGGTATTCATCGGTACTCCGCACATCGCTGGTTATTCAGCAGACGGCAAGACGAATGCCGACAATATGGTGATCGATGCCATCTGTCAGCATTTTGGTCTTCCACATCCTGGAATAATAGCGCCACCAGCGTTGCCTAATGACTTCAAGTACACAGGAAGTCCACTCGACCTCTATAACCCGATGATTGACAGTCAGAAACTGAAAGCTGACGCTTCGCAATTTGAACAATTGCGCAACAATTATCCGCTCAGGAGAGAGAAAATAGACCAAAAAGTTGCACAACTATAGGGTGTCTGTGCAATGTAATGTGTATTTTTGCCCTTAAAATTTGCGTAAGTCAATAAAAATTTGTTACTTTGCACCCGCTAAGCGACTCTTTGGTTGCAAAAAATAGTTTAAAGGATATCATTTATTAACAATTAAAGAAGAAAATTATGTCAGAAATTGAAAGCAAAGTAAAGGCTATTATCGTAGACAAACTCGGTGTTGATGAGGCAGAGGTTAAGCCCGAAGCAAGTTTCACTAACGATCTCGGTGCAGACTCTCTGGATACCGTTGAGCTCATCATGGAGTTCGAGAAGGAGTTCGGTATCTCTATCCCCGACGACAAGGCTGAGAAGATCGGTACCGTTGGTGATGCCATCGCTTACATCGAGGAGAACGCAAAATAAAGTAAAAAGTAAAAGTGAAGAGTGAAGAATTTTCTACCGCGTTGACTTCACCATTATTGGAGTGCGGTAGCAAATTCTTCACTTTTCCTTTTTCACTATACCTTTAATTTATGGAATTAAAAAGAGTAGTTGTAACAGGACTGGGCGCCGTTACTCCCCTTGGCAACAATCCTAAGGACACTTGGGAGGCTTTGTTGGCCGGAAAGAGTGGTGCAGCTCCTATTACACATTTCGATACAACCAAGTTCAAGACTACATTTGCCTGCGAGGTTAAAGACCTCGACGTGAATGCCTATCTCGACCGCAAGGAGGCTCGCAAGATGGACCGCTATACCCAGCTGGCCCTCATTGCTGCCAAGCAGGCTGTTGAGGACAGCGCCATGGATCTGGAGGCAGAGGACAAGAACCGCATTGGTGTTGTCTATGGTGTAGGTATTGGTGGTATCAAGACTTTCGAGGACGAGGTTTCTTACTATGGTGCCCATCGTGAGGATGGTCCTAAGTTCAGCCCCTTCTTTATCCCCAAGATGATTGCTGATATCGCAGCTGGCCAGATTTCCATCATGTATGGTTTCCATGGTCCCAACTATATCACCGCTTCTGCCTGTGCTTCTTCTTCTAACGCACTGGCTGATGCCTTCAACCTGATTCGTCTGGGTAAGGCTAACATTATTGTTGCTGGTGGTGCTGAGGCTGCTATCTGCGAGACAGGTGTTGGCGGTTTCAACGCTATGAAGGCCCTGTCTACCCGTAACGACGAGCCTGAAAAGGCCAGCCGTCCGTTCAGCGCCAGCCGTGATGGTTTCATCATGGGCGAGGGTGCAGGCTGTCTGATTCTTGAGGAGCTCGAGCACGCTAAGGCTCGTGGTGCTAAGATCTATGCTGAGATGGTAGGTGCTGGTATGAGCGCTGATGCTCACCACATTACCGCTTCTCACCCTGAGGGTCTGGGCGCTAAGCTTGTGATGCAGAATGCTCTGGAGGATGCAGGTATGAATCCTGAGGATATCGATTATATCAACGTTCATGGTACTTCTACCCACGTTGGTGATATCTCTGAAGCTAAGGCCATCAAGGAGGTCTTCGGCGATGCAGCCTTCAAGTTGAACATCTCGTCAACCAAGTCTATGACTGGTCACCTGCTGGGTGCTGCTGGTGCTGTAGAGGCTATGGCTACTGTTCTGGCTGTCCAGAACGACATCATTCCTCCCACCATCAACCACGAGGAGGGCGACGAAGACCCAGAGATTGACTACAATCTGAACTTCACATTCAACAAGGCCCAGAAGCGCGAGGTTCGTGCTGGTCTCAGCAATACCTTCGGCTTTGGTGGTCACAATGCCTGCGTAGTGTTCAAGAAGTACACAGTGTAATCAGTTCATAGTTCACAGTTCATAGTTCATAATTGTATTAACCGTCATATGGTGGCAATATATTATTAAGAACAATGAACTGTAAACTATGAACTATGAACTATGAACTATGAACTATGAACTATGAACTATATAGATATAATTGATAAGATAAAGCTCCCTTTCCGCAAGGAGAAGGAGCTTTTTTCTGCTCTCTACCGTATTCTCGGCTTCTATCCTCATAACATCAGCCTCTATAAGCAGGCGCTGTTGCACAAGAGTGTGGGACGCCGCAACGAGAAAGGCCGTCCACAGAACAACGAACGTCTGGAGTTCCTGGGCGATGCTGTGCTCGATGCTGTCGTTGGCGACATCGTCTATCGCCACTTCGAGGGCAAGCGCGAGGGATTCCTCACCAATACCCGTTCCAAGCTCGTCAGTCGTGAGACCTTGGGAAAGCTCGCCAAGGAGATGGGACTCGACCAGCTCATCCTCTCGGCAGGTCACTCCAATTCCCATAACAGCTATATGAATGGCAACGCCTTCGAGGCGCTGGTGGGAGCCATCTATCTGGACCGCGGATATAGCGCTTGCATGCGCTTTATGGAAAAACGCATCTTGACACAACTCATCAATATCGACAAGGTGGCCTATAAGGAGGTCAACTTCAAGTCGAAGCTGCTCGAATGGAGTCAGAAGAATCGTGTCAAGATGGAGTTTCGCGATTTGGAACAGACGCGCGACGAGAATGGCAGTCCCGTATTCACCGTTCAGGTGTTTATTGAGGGTCTGGAGGGCGAGAAAGGCACAGGTTTCTCCAAGAAAGAGAGTCAGCAGAAGGCCAGCAAGGACACCCTTCAGCGTCTGCGTCGTGAGCCTCAGTTCATCGATGCCATCTTTGCTGTCAAGACCGACCGCACCAAGATGGAGGAAGAGCCCGTCATGGCTGCTCCCGACCTGGAGAAGCTGGAAAACCCCGATTTCATCGTAGAACAAGAGAAAGCAGAAGAGCCAGAACAACCTCAGAAAGCAGCGGAGCGCGTCGCGACTCAGTCGCCACAGACAGTCCTCGACGACCTCACCCTCGACGACATCTCCGCAACTCCTCGTGAGAAGACCCGCGAAGAGATTATCGCTGAGGCCGAGGCTGCTGCCTTTGCAGACAGCTAATACGCGAGCAAATCAGTAAAAATACAGCTGATACAGTATAGGCATTCCCCGTGCAGTATCAGCTGTATTTTTTTTGCTTTAAATTTAGTCTTCGTCAAAGTCAAACTCACGGCTGCATGCTGTACTGCCATCCTTAGTGCCTTCGCCATAGCCCAACTTTGAGTTGGCAAGCATCTGGTGGGGAGCTATGCGTACAGCGTTCATTACCGGTTTTATATATGTCTTTTTCATTGTTCTTGAATTTTTGAATTTTGAATTATGAGTTTTGAGTGATTCTCGCTTTGCTGCGATGGATGAATGTTGAATTCTCAATTATTCATTGGTAATCGCTGTAGGAGACTATTCCTCATTTTACTATCATCTTCTTGCCATTCACGATGTACAGGCCCTTTCTTAGAGGTGAGACACGACGTCCTTGCAGGTCGTAGACGACACAGTCATGATTCATTCTTCCGTTATTCATTAGTGCGGCATCAATGCCCATAGTCTCATCGTTGATAAAAATGTCAAGGGAACGAGCACCTGCAGGATTAGCGTCCAGATGCAGGTAGGCCTTATTCGTTGCGATCGTACCACTACCAATCTGATAGAACTTACCATCGGAATAGAGCAGGTAATCGTATGTTGAGCCGTCAAATACCGTTGTCCCATCGCCCTTCCTCAAAAGGTTTGTCGCAGGAGTAGTGGCAGAACCGACAATAGGTACATTGTATTCAGTTCCTGTAGCCCCCATCAGCAGCAGAGGGGTGTCGGCAGGAACAGGAGCCACCACCTTAGTCATTGTCACACCGTCGCCATCAGCAGCGGTTGCCACATAAGCCTTCAGTCCCGACATCTTACTGAAGTCCATGATATCAGGTGTCACGTAAGTTATCTTAGCGTGTCCTGGAGTTATCGTCTGAGTTATTCCCAAAGAGTAAACGGGCGAAACAGCTTCCATTCGCTTGTAGAGGTAAACTTTGCCCTTACTAGCATAGACAGAACTGTTGTAGAAATAAAAGTTACCTGAGCCTGATGTATTATAACGGAAAACATGTCCTGTACCTTTTAATGTTAGATTAATTTCAGCTGAAGAGACGTAATTAACATTCATTGCATGGCCTGCTGCTGTTTCAGCATTGTTGGTTGTTCCATTAATACCGTTTTTATCTGCTCCAGTTTGGTAATTGTAATAACCATCTTGAGTCTTCAACATATAACCTTTAGAGAGATCTTCATCATCAGCAACCTCCAAAGATACATGATATTTATCTCCCCATGACACATCAATATCTTTGCCGCTCAATTTATCATCAGGATCAACCCTTACACCAGAATCACCAATCGCTTTTGAAACCGTTCCACCTATACGTCCATCGGCAAATGTATTGCTATCATAGGCTATCAAATAATCTCCTCGCCAGTCAGTCTGGTCAGCTTCAACCAAACGATAGCAATAACCACTGGCGGCAACAGCCTCGAACATTGCATAGACTTCCATGTCGCTTGTGACGTTAGTGGTATTCTCTACCCAACTAGGAGAAGCGGCATTGTTGGTAGAGGACCAACCCGCGAACGACATGCCGCAAATAGCGGCGGGTTCATCAAGACTTAACGTTGCTCCATTTGTGCGAACAACATTGTTGCTGTTATTGCCCACATGACAAGTCACCGTCCATTCGCGGGTATCCGTTACCGTCAAGGTGTATGATGCTGTTGACGAAGAGAACTTACCAGCAATAGCCGCAGCTGTAGCTTGTACAGTTACGCTACCTGCCTGCGTAGGAGTTACCTCACCAGTACTTGCATTGATTGTAGCTCCAGCAGTGTTGGTCGTAATAGTATATGTAACAGATGCTCCGTCTGTTCCTGCATAGCCCTCCACCGTCGTTGCTGTCTGGGTAAACGATGCCGCATCTTTCAAGTCCAGCGATGGAGTAGTATTGGCAAATGAGACTGCTGAAGATGGGTCAGAAGATTCTGCTTGCTTCTTGTATAATGTAGCGGGATCAAAATGACCCATCAGATTAGTAGGACAAGCTTTGAATAAATTTTGATGAATACCAATATATCTCGTTGTCGTCTTCACGTTTATAATAGTACACAACTTAAAATAGTCATTGTAGGCTATAGTCCACTGCTCTTTTGTATCTGTGCTTGATGTCTGATCCATTTGCAGATAACTTTCTGCATTAGAATCATTTGCATACCCCAAATAAAAAGCGCCATTCTTGAGCGTAAATATACCATCAACTTCTCCAAGCGTAAACTCCATTGGCGTTGCTGTCGTAGTAGTAATAGTGCCAGACGACTTCGTAAAGCCGCTACTTGTGGTAGTTAGAAAGTTGGACGAAAAACCCGTTGCAACGGCAGTACTAGTTGCGATAATATATACATCGCCACTAACCAAGTCGCTAGAGTTTGTAACCTTGACATAGGTTGCGGCCCACAAACAATTGCTGCCTACTATGAGGGCGCATAGTAGGAGTACGATTTTACGTAAATAATTCTTCTTCATTATTGTTGTCCCTGTTGTTCAGGTTGTCGTTAAATATAATTATTGTCGTTTTAACCTATTCAGTTGTCGTCTACCTCCCCTCATAGGCCTCGCGGGTCATATAGACGGCGGCAACGTCGCGGAGGGCATGGCGGACGGGCATATAGACAAGACCGTCGTGGGGTTGGCGGGTGCCCCAGGAGTTCTTCATGACATAGTAGGCACGACGCTCCTCGTCATGAGCCAGACCAACGATACACATGGCGTGGGCAGGACTCTCGTAGCAGACGGGATGGCGATGGTGCAGGGCACGGTTGACGTGGCGGCGCAGCGAGTCGAGGGGGATATTCAGGAGGCGGTTGTGCTCCCAGTTGTCGGGAATGGGCACAATAATCTTCTGGTAATAAGGGGAATCGGGAACGCTGGTAAGACCGATATACTCGTCGGGGGCACAGACGCTGTGGGCAAACTCCAACGGCGTGTACTTGGCACCGAGCAGGAAGACGTTCTTGGGCGTGGGCAACTGGGCAGTGGCATCGTCGGGAAAGACATCGTAGCCCACGACGCCATAGCGCTCCAACAGGTTGAGGGCTGTCTGACCCATGGCACGCTCACGCGACTGCGTCGCTAGTGAAGAGTGAGAAGTGGATAGTGAATAGTGAATAGTTTTTCAGCATGCGGCCGAGATACTGTGGGGAGAGGTTGACGGAGTCGCCACGCAGCAGGTGCTCCGTCTCGATGGTGGCCAACATGGCGTAAGCCCAACAGAGCTCTGTATCGCCCTGGTCCTTGACAGGGGTCATGGGCAACAGGAGTTCGTGGGTATAGGTGTGTTCGGACGAAGGGAAGAGGGTGGCTAAGATGCCAATGGCAGCGATGGCGAGGATAGGGAGTATCAACACAGTAGCAATGACGGTGACGACGATCTTCTTTCTGCGCGTCATAGCTCGTCCTCCTCTCCGTCGATGACCTCTGGCTTGGGGGCATTCTTCATCATATCGGTATAGGCGTTCTTCAGTTCGCTGCGGTCGATGGTGATGTCACGGTGCAGGGGGCGCCCTTCTTCACGCAGGCAATGGGAGAAGAGCCACTGGTAGGTCTTCTTCAAGTAGAACACACGGGCGGGAGCACCGTGGTTGGCACCCTGCCACCAGTCGTAGCGCAGACGACTGTCGTTATGCTCAGCCTCCAAGGCAGCAACCACCTTCTTGGACTCACGGACATTGACGGCACGGTCGGCAGTGCCATGGATAATCCACAGAGGGACCTGTCCCAAGGGTTGCACGTCGCGTAGCGTGCTGCCACCACACATGGCGAGGGCTGCTGCCACACGGTCAGGATAGGTGCCGGCAAAGTCCATGGTGCCATAGCCACCCAGCGACATGCCCAGCACATAGACGCGCGTAGAGTCGCAAGGATAGTGCTGGCGCGTCCAGTCCAGCACGTCGAGCACCTTCTTAGGACTCCACGAGCCGCCAGGATTCTGGGGCACGATGACCAAGGCGGGTATCTCGCGACCACGCACGATGGCGTCCAACGGTCCGTAGCGGCGCGAGCGATTGATGTCGCGACCACAGAGGCTGGCACCATGCAGGAAGATGACCACAGGGGTGTGCTCCTGGGAATAGTAGTAGTCCTCAGGGGTATATACCCAGAAGTCGTAGCCGCCCTTGATGACCCCGCGATGGGCCGTCAGGAAGTCGTACTGTGCCAGCGCAGCGACAGGCATCAGCGCCACCAGCAGTAGCAGGAAAAAGAATCGTTTCATCTTCATTAAAGAATTATTCTGCCTATTGGTTGTTTGCCTGCAAAGGTAATCATATAATTAATAATATACAAGCCTAAAAGCATAAAAAATCGAGGTTGATTTGTCTATTCCACAAAAAGTCACTACCTTTGCGGCTGTAAAATGAGTATGGAGACACTGAAGGAGAAGACGACACGCGGCCTGTTTTGGGGCGGCATGAATAATGTGGTACAGCAGGGACTGGGTCTGCTGTTCGGCATCATTCTGGGTCGTCTGCTGAATCCGGAAGACTACGGTATGATAGCCATGATACTCGTCTTCCAGCTGATAGCCACCGCTCTACAGGAAAGCGGTTTCAAGAGTGCCATCGGTAACCTGAAAGAGCCTCAGCACAACGACTATAACAGCGTCTTCTGGTTTAACATCATCGTAGGTGTCACATGCTATGTCATCCTGTTCTTCGTAGCCCCGCTGATAGCCGCCTACTACCACACGCCAGAGCTGGTACTGCTCTGCAGGGTGGCCTTCCTCACCATCATCTTCGCCGCACTGGGCACGGCACAGTCGGCCTATCTGTTCCGCAACATGATGGTCAAGGAACAGGCGAAGTGTAACATGACGGCAACACTGCTGTCGAGCATTATTGGCGTGACGCTGGCGTTCCTGAAATGTGGCTACTGGGCACTGGCCATCCAGTCGATGACATATATCGGACTGAACAGCCTCTTGCTGTGGTATTTCTCTCCGTGGCGCCCCACGCTGCACCTTGACTTCGGTCCCGTCAGACAGATGTTCAAGTTCAGCAGCAAACTGCTGGCGACAACCATCCTGGAACGTATCAATACCAACGTGATGAACATTCTGCTGGGTCGCCACTTCACCAAACACGAGGTGGGAAACTATAACCAAGCCTACCAGTGGAATAGCAAGGTGTTCTACCTGCTGCAAGGTACGTTGGCACAGGTGGCACAACCCGTCTTCACCAATGTTGCCGACGAGCAGGAGCGACAGCTGCGCATCCTCCGCAAGCTGATGCGCTTCACCGCCTTCCTCGCCTTTCCCATGCTGTTTGGCTTTGGTCTCGTGGCTCAGGAATTCATCGTGCTGACCATCGGTGAGAAGTGGCTGGAGTCAGCCCGTCTGCTGCAACTGCTCTGCATCAGCGGCGCGTTCATCCCTATCAGTAGTGTGTTGACCAATATGCTTATCAGCAAGGGCAAGAGCGGCACCTATTTCTGGGTGACCTTCGCCCTGTGCGTCACACTCATCGCCACCATGCAGGTGCTCTATCCCTATGGCATCCGGACGATGGTCGTCGCCTACGTCATCATCTACGTGCTGTGGACACTGGTGTGGCACTTCTTCGTCGGCCGACTGACGGGCTACAGCCTCTGGGCCCTGCTGCTCGACATCGTTCCTTTTGCCATGATAGCCTTTGGCGTGATGGCTGCCACGTGGTGGCTCACGCAGAGCATCACCATATTAGTGCTACTCTTAGCAGCACGTATTGTGATGGCAGGAGTACTGTACTACGTTGTCATGCGACTGCTTCGAGTAAAGATACTCGAAGAGTGCATGAACTTTATTAAGAAGAAGCAATGAACGGATCGTTACTCTTTGTACCCTCAGGAGGCCTGGCCAACAGGATGCGCGCCGTGGTGTCTGCCTACGAGCTCTGCCAGAAGGTAGACAGCACACTGCAGGTGGTGTGGTTCCAGGACTGGGCCCTGCACGCCCCGTTCCGTAGCATCTTCGAAGAGACACCGCTGGTAGCCATCCGCGAGGCTACCGTGCTAGATCATCTCATCTATGACCGTGCCCGCAAGAAGAACCTCTTCCTGCCAGCACTGCCCCAGCGCATCCTCTTCCAGCGACATATCAAGGAACAGGATGTGACACCCCTGAAGAAGCAGTCGTTTGACTTCGAACAATGGGCACGTGGCAAGCGTTGCTATATGAGTTGCTACCAGGTCTTTGGCAGCTTCCCTGACGAGCGCTATCAGCAGCTGTTCCGTCCTGTCAAGGCCGTGATGGATGTCGTCGACGGCTACCGCAGCCAGTTCAATAGCCACACCATCGGCCTGCACATCCGTCGTACCGACAATGCCGAATCGATAGCCAAGAGTCCCACAGCTTTATTTATTAATAAGGTACGTGAAGAGATTGACCAGCATGACGATACCAAGGTCTTTCTGGCCACGGACTCGATGGACGTCAAGAAGGAGTTTATCGCTGCCTTCGGTGCTCGTATCATCACGCCCCAGGAGGAAGCCTGCCGCGACAGCATCAGCGGCATACGCGGTGGAGTCATCGACCTGTGGACACTGGCCTCCACACAGAAAATCTACGGTTCGGCAGGGTCGTCCTTCTCACCCATGGCCGCCAGCATAGGCGGCGTGGCTCTGGAGATTATGAACGCCCAAACAGCCACTTTCTAAAGAACGGACTGACACGCAGGATGTTGCTGGTAATGATGCAGAAGCCGATGACCAGCAAAGCAATGACGACTGTCGACAGCGTGTCGAGTACAAAGTTGTGGCGATACTTGTCGAAGAACGCACCAATCGTTGGCAGGTCGGGCAGGAAGAGGTAGTGTATCAGATAGATGTCCAGTGTGCGCCGACCGATATACTGCAGCGATGCCCCTATCACGCTGAATTTAGTAAAGTACTGCTGGTAGTTGCGGAAATACATGACCACCATGGTCAGCAAGATGAAGCGTGCCAGCGTCAGCGGAATAATAGCCCATGCCATACGGAGCGTATGCCACTTCAACGTGTCCATAGCAGCAAAGATGACCACAACAACAATGATGGGGTAGAACCAGTGCGAGTCCATCACTTTCTGTGCCTGTTCCCAATAGCGATGTACGATATTTCCGTAGATAAAGAATGGGAAATACTGGAACACCTGTATCAGACTGGTATCGTTCATGAAATCGTTGGGATGACCGCGCCAGCCAAAGGCCCACGAGAAGTATTTGGGTAGGTAGCACGTCTCATAGCAGACCAACGACACGATGAACAGCAGCGTGATGGGTATCCAGGACTTTACCTTCAGTTTACTCTCGATATAGGCAAACACATAGTATATCAGGAACATGTACAATAGCACGAGGGTAAACCAGAAACCTCCCTTTGTAGGTATGTGCAACCAATTCGGAATCGTAGCCCACATATCTTTTGACAGTATCATGGCTGATAAGAGGAAGAATACCACCGTAGGGATGATCTGTACGCGCAGCTTCTTACCCACCAGCTGACCGAAGGTTGCCAGATTCCATACCTGCGATGCTTTATAAGCCAGGAAGCCACTGACAAAGAAGAATAGTGGCATGCGGAACAGTACAAGGAATTGTAATGATGTCGACACACCACGAGGTATCTCGAACGCCTCGGCTCCCACATGGTTAGCCACGACGAGTATCATGGTAAATCCACGCAGCGCATCGAGCCATTCTAAACGTACTTTCTTAGGTGCTTGTGTCATATGAAGAGAGGATTATTTTCCAAAAAGATATTTCCGCAAGAACGGACTTACTCGCAGGATATTCGACGTAATGATGCTGAAACCGATGATGACAAGGCCGATGAGCACGGACAGGACAATGTCCATGATGAAGTTGTGCCGGTTAGCATCAAAAAAGTTGCCTACGCCCGGAAGGTTTGGCAAAAAGAGGAAGTGGATGAGGTAGATATCCAGCGTACGTCTTCCAATGTACTGCAGTGAGCGTCCTATCCATGTCATCTTCGTAAAATACTGGTGATAATGCCGGAAGTACATAAAGACAATAATCAGCAGGATGAACTTCGACAAAGTAGTAGGCAGATTAGTCCATTCCATACGCATCGTGTGCCACTTCAGCACGTCGAGGGTACAGAAGATGACAATCACTACGATAATGGGGAAGAACCATTTCGAGTCCATGACCCGCTGTGCTAGACTCCAATAACGACGCACAATATTGCCAAAAAGGAAGAAAGGCATATACTGCATCACTTGCAGTAGACTAGAGGTGTGGAGCCATGACAAATAAATAGCGGGGCGATGGCCTTGTGCCCACCAAAAGTGTCGAGGCAGGTAGCAACTCTCGTACACCAGCATGGAAAGAACGAAAAGAATAAGGATCGGCACACATGACTTCCACTTCAGTTTGCTCTCGAAATAGGCAAAGACATAGTAAATGATGAACATGTAGAGCAAAGCGATAGTAAACCAATAGCCACCCTTGGTAGTAGAGTGTAACATGGTGTCGACAGCAGTCAGGAAATTCGGTTCTGTACGGATAACAGCAGCGGCAAAGAGCAGGAATACCAGCGTAGGGATGGTTTGTACGCGTATTTTCTTGCCCACCAGTCGTCCCAGTGTCGGCAGGTTCCACGTCAGGCTAGTCTTGTAAGCCAGAAAACCACTGACGAAGAAGAACAGTGGCATGCGGAACAACACAAGGAAAGGCATAGACGATGAAACCTTGGCTGGCATCATGAATCCCTGCTGACAAACATGGTATGCCACCACAAGTATCATGGTGAATCCACGAAGTGCGTCGAGCCACTCCAGACGTGGCTTCTTGACGGGGGGAATGGGGTTTAAGTCCATGTGCTCTGCTTATTTGTATTTCTTTTTTCCTAACAACTTGACGAAACGGTTCTTGATGGCTTTGCCAATGAACGAGAAATTGCCATAGCGTAGATTCAGCCATAGTTCCTCTAGCGAATAGCCTATTTTCCGCCACGGATGACCATAGGCATTGATACGGTAGAAGCGATGCAGATAGTCGACATTCTCAATGACGTAGCGAGGATGTCGAAGTGGGAAGTCCAACTCATGGCGCTGCATGGTGAATATCTTGCGTAACGCCTTGGGCATTGTTTCCAAGGAACCTGCATAGTGGGTAGATCCACCAGCTGACACTCCCAGATTGTTGACCAGGTTTTTGGTAGGCATGATGGCCAGTCCGTGGTTGAACATCATTGAGGCCCAGAAGATGCTTTCGTAGTACTCTTTCTTTAAGGAACGATGGTCGTAGCACATCTGCAACATGGTTTTGCGATAGCGGCGTTCCTTGACCATCTGTCGCAACAGGTGCATATTGTACTCATCATCGAGGAACGAATACTGTCCATCCCATCGGTCAATGACACGACGCCACGACGCCCATCCCCAGATAGAGAATACGGTGGTGAAGAAATAGTCGTCAGGGACGTCGGGCGATACCTCGTCAGTATTGAATCCTGCCACCATCACAATACGTTCGTCATGCTCATAGCGGTCGAGCATCTCCTTGCAGAACGGAAAGAACGACTGTGACGGCACATCGTCATCTTCCAGCACGATACACTTGTCGACAATGGAGAATGCCCACTTCTGAGAGATATACTCCGAAGGGTCGCAGCCATAGTTCTGCTCCTGATACATACGATGCACCTCACACTCCCAGTCAATATCCTCAGCAATCTCCCGACATGCTTTGATACCTGCCATGTCACGTTCTCCGCGCGGCCCGTCCTGATAGAGGAAGAGCTTGGCGGGTCTTGCCTTCTTCACCTCGGCAAACACCTGTCCAAAGGACTCTGGTCGGTTGAAGAACAGCAGCAGCACAGCCACGTCAATCTTTGCGGGATACTTCATATTCATGCTTATTTGGGGGCAAAGTTACGATTTTTTTCTTTAAAAGTTCACAACAATCGACAAAATGTTGTATCTTTGCAGGCAAATAACCATCAAAGGGATAGAATATGAACTACGCACTCATCATAGCCGGAGGCTCTGGCAACCGCATGGGACAGGACATCCCCAAGCAGTTTATGCACGTCAACAACTGTCCTATCATCATTCACACCATGAAGGCTTTCCAGCAGCATCCCGACATCCATGGCATTGCCGTGGTGTGCCTGCAGGGTTGGGAGACGGTCGTGCAGTCTTATGCCAACCAGTTTATGATTGACAAGCTGCGCTGGATATTCCCCGGCGGCAGCAACGGACAGGAGTCTATCCGCAACGGCATCTACGGACTCCGTGACGCCGGTTGCAAGGATGACGACCTGGTGTTGGTTCACGATGCGGTCCGCCCTTTGTTGTCACAGGACATCATCTCTTCGAACATTGCCATCTGTCAGCAATATGGTTATGCTATTACGGGTATCAAGTGTCGCGAGGCTATCTTGGAGAGTGACGACGGCTTCTCTTCGACGACGAGTATTCCCCGCGACAAACTGGTGCGCACCCAGACCCCGCAGACCTTCCGTCTGAAGAATATCATTGCCGCCCACGAGGAGGCGAAGGCGAAGAGTATCAGCAATAGCGTGGCATCGTGTACGCTGATGGCTGAGCTGGGCGGTCGTGAGATGCACATCGTGCCGGGTTCAGAGAAGAATATCAAGGTGACGACCGTCGAAGACTTGGAGATTCTCAAGGCTTTGATGAACATCCAGGCAGAGTCATGGCTGAAGTAACTCCTTATCGTGAAGACCTTCTTCAGGTGTTGGAGCACCTTGACCTCTCGGTGCTCTCCGGTTGCAGTCTGCTGGTGACGGGGGCTACCGGACTGATTGGTGGTTGTCTGACAGACTTGCTGATGGCGCAAAGTCATTGCGAGGTCTATGCCTTGGGCCGTAATGAGGAGCGTGCCCGCCGGCGCTTTTCCGACTATTGGGATGACGAACGCTTCCACTTCGTGAAGGGCGACGTCACCGAGCCGTTGTCCGGTGAGCAGCACTATGACTACATCATCCATGCTGCCAGCAATGCCAGTCCGAACTTCTTCCAGCAGCAGCCCGTAGAGGTTATTATGGCCAATGTCTCGGGTGTGCGGAACCTGATGGAGTACGGTCTTCGTCACGGCATGAAGCGCCTGCTGTACGTCTCTACCGGCGAAATCTATGGTGAGGGAACGGGCGGCGTCTTCACCGAGACCGACAGCGGCTATGTGGATTGTGCCACGCCCCGTGCCTGCTACCCCTCGTCGAAGCGTGCTGCCGAAACGCTCTGTGTGGCTTATGCCGCAGAATATGGTGCCGATGTCGTCATCGGGCGTCCTTGCCATACTTACGGTCCCTATTTCACGGAGAGCGACAACCGTGTCTATGCGCAGTTCATCCGCAACCTGCTGGCAGGCGAGGATATCGTGATGAAGAGTGCGGGCACGCAGTATCGCAGCTGGCTTTACGTGGTCGATTGTGCCGCAGCCCTGCTGACGATACTCCTGAAAGGTGCTTGCGGTCAAGCTTATAACGTTGCCGATGAGGCTTCAAACATTACCATTCGCCAGTTGGCGGAACTCTTGGCTGCCGCCGAACATCGCCAGGTGGTAATGGATCTGACGGCAACTCCCGTGGCAACAGCTCCTATTACGCGCGCCGTCTTTTCAACAGAAAAGCTGGAGGCGTTGGGATGGAAACCGCTGACGGCTATTGCCGACGGACTGGCGCACACGCTGGAGACCCAGCGCTGCTTACACTAATTCAGGAATGATGACCACCGAGTGGAAGTGTCGCTTTTCTAGGGGAGGCACTTCCATGTAGTTGCCGTAGATATTGCGCAGGTACTGGTCGGGATCATGGGGAGCGGGGAACGAGGCGTCCTCGAACTTCACCTCAGAAAGTGGCAACACCGTCGTGCGGTCGTGGGTGATGCCGTATCCGTTCATCGTCGGGATGTTGGCATAGCGCGACGACTTGGTGACAAGTGCCAACAGTCGCCATGTGGCGAGGAAGAGCAGCAGTTTTCCACCAAACCAGAAGAACTCTGCAAAGGAACGTAGCGAGTAAGTGTGGGGGTGGTGCAGGATGGAGACGCTCTTGGTGATGCCCTTCGCCAGCCGCTTAATCCACGACTTCGGAATGTCGGGATGTGCCTCGAAGGGGAAGATATCGACGAAGATGCCTTTCACGTAGTCATCGACGAAGTTGTCGCCTTTCTCGATATACAGCGAGTTCAGGTCGCGGATTTTCACCATCTGCTCCTTGATGCTGGGATCGGTTTTAGGACTTTGCAGGAAGAGTCCCTCGGGCAGCTCCTGTGGGGCTATCTGTTCAAAGCGCTTCATGTCCTGGTAATCCATGGCAATGTCGATGTCGTCGTCCCAGGGAATGAATCCCCCGTGGCGCATGGCTCCCAGTAGTGTGCCACCGTCCAGCCAGTATTTGATGTTGTGACGTCGGCAGATGGCGTCGATTTCCTTCAGGATGCCCAACTGCTTGAGTTGGCATGGACGCAGGTGCTGTTGTGAGAATGTGTAGAGGTGCTCCTTGTAGTTCATAGTCGTTTCCTTTGTCGGTGCTACTGATAGTAGTGTTGTACCATTGTAATGATGTTGGCGGGAACCAGCTTGCTGATGTCTTCTCCCTTTTTGACACGTCGCCGTATCTCTGTGCTGCTGACGTCGAGCAGGGGCACGTCGATAGTGCCGGGGTGCTCGTCGCGCGGATAGACGATGACATCGTGGTGCCACAGGATGTCCTGCCAGCGGCGCCAGCGCTCGAAGTGTGCCCAGTTGTCGCCGCCGA
Source organism: uncultured Bacteroidales bacterium (assembly GCA_902800925.1). Lineage (GTDB taxonomy): Bacteria > Bacteroidota > Bacteroidia > Bacteroidales > Bacteroidaceae > Prevotella. The sequence goes on along the minus strand of CADCGD010000008.1, from coordinate 33,610 downwards.
TGAGCAAGACGAAGCTGCAGTCGGGATAGTCCTCTTTCAGCTTTTGTAACGTGTTCCAAGTGTATGAGGGCTTGGGCAGATGCAGTTCGTAGTCGCTGGCTTTGACACCCTCGATGTCTTTCAGTGCCTCGCAAGCCATTGCATAGCGCTGTTCATCGGCCAGCAAGTCGGACTCTTGTTTCAGTGGATTCTGTGGCGATACCATCAGCCACACCTCGTCCAGTCCGCAACGCTCCCTGACAGCTTGCGCCAAGGCGATGTGTCCGTTGTGGACAGGGTTGTACGAACCACCAAAGATTCCTATTCTTTTCATTTTATTCTATGGAAAGAAATGACTTTATATCTTACTCTTTTGAAAGAAATTATAATTAGTGAATGTATTTTTGAAAGAAATTATCAGAAATTATTCAGAAATTATTTTTCATTCGGAAGGGCGCAGCCAAAATTTCTGGCTAATTGCTGGTAATTTCTTTCCTACATTATTTATCTGTTTTACTTATAAATGATTCTATAACTTGTAGAGCTTTTTGTTTTGCTGTTTCCAAGTCATCATTGACAACGATGGTGTCAAACTGATTGGCAAAGGTCAACTCATAAGATGCCTTAGAGAGTCTTTCTTCGATAGCTTCTGGACTGTCAGTGGCACGGCCTACCAATCTCTTGTGCAGTTCTTCTATTGATGGGGGCTGGATAAAAACGCTCAAAGCATCTTTTCCATAGAACTTTTTGATATTAACACCGCCCTTTACATCCACATCGAATACCACGTTTTGACCAGCATTTAGCTGTTTTTCCACCTGACTCTTCAATGTTCCGTAGAAACGATTCTCATAGACTTCCTCATACTCCACGAATTCATCATTGGCAATCTTCTCGCGGAATTCTTCTGGAGAAATAAAGAAATACTCTACCCCATTCTGTTCTGTGCCACGAGGTGCACGTGATGTACAAGAAATGCTAAAGTACAGTTTCAACTCAGGATGTTCCTTCATCAGCCACTGCACAATGGTAGACTTTCCGCTACCAGATGGTGCACTAAATATAATTAACTTACCTTTTTTCATATTGTCCTTTTTGTTTAGAAAGAAATTATCTATTCAGTGTTGTATTATCTAAGAAAGAAATTATCTATTTAGTGTTGTATTATCTAAGAAAGAAATTATCAGAAATTATTCAGAAATTATCTATTCAGTGTTGTATTATCTAAGAAAGAAATTATCAGAAATTATTCAGAAATTTATTTTTCGTATTCTTTTGAAAGCGCAGCCAGAATTTCTGGTTAATTTCTGGCAATTTCTTTCCAAAATATTCTTCTGTTTATTTCTTTCAACTATAAGTCATCAATATATTCTTTATAATTTGTTTTTGTAAGTAATACGAAATCATCGTCTTCTGGCAAATAGAGATAACGTTCTGTTCGCAAGCTCCTTTCTCCAAAGTTGATAAGGAGACCGCGCTCGATATTACTGATACGCATATAATTAAACAGTTGTGCTCGATGTTCAGAATTCAATTTGTCAACCGCTTTCAACTCTACAATGATGTCATTGTAATAGAAATCTGCCACATAGAATTTCTTCATAAGTTTATCTTTATAATAGATATTCAGCGGCTTCTCACGTTCAGCAATCATCCCTTCTATTTCCATCTCTATTTGAAGGGCTTCTTGATATATTGGTTCAGACAATCCACGGCCCAATGTGGCATGAACCTCCATTGCAGCCCCTACCACATCATACATCTCCTTATATTCCGTCTTTGTCATCTACCCATTAATAATTTCTGAATAATTTCTAAATAATTTCTGAATAATTTCTGGTAATTTCTTTCCTTAAAGAACACCTTCTAATTTCTGAATAATTTCTGGTAATTTCTTTCAGTAAAAGAATATTAGAAATCCCCCATAATTTCTTTCTAGAGCGCGTTCAAGACTTGTTCCTTAATCTGTTCCAGTTCATCCTTCATCTTCACCACGATGTTCTGCATCTCGGCCTGGTTAGACTTTGAGCCGGTGGTGTTAATTTCGCGACCCATCTCCTGGGCGATGAAGCCCAGCTTCTTGCCTTGACCAGCGGCATCGGCCATGGTCTCACGGAAGTACTTCAGGTGGTTGGTCAGACGCTGCTTCTCCTCACTGATGTCCAGCTTCTCGATATAATATATCAGCTCCTGTTCCAGACGGTTCTTGTCATATTCAGCGCCAGGAATCTGCTTCAGGCCATCGATGATGCGCTGACGGATCTTCTCCACACGCGACTTCTCGTAGGGTTCTATCGATGCTAGCAGCTGCTCGATGTTGTCAATCTTCTCGCCGAACTTCTTCTCCAGGGCGGCACCCTCCTGCGTACGGAAGTCCACCAGGTGCTGTATGGCCTCTTGTACGCCTGCTTTCACCACCTGCCACTCCGCATCGTTGAGCATTTCCACCTCCGTCTTTGTCATCACGTCAGGCATACGCACCAACAGTGACATCCAGTCGGTGTCCGACAGCTGGTGTTCCTGAGCAAAGCCTGACAGCTGCTGATAGTAGTTCTCCATCAGTGCCTTGTTCACCTGCGCAGCATCTGCAGCAGCATCTTTCTCTATCCAGATGCTAAACTCCACCTTACCTCTGATGACGCACTCAGCAATCAGCTGACGAATCTCCATTTCCTTCTCTCTGTAGAGTGGAGCAATACGTGTCGACAAGTCCAGCTGCTTGGAGTTGAGCGACTTGATTTCTACATGAATTTTCTTTCCTTCAAAGGCCACTACTGTTGTTCCGTAGCCCGTCATTGATTGTATCATAATGTTAGATTTTCTATAATATCCTGCAAAAGTAATGAAAAAGGTGCAAAATGCCAAAGGAAAACTTGTTTTTCTTTGCTATTCCGTGTCAGCGCAATTGTTCGCGACACTGCTCAAGGATGGCTAACAGGTCATCCTTTTTTTCTGCACGCAGCATCTTGATACGGGTCTCGCGGAAGTTGGGTATACCCTTGAAGACTGGACTGGCAGCCAGGTGGCGGCGGGTATGGAGAATGCCGCAGAGTTCTGCGGATTTGCCCTTCATATTGGGGACAGTCCCCCTGTAATTCGCTTCGCTGCTCACAGTGGGGACAGTCCCCGTTTCACAGCGTTCGATGTTAATGCGCAATTGTTCCTCTAGGACGTCTATTTTTTCGTCGAGGGTGAGTTTGCGACGTGAGAATATCCATGGCTGACCGAAGGTGGCGCGACCAATCATAACTGCATCGACACCATACTGGTCGAAATGTTGGTCGGCATCGTCCAACGACTTGATGTCGCCATTGCCGATGATGGGAATATGAATACGGGGATTGCGCTTCACCTCGCCAATAAGTGTCCAGTCGGCATTGCCTGTGTACATCTGACTACGGGTACGACCGTGGATGGTCAGTGCCTGAATGCCACAATCCTGCAGCTGTTCGGCCAGTGTGGTAATGATGAGTTGTTCATGGTTCCAACCCAGACGGGTCTTCACGGTAACGGGGAGCTTGACAGCCTGTACAACCTTCTCCGTAATCTCCAGCATCTTGGGGATGTTTTGGAGCATGCCAGCACCAGCACCCTTGCCTGCCACTTTCTTGACAGGACAACCGAAGTTGAGGTCGATGAGGTCTGGACCAGCCTGTTCAACCATCTTTGCAGCCTCAACCATCGCCTCGACGTCACGGCCATAGATCTGAATGCCTACAGGCCGCTCTTCGTCAGCAATAGTCAACTTCCTGACCGTCGACTTTACATCACGCACCAAAGCCTCGGCGGACACGAATTCCGTATAGACCATCGAGGCACCAAACCGCTTGCACAGCATGCGGAAGCCAATATCCGTGACGTCCTCCATAGGAGCCAGGAAAATGGGGCGCTCGCCCAGTTCTATATTGCCTATCTTCATGATTAGAACATTTGGCTAACACGTCGGATGCCAGCCACGAGGGTGTCAATCTCCTCTTTGGTGTTATACATCGCAAACGAGGCACGAACGGTGCCCGATATGCCGAGGCGGTCCATCAGGGGTTGTGCACAGTGGTGACCCGTACGGACAGCAATGCCCAGGCGGTCAAGCAGGGTACCCATGTCGAGATGGTGGATGGTGCCTACGTTGAAAGAGACGACGGCGTCTTTACCCGCCGGAAAACCGACGGAAGTAGTGGTTGTGGGGCCGTAGATGTGCATGTCGTCAATGGTCTGCAGTTGCTCCATGCAATAGCGGGTCAATTCCTCCTCGTAACTCTTGATAGAATCAAGACCCACCCTATTCAGGTAGTCGATGGCGGTAGCCAGTCCGTGGGTTGCCACATAGTCAGGTGTGCCTGCCTCAAACTTAAACGGCAGGCGCTCGAAGGTAGTTTTCTCCCATGTCACCTTGTCAATCATCTCGCCGCCGCCCTGATAAGGTGGCAGCTTCTCCAACCACTCCTCCTTACCGTAAAGCACGCCGATGCCCGTAGGACCATACATTTTATGACCACTGAAGGCAAAGAAGTCGCAATCCATGGCCTGCACGTCAATCTTCATATGAGGCGCACTCTGCGCACCATCCACCAGAACGGGGATGCCGTGCTCGTGGGCTATCTTGATGATGTCCTCGACAGGGTTGATGGTGCCTAGCACGTTGCTGACATGAGCCACGCTGATGAGCTTAGTACGAGGTGAGAGGTGAGAGGTGAGAATTGAGAGGTCAAGACGACCGTCGTCGGTGATGGGCAGGTGCTTCACCACGATGCCGCGCTTCTGTGCCTGCAGTTGCCACGAGACTATGTTGGAGTGGTGCTCCATCTCCGTGACCAACACCTCGTCACCAGCTTTCATCTGACTTTCGCAAAACGAGCTGGCCACCAGATTAATCGCCTCGGTGGTACCACGCGTAAAGACAATTTCTTCTATCTTACGGGCATTGATGAAACTGCGTACCTTTTCACGGGCAGCCTCGTGCAGGTCGGTGGCCTGCTGCGAGAGATAGTGCACGCCACGATGCACATTCGCATTGACGTTGAGGTACTCGTCGCGCATGGCATCAAGCACGCACAACGGCTTCTGTGTGGTAGCCGCATTGTCCAGATAAACCAATGGCTTACCATATACCTCGCGACTCAATATGGGGAAATCTTCTCGTATTTTCTGTACGTCGAACATGTCTTTTTCTTAAAATGCGCGACAAAGGTACGAAAAAATATGCATTATACCTTGTTTATTTCAGAATATTTTGTATCTTTGCACACAGACAAGGACTTTAAAACTATATTGCTTATGAAACAATTTGTACTTTCATTGATGATGGCAACGGCTGTTTGCTCGACGGCCCTTGCACAAAACAAGGTGAAGAATGTCTATGCCAGTTCTACGAAACTGAACGTAGAGATGTTGCAAAGCAACGACCAGACCGTTCAGCTGAACCGCTATTTCTTCGCAGGTTACAATACGCTATGTCTGCCGATGACCGTCGCTGCCGACCAGTTGGGCGATGTAAAGATTGAGCGCTTTGCCGGCATCCGACAGGAGGGCAACATCCTGAACCTCTATTTCGTAGAGTGCACGGCTGATGGTATCCAGGCAGGCGTACCTTATCTTGTCAACTCTCCAAAGAGTCAGTATCTGCGCATCAAGAACACCGATGCCATGACGATTGACAACGAGATTCAAGCCGTTCGCATGAGCGATAATAACGGTAATATTGTGACCTTCGGCAGCAGCTGGGAGATGATGGAGAAAGCAGGCCGCTATGGCATTCCTGCTCAGCAGAAAGTAACTCCGCTGGAGGCTGTACTCGTTAAGACCACTCCTGAACAGAAGTTCCTGCCCACCCGTTGTGGTTTCACATGGGACCAGCAGAGCACTACCGCCCAGGAGTTACGCATCGTACACCTCTCACAGTCTGAGGCCACGAAGATTAACAACATCCGCGTGCAGAACACTTCTGGCGATGCCTATGACTTGAACGGTCGCAAGGTAAACAGCAGTGCCAAGGGTTTGGTCATCCAGAACGGCAAGAAGACGATTGTCAAGTAAGTAGACTTATTAAAAATAATAAAGCTGCGATTCTTTGGAGTCGCAGCTTTATTATTTTATTTGCAGAGTTTACAACCTGAGCATTTGTTCAGTTCGCCACGGAAGCGTTTCTCTACCAGGTAGTGCAAGCGGTCGCGCAGGGGTTCTAGCTGCATGTGGTCGATAACCTCATTGATGAACGCATTCTGTAGCAGCACTTTGGCTTCCTGCAGCGAGATACCGCGCTGACGCATGTAGAACAAAGCGGCGTCGTTCAGCTGACCAACCGTTGAACCATGAGCACACTTCACGTCGTCGGCGTAAATCTCCAGCATAGGCTGGGTGTACATACGTGCTTCCTTGGTAGCAGTAAGATTCTGATTGGTCATCTGCGAGGTGGTCTTCTGCGCACCATGCTCAACCAGCACGCGACCGGCAAAAGCACCTGTCGACTGGTCATCGAGCACATATTTGTACAATTCCTGCGAGTTGCAGTGAGGCACCTTGTGAACTATCAGCGTATTGTTATCTACGTGCTGCTGCTTATCGGCAATCACACAACCATAGCACTGGCACTCGGCACCCTCGCCTGAGAAGGTGAGATCGAGTTTATTGCGCGTCGTACCGTTGTGTAGGGTTATCACATTGTGATTAACACGACTGTTGGCCTGCTGGTCGATATACACATTGCTCACACGGACATTCTTCGCATGCGTCTCTTCCAAACAATAGAGATCCAACGAGGCATTTTCACCGACAAAAGCCTCGATGACCTGTGTGGCCAGGAAATTTTTATCGTCAGCAGCGTGGTCGCAGAACAGCATTTTTATTTCGGCACCCTCTTCGAGCACGATGAGCACACGACGATTAACCATCAGGTCAACATCACTGCGTAGGATGTTTATCACTTGGATAGCACGATCAACTTTCACGTTTCTGGGCACATAGACGTAGAGACCATCCTGTGCCAACATGGTGTTGAGGTCGGTAGCAGCATCGTTGGCCTTACCTGCGAGCTTGTTATAGAGGTGAGAGGTGAGGGGTGAGGGGTGAGAGGATAGTTCTTTCAGCGAACCAATGATGACACCCTCAGGGAGTTTGGCCGAGGCATGAGGTATTCTCTCACCTCTCACCTCTAGCTTCTCACTTCTATAAAGCATGTCATTGACCACGAAGTACAGGCTTGTTGAGAGGTTGGGTACGTCACAACGGAATGCATTGTAAGGGTCAACGGGAATCTGCAAGCGATTCAGGTTCAAACCGTAGTCGGGGGCAAAGAGCGCCTGCATGTCTGTATATTTGTAGCGCTCGACTTTTCTGCTGGGGAAACCACTCGATGCAAAGCGCTCGAAGGCCTCGTCGCGCACGGCGTTCATCACGTCGCTGCTATGCTCGCAGATTATCCCGCGACACTGCTTATAGAGATCAATATATTGCTGTTCGCTACCCATTATCATTTATCAATTATCATTTGTCATTTAGGGCGCAGCCCGCTTACTCCTCGCCAATTTCTTCCTTTATCCAATCGTAGCCGTGCTCCTGAATCTGTACAGCCAGCTCAGGACCACCCGTCTTCACGATGCGTCCCTTGTAGAGCACATGAACAAACTGTGGTTTAATCATCTCCAACAGACGATCGTAGTGGGTGATGACGATGCATGAGGTCTCAGGCGTCTGCAGCTTGTTCACTCCCTCGGCCACAATACGCATAGCATCAACGTCCAAACCAGAGTCCGTCTCATCAAGGATGCTCAGCTTCGGCTCCAGCATCGCCATCTGGAATATCTCGTTGCGCTTCTTCTCACCACCGCTAAAACCCTCGTTAACAGAGCGATTGGCCAATTTTGAGTCGAGCTCTACAATCTTACGCTTCTCGCGCATCAACTTCAAGAACTCGGCAGCATTCATCGGCTCCAGTCCCTGGTACTTGCGCTTCTCATTGATGGCGGCCTTCATGAAGTTGGTCATCGACACGCCAGGTATTTCAACGGGATACTGGAACGAAAGGAACAGTCCCTCGTGGGCCCTGTCCTCGGGCTTCATCTCCAATAGGTTCTTGCCGTTAAAGAAAGCCTCGCCCTCGGTGACCTCGTAGAGTGGATTGCCCACAAGCACAGCACTCAAGGTACTCTTACCCGAACCGTTGGGTCCCATGATGGCATGCGTCTCACCATCGTTAATCACGAGGTCGATGCCCTTTAATATCTCTTTGTCGCCAATCTTAGCGTGTAAGTTCTTTACTTCTAACATACTTCAAATTCATTTAGGCTGCAAAGTTACAAATAAGTGAGCGAAATGCCAAAGAAAAGCCCAGGAATAGCATGTTATTTCGTTAAAAAAGAATAATAAGTAGCTTGTCCCAGCTACGGGACAGCTGTTCCTGCGCGCGGGAACAGCTAATACACGAAAAAGTGGTACGACTTTCTGAAAAGCCGTACCACTTTTGCAAAAGTCCTACCACTTTTCCACCGCTACAGCTGTCTCGTCACTGGGATAGCCTGTCTCGTCACTGGGACAAGCTAATACAGAAACGGGAACAGCTAAAAAAATCTGCGGTGCCACCATCGACACCGCAGATTTTGATGTTTACTCCTCACCGTCTATGCTGAAGGAGCGGGAGGGGTTGTCACCACCATCACCGCCTTGGGGTTTAGGAGAAGTACATATCATGTGTGTCTGTTGAATTTTTACCATTCGTATGGATGGTTTTTCATACTTTTTCATTTTTGTGAGTTTAATTGTTTATTTAATTACTTTTTTACCATTATCTATATAAATACCCTTGGCGGCAGGAACAGTCAGCTGTCGGCCTTGCAGGTCGTAGTACGTGTGCTTACCGTTGTTTTCGATAGTACGGATATACGGTGTGCTGATGCCTGTCACCTCGCCCGGGAACTCGTCAGCATCGAAATTGCTGGCAGGGAAGTCCACGATGGGGTCGTCCTCTTCGTCACCGGCAATCCACTGCTTATACGAAAGTGAATAGGTGTTGTTGCCCGTTGGTTCGTTGGGAACGAACATACCACGGAATTGCTTCAGCCAGGCATCTGGTGTGTCGGGACGGACGCGCATGAAATAAGGAGTACCCTTCCAGTTCCACAGACCATAGCCGTACATGGCAGCAGCATCGGCACTTTCAATGTTGTCGTAATGTCCCTTCCAAACACCGATACTGTTGGCATCGACGTCTGTGTCGCCCCACTTGTAGACAGGATAGCCCTCGGGCTCGTCATTGACAATGGTTGCATTGTTGACACCCAGTCGTACGTTGCCTTCTTTCACTACAATAATGTAGGGCCGACCAGCAACCAGTTTGGGGGAAACATTGGAGAACATGAACTCCTTGTTGTCCTTGATGTAGTAGAGCCAGCATGTCTGGATCTTGTCGGCGTCGCGCAGCTCGGTCAGGTCAATGTCGAAAGGCAAACAGATGGAGTAGGCGCGACTGTTCCAGGTTTCGTCCTCGTTCTTGTCAGCCTTCAGCACACGGTCGCAGAAGACGTTCACTGCCTTGCCATTGTACTGTTCCAGCGCTTCGCTGTTGTCCTCGTCGTCCTTGATGATGAGTCCGCTGAAGCAAAGCAAGCCGTCCTCCTTGTCGAAGTTGGCGCGTGTTTGATCAACAATATTGTTATAATAAATTCCTGCTCCGTATTGTCCCCTGAGTCGAGAGCACGCCCAGAACATATCTTTACTATTCGTCACATTGCTGACGTCCCAGCCGATGCCCACATAGATGGTAGATACTGATGATCCTTCAAACATATACCCCATGTCTGTCACCTTCGAGGTGTTGAACGTGCTTAAGTCGAGTGTGCTAACACCCCAGAGTCTATCACCAGCTCTGTAGAACATACCACGCATGGTGGTCACCTCACTGGTATTGAGGTGTTTCAACCCACTGACGCTGCTTAACATCTCTGTTGTGTCATAGAACCATCTTGCGCAACTAGTGGGTCGCGCAGCAGCAAACGTCTCGTCGATAACCGCGTGTTTGATTTGCTTAGCGTAATTGTACCAAGCTGGCTTATCACCGGTATTGGTGGCATCCCATGTCGTCACTTCGTCAGGGGCGGTGTTGGTGCCCTTGAAGGTGAGCGTGCCTTCACTCTCATCATACTCGGCCACATAGTAGTCGAAGGTCTGTAGTCCGTCGTAACGCTCAAAGCGGTAGAGCTTAGGAAGCGTGCCAGGAACGGTGTCGGGGTGGAATACCTCGAAGGCAGGCATGGAGATGTCGAGACCCTCCAAGACGCTGGGGTCGATGCTCGATGAGCTGCCGCCTTCACCAGAGCCGCCGAAGCTGCCGAGCATACCGGCGAGGTCCATCTCTTCGGTATAGCGCAGGATGCTGTCGCCACGGAAGGTGATGGTGGCGAAGGCGTCTTTGTCGATGGCAATCTTCACCTGAGCGCTGTCGCCAGGCGTGCCGGGAATGGTGTCGTGGCGCAGCTTGTTGGTGTCACCGCCGCCGAAGAGGCTTTCCAAGTCAAAGCCGCCCGTGCCGCCTCCGCTGCCAGTGCCAGTACCCGTACCAGTGCCCTCACCAGTTCCTGTTCCAGTGCCTGTACCTTCTCCCATACCTGGGATGCTGAAGCTGCTGGCACCGGGTTTCTTCGCGCTGGTATAGAAGTAGCTGATGGCGCTGGTGCTGAGGTTCCACTTGCCAGCCTCACCGCGCAGGGTGATGGCAGTGACGTCATCGGGCACCTCGTCGATGGTGCCGTTCTCACCGATGCGCACCTCAACGGCTTCCTTGCCACTCATCTTCCCATCTTCGGTCGAGATGACGTAGCTCTTGTCCTTCATAGTAGCCACGATGAGCAGTGAGTCACCAGCCTGTAGCGTCGAGGCATCTTCTACGAGTACGAAGTGTCCCTCTTCAGCATCGGTCGTGGTGACCTTCAGACTGAATGAGCGACTCATGGTGTAGGTACCTTCGGCTACGGTGACAGGTACGCTGAGGGTGACCTTGGTCTTGCCGGTGGCCTCTGTGACGAGCCAGCCGTCGCTGTTGACCCTGGCTACGGTGGTGTCCTTCACCTCGATGGTCGGGTCGCCTAGTTTGCCAGGGATGGCGCCCTCAATGCTGTAGAGCTCAGTGCCGTCGCGGTGGGTACCGAGGTAGAGCTTCGTATCGGCAACCACCAGCTTACGAACAAGTGTCTGCATACAGTTGTCGGCATCGATGACAGCCACGGAATCCTTGTTGCTGCCAAAGCTCATCATCGAGCTGCTAGCGGAATAGCTCATAGGACCAACCACGAGCACCTCGTCGCCCACAGAGATGCTGTCAGCGGTAAGGTCGCCCCAGTTGAGGCCGCGACCAGTGGACACCTTCAGCGAGTCTTTCATCACACCGCTATCGGAGATCCAGTAGGTGAGCGTACCTTCCACGCTGCTGTCGGTCAGGCCAGGGATGGAAACACCACCTGCGGCACCGTAGTTGCTGGATTCAACCTTGCAGATGATACCCTTCACGAAGTAGTTGTAGCCCACGGAGCCATTGCCGTCCTTGGCATACTGGATGGCCTCACCCACAGTGAAGGGATAGTCGCTGGTGCCAGAGGTGTCGTTACCGTCGTCCACACGCAGGGTGTAGGTGGCCAGCGCGTAGTTGTTCTTGCTGTCGCCCTGATAGACCACGGTGATGTCGGTTGTACCACGGCGCCGCAAGGTGATTTTGCCCGTCGAAGCATCGACCTTGGCTACCTTCTCATTGGTAGAGAAGTACTGGGCCGTAGCACCTGAGGGCAGCCCCGTCAGCGTAGGAGCCACGAAGTTGTTGGCACCGTTCTTCAGGTCGGTCTCATAGTTGTAGTCCTCCTCGTTGTTGGCATTGAGGAAGGAGAGCACCACGTCGTTCTTGGTGGGGTCCGACTTGCGGAAGATGGCGGTCACCGTGCCCTTGATCTGGTCGTCGATGGACATCTTAGTACGCCAGTTGTTGGAGATGGACATCATGGAGTACATACCCATGATGCGGGTGGTGTCCTTGACCACGGTGTAGAAGAATTGAGCACGCTTGTTGCCATCGTCTTGGACGGTCTTAAAGCTCTTTTCGCCGTCACCACCCACGGACAGACCGTTATCCTTGTTGATAACGGTGAGGTATTTTTTGCCGGTCTTGAACTTGTACGTGCGGTTGTCGCCGCTGCCCTGCACCTCAACCGTCCATTTCACGGTGTCGCCCACGGCATCCTCGGCAATACGGTCGAGGCGGTCGTTCAGCTTGATGGATGCTGCAGGGGGTGCAGACCCTTCGTCGGGATTGTTAATCACGGCCAACTTCTTCGTCAGGTCAACGATGACTACCTGGTCGTTGTTCTGCAGGTCTTTGGGCAGGGTCTTGATCCAGACCTCACCGCCGTCGGCCCATGCGCTGACAGCTCCCGTCAAAAGAGCGAAAGCCAGCAGCATTGGTTTCAATAGGTTCTTTTTCATAATAGTTATTGATTTGTATTATACCATATTATATATAAGATGCATTTGTTCCTGCCCGTTACTTCGTGCCACCACCGAGGGCAATGTATAGGGCGATGATAGCCTGGGCACCTTTGTACAAATTGGAGGCCTCGCTGAGCTGAGCGCTGAGGAGGTTCTCCTGGGCGGTGAGCACTTCGAGGTAGCTGGCCTTGCCATTGTCCATCAGTTCGTGGGTGCCGATGTATGCCTCGTGGAGCACCTCCACCTGGCGGTGGTAGTAGTCGTGCTTCTCGCGGGCTGCCTCGCAGTCGGCCATTGCCTCGTTCACCTGGTTGCCGGCGTCGATGACCGTCTGTACGTACTTCTTCTGCAGGTTCTCCTCGGTCAAGCGGTTAATCTTGTAGTTGGCCCTGATCTTACCCCGGGCGAAGATGGGCTGCGTGAGCGAGCCGACGATGTTGAGGAACGTCTTGCCGGGGTCGATGACCATGCTACCGGCAGAGTTCGTCCATCCGCCCTGTGCCGTCAGCGTGATGGTAGGGAAGAAGGCGGCGCGGGCTGTCTGCGTATTATAGAAGGCCTCCTCCATGGCGGCATTGGCCATGCGGATGTCGGGGCGTTGCTCAAGCATCTGGGCGGGGACGCCGAGGCGCAGGTACTGGTTATCGAACATACGCTGGTTGGCCGTCGATGTGTGGTAGTCGGCAGCAGTGGCCCAGTGGCTGCGGGCGATGGGCTGCGGTGTGACGCCGAGCAGTTTGCAGAGCGCATTCTCTGTGGAGCGGATGCTGCGGCGGGTGTCGACAATCTGTGTCTTCACGCTCAGGTAGGACGACTCCAGCTGGTTGACAGCGGTAGAGTAAGCCTTGCCGTTCTCATAGAGTGCCTTCTGGGTCTCCAACGAGGCGTTCCAGAGGCTGTCGGTCTGCGTGAGGATGTCCATCTGGCGGTCGAGCAACAGGAGTAAGTAATACTGCTGTACGACGGCACTGATGAGGTTGGAGCGCGTGGCCTCCTCGCCCAACTGGGCCTGGAGCAGGACAGCCTTGGCTGCGCGCTTCTTGCTGGTGATGGAGCCGAACACATCGACATCCATCGACAGCTGCAAGGGCAGCGTGTAGGTCTTCGAGAAATCGCTCTTGTCGAAGCTGGCCAGCGTACCCTGCGGTGCGAGGTAGAGCGACGGCAGGTAGGCCAGCTTGGCGGCCTTCAGCGATACTTCGCTCTTCTCCACGGCGATGCGGGCGGCGTTCAGGTCGGTGTTGTTGGCCAGCACCTGCTCGATGAGCTGCTGCAACAGGGGGTCGGTGAAGAACTCGCGCCACGACATCTGAGCTAGCGACGTGTCGCCAGCGGTACCAGCCACCTGGCCGAACACCTCGGCAGGCGCTTCCACCTTGTTCTCATATTTATTGTATAACCCGCAGCCTGTCAGCATGAAACCAATAGCTGCGGCGAGGAATATGTTGCTAAGTCTTTTCATGATTCTTTAACTTCACTAACTTCTTTAACTTCTTCTACCACTTGTTTGCCCTGGAACCTTTCGTGCAGTTTCTGGAACACGATGAAGAAGGCCGGTACGACGAAGAGCAGGGCCAGCGTGCCGACGCTCATACCGCCGATGACACCAAGGGCGAGGGCACGGTTACCATTGGCACCGGCACCACCCTCAATGACGAGCGGTATCATACCTATGATCATCGTAGCCACTGTCATCAGAATGGGGCGCAGACGCTCCTTGCAAGCCTCAAAGGCAGCCTCGGCAATACCCATGCCCTGGGCACGACGCTCTGAAGCGAACTCCGTAATCAGGATGGCCGTCTTAGCCAACAGACCAATCAACATGATGACACCCGTCTGCAGATAGATGTTATTGTCCATGCCTGGTATACCTTGCGTATAACCAAGGTAAGCGAAGATAAAGGCGCCCATCAGTCCGAATGGTACACTGAACAGCACGGCCCACGGAGTGAACCACGAGTTGTACAGAGAGGCAAGGATGAGATAAATCAGGATGGCACAGATGATGTAGATGATTGCGGTGGCATTAGAGCCGGAAGCCTCCTCCAACTCGCGCGACATACCGCTATATTCATAGGTGGCCGTAGCAGGCATCTCCTCCTTGAATACCTCGGCGATGACTTTGTGGGCGTCGCCCTCGGTATAGCCGCTTCCTGGAGAGATATAGCAAGTGATGCTCTGGAACAGGTTGAAGTGCTCGATGTTGGCCGGACCAACAATTTGCTTCAGTGAGACGAACTCGGAGATGGGTGCCATCTTGCCGCCCCTCACCTGTACGAAGATATTGTTCAGCGACTGCGGGTCGAGACGATATTCGGGCGACGCAGCAGCCATGATGCGGTAGACCTTACCAAACTGGTTGAAGTTACCGATGTATGCACCACCGCAGAAAGTACCTAACGTATTAAGTACTTCAGCAGCCGATACGCCGGCACGGTCGCACTGGACAGGATCGATGTCGACCTGATATTTCGGGAAGCGCTCAGAGTAGGTGGACATGGCGGAGGCTATCTCCGGACGCTCGGACAATTTGGCTAAGAAGTGCTCGGTCTGCTTGGCAAACTCAGACAGGTTGCCGTCGGTGGGGTCTTCCACCACAAGGCTCACACTGTTACTCGTACCATAGCCAGGTATCTGAGGCAACTCAAAAGGCAGCACCTGCACATTCTTGATGTCCTGACAGTCAAAGTAGAAGCGGTACATGACGAGGGTCAACAGATGGTTCATGCCCGGACGATCCTCCCAGTTCTTCAGACGGACGATGAGGGTGGCAAAGTTGGAACCGGCACCAGAGAACATACCGTAACCGCAGCATACGGAAAAACTCTCTAACTCGGGAATATTCTTTACCTTCGCCTCCACTTGTTTCACCATCTCACGGGTCTGCTTCAGTGTGGTGCCTTCCGGTGCACGAAGTTCGGCAAGGAACACACCCTGGTCCTCCTGTGGCACGAGACCTGAAGGCAGGCTCTTCATGAAGAACATCAGCAGTACGGCAGCCACAGCCAAGAAACTCCATGCCAAGATAGGACGTTTGATGAACTTCTGAACGCTTTTGCTGTATTTGTTGTAGATGGCATTATAACTGACGGTATAGGCCTTCTTGGTGTAGTAGGTCAAACCCTTGCCTTCCTGCTTGCCTTCCTTCATTCTCATCATAATGGCGCAAAGGGCAGGACAGAGCGTGAGGGCCGACACGCACGACAAACCAACAGAAGAGGCAATCGTGACACCGAACTGGGTGAAGAACGTGCCAGACGTGCCGGGCATAAAGGTCACGGGGATGAACACGGCCATAAATACTAAGGTACACGATACCACGGCTACCGACACCTCGCTCATGGCCTGGCGGGTAGCTTCGCGGGCATCGCTGATACCGCTCTCCATTTTCGCCATAACAGCCTCGACCACCACAATGGCATCGTCCACCACTGTACCGATGGCCAGCACCAGTGCAAACAGCGTCAGGATGTTAAGCGAGAAACCTGCCAGCGAGACGATGGCAAAGGTGCCCAGTAGAGAAACGATAATCGAGATAGAGGGGATGATGGTGGCCTTGAAGTTTTGCAGGAAGAAGAACACCACAAGCACTACGAGGATGATGGCGATGATAAGCGTCTCCACCACGTTATGGATGGCGGCAAAGAGGAAGTCGTCGCTGGTCATCAAAGTTATAAACTCCAGACCGGCAGGCATGTTGGCCTTCAGCTCCTCAAACGTCTTGTTGATGCGGGCATTCACCTCGGTAGCATTGGCACCTGGAGCCTGGAAGACCATGAACATAGCACCCGGACGGTCTTGAATGTTCGACGTGAAGTTGTAACTCATGGCACCAATCTTCACTTCGGCCACATCGCTCAGGTGTAGCATGCCGCCGCCACTGGTGCGTAGCACGATGTCGTTGAACTCTTCAACGCTTTTCAGCGTACCCTTGTACTGCATGCTGTACTGGTAGGAGTTCTCCGACTGCTCGCCCAGCGAACCCATAGCCGACACGAAACTCTGTCCGCCGATGGCGGCGAAGACCTCGTTAGGTGTCAGGCCATATTGTGCCATCACGTCAGGCTTCAGCCAGATGCGCAGGGCGTAAGTGTTACCTAGACTCAGCACGTTACCCACACCGGTGATACGCATCAGACGCGGCTTGACGTTGATATCAACGTAGTTAGACACGAAGTCTTCATCATACTTGCCGTCGGAACTCTTCACAGCGAAGATCTGCAGGATGTTGTTCTGTCGTTTCTGTACGGATACACCAATCTTGTTCACGTCGGCAGGGAGCAGGGCTTGTGCACGAGTAACGCGGTTCTGCACGTTCACTGCTGCCATGTCAGGATCGACACCCTGCTTGAAATATACACTAATCTCAACGTCACCGTTCGATGAGGCCTTTGAGGTCATGTAGGTCATGTCTGACACACCGTTGATGGCCTCTTCGAGCGGCTGGATGACCGACTTCATCACGGTGTTCTCGTCAGCACCAGAGTAGCTGGTGCTAACCGATACCGTAGGTGGTGCGATATCCGGGTATTGCTCCACTGCCAGCGTGCTCATCGAGATGTAGCCCACCAACGCTATCACAATCGAGATGGCACATGCCATCACGTATTTATTGATGAAAATATTGTTCTTCATATTGTTGCAGCAACAAATTCTTCACTCTTCACTTTTCACTTTTCGGTTCTTCCGGGAAAAGTACCTTCTGTCCTTCCGTTACATTGTTGGCACCATTGGTCACAATCTGGTCACCCGGATTCAAGCCGCTGGTGATGATGAAGTCCTTACCGTTACCAGTATCTTCTGTCGTCACGTCGACGGCGGTAGCGGTACTATCGGCCTTTACCTTGTAAACCTGTGACTTGTCCTGAAGGCGTATCACGGCATTTTGCGGAATGACAATCACGCCATCCTCGGCAAAGTTCATCACCACCGTACCCTGAATACCGGAGTACAGATGACCGTCGGGATTGGGGAACGACACCTTAGCGGTCAGCGAACCGGTGGCGGCATTCACGACACCCGTCAGACTGGCGACACGACCTTTATGGGGATACTCCGTACCGCTCTTCATGATAAACGTGGCATCGGGCAGTTTACTGATATATTTTTCCACATCGGCAGCCTTCATGCCTTCCTTCACCATCGACTCGATAATGTTCTCCGTTACTGAAATCTCGGCGTACATCGTCGTATTGCCGCTCAGCATGGTCAACTGCGTAGCAGGAGAAACCTGGTCACCGGCACGCACGGGAATCTCGCCGATAATACCTGAGACGGAAGCCGTGATGGTGCAGAAGCCGAGGTTCACCTTGGCACGGTTCACCGACGCACGGGCCTGGGCCACGGCAGCCTGGGCCTGCTTGTAGGAGTTCTCTGAGTTGTTCAGCATATAGCTGCTCACGATTTTCTTCTCATACAGGTTCTTGTTCGATTCATACTCCAGTTTGGCTGAGTTCTCTTGAGCCAGAGCTGCCTGCAGGTTAGCCTCGGCAGCCTCCAATTCCAATTGGGCGTTGCGGGAGTCGATGACGAAGAGCGTCTGCCCCTGTTTCACCTGCTGACCCTCAGAAACGCAGATTTTTACCAATTGTCCACTTACCTGTGGCGTTACAGTAACGTCGTTCTGGCCTTTCATCCTGGCACTGAACTTGTAAGGGAGTTCGATACTCGATTTCTCCACTGTCATAGTTTCATACGACGACTGTGTCTCCTTTGGCATGTCTACTCCGCACGAGGTAATTATCGCCCCCATGCCGAGCATCACAGCCCATACCATCCCATTTTTTTTCATGATGTTTTATGTTTTAGTTGTTGTTAAATTTTGTCTTTGGTTACTTTTACGGAATAAATACGGGTACAAAGTTACAAATATTTCTTAATTATCACACAAAAATCTTTGATTTTTTTTCGTTTGTCCAAAAAAATCCCCCGCATTTCGTCGAGGGATTAGGTACAACGATAGTACCAGTCGCTATGCGTGATGACTGTCACGTATTGCTCTATTTTTTCCTCTTTAGCTTGAAAGGGGTATCTTTGTCCATCTTGCCGCTCAGGTACTGACCGTCCTGACTCAGCATCAGGGTGTCCTTTTCTCCGTTGCTATCAGTCATGATGACTTGTTGGCCCTTCACCACATAGGTGCCTTTCTCTGATGATGGGGCTACGGCCAGTGCCGCTTTCATAGCTTTGCGTTTCAGCCAGCCGATGCCAGCAGCCTTCATGGCCTCGTCGCTGACTTTGATGTCAGCCTTCAGCACCATGTTCTTCTTGTCCTTGAACTCCACAGTGATGGCAGTCGTCACACCTTTCTTCATGGCTTCGATGGTTTTGATGGTTTTCTCGAGTTTCTTGTCTATCTCGGCCTTTTCTGCAGCCGTCAGCTTCCGGCCTTTCTTTTTCTCTGCCTTGGCAATGCCTTTCTGTCTCAGCTCCTCCTTGTTTATGTCTTTCGTAGCCTCGTTCAGCTTGTCGGCCATGATGTTAGGGTGGTAATACGTCCGTCCAGACAGATCCGTCTGTCCCCATACGGTAGTGGTACAGCCAATCAGCATCATGGCCACCAGTGCGAATAGTTGTCTTTTCATATGTTGCTTTCTATTTTATGATTGAGTTAAATCTACGGTGCAAATTTAGTGCTTTTTCTTAATACCACCAAGAAAAAGCTGCGAGAAATTTCTTGGTCTAAGGAATCTGGGATTGCAAGACCACACTCATACCTTTAGGTGTGAGAATTTAGGAATTATTTTTCCTTGATTCCTTGGTTCCTTAGAATAAATAACCTCCGCAGATAGGGTAGAATATTAAGTCTAAGGAATCTGGGAACTTAGGAAGGTTTAGATCGACGGCTCCTAGGGGAAAGTTAAATTTTTAAGTAATTGGGGGAAAATGATGCATTTTTCGAAAAACAGTGGGAGTTGCATTGGAGTTAGGTCGGAGTTGCATCGGAGTTGGGGCGTAGTCACCTTAGGGTCGTTCCTGACGTTCCTTGCACCCGTTCCGATGGCGTTTTGCGGTCGTTCCGATGATACTTTAGGGGAGTAAAGTATCATCGGAACGAGTCATAGATGACGTCGGAAGCACCCTGAATGAAATAATGTAGGAAAGACTTGCATTTCGCTTAAAAATTTTGTATCTTTGCATGTTAGTAACAGAAAGAGTATGAACAATGAGTGACGAAGTGACGGATGACAGATGGTTTTGCAAAATCCCACGCGTACCGCGCACACGCACGTATGTATTATTAAGTTCTCGCGGTACGCGTGAAGTTTTATAAATTTAAGTGTCATCCGTCACTCGTCACTAAACATATAATAGCCCAATTCTGTTGTGGGGATATCGTTGCTATATCGTAGCCATATCCAAACTTTTTCTTCCTTTTTCTTTGTTGTTTCGAGAATAATCTTTATCTTTGCATTGTCAATTAACAGATTATAGATGAAAGATAATAGGTATCCAGATTTTGAAGAGGAAGAAGGCATAGGTATGTGCTCTGAACCTTTGGACCATGAAGATGAATATGGTGGCAATTATGACACCATAGAGGCCTTCAAGGAAGAAGGTGTTGATGTCGCAGAGACCTGGGATCCTGGTATCGGCCCATACGACATAGATGAACTGAATGCCCGAATAGACGAGGCAGAAGTTTTTATTGAAAAGGCAGAACGAGGAGATTGGAGTGACTGGGTGTCAGAAACTCAGTCTCGTGCTAATCTATATAGCAAATACCCATGGCTAAGGTAATTTGGACTGTCAAGGCAGACCGTCTTTTCGATAAATACGTGTTCAACGCCTTCTTGGAATATGGTCAGAAAACTTCCAAGAAATGGATGCAGGAGCGTATATTTTTTGCAGATCGTGTCGCAAAACATCCAGAGTCCTATGTCTTAGAGCCCTTGCTAACAGAAAGAAAACGTCAATATCGAAGCTGCATGATACTGGGACGCTTCAAAATAGTCTACTACTATGCTAAATCGTCAGAGATAATACATGTCGTCGATATTTGGGACATGTTGATGAACCCAATAAAACTTTCGAATAGAATCAAGTAGAGTAGCAGTGTTTTAAATACCATCGAATTATAATAATGTATAGGCAAGACCAAAAATCTTGCCTATTTTTTTGTTGTTTCGGGAATAATCCCTATCTTTGCAACAGCTATCCGCCCATAGTGGCTAAGATGTCCTCTGAGGAGGATGGAGCTGTAGGGTGGGGCACTACATATTGAAAGGCGTTACTGACGCTTTGTTTTTGGCTGTTCGAAACTTAGGAACTTTTGAATGGTGGTCAAGGCAAATGCAGATGTAGCTCCACGGGGTGTGTATATACTCTCCGTAGTGTGCTGCGAGGGCTAACCATGTCCTCACTAGCACACTTTACGGGTGTACTATATTCTCCAGCGTGGGTGTTTACTCTGTCTGTTTACCACCATAGGTTTCCTAAGACCTCGAATAGCAAACGGGCGGAAGTTAAGCACTCACGTTTTTTGTATGTAGCCATCAAAGGAACAAAAACAATCTGACTTTGGGTGCTTCTCAGAACAAAAAGAATAAGAAGACAGTAAAGAGAAACTGACTAAACCATACTGACGAGCATCATTTCGCTTCTGACAAAAGAGAACTGGAAATCTACTTGTTATGCTTTTCTTGCAGCGTTTCCAGTCGCTTCTTTTGGGCACGACAGCCCCTTGCGCTTTTCTTTCAAAGGTGCAAGGGGTTTTTCGTGTCAAGAGATAATATGAGCGAGACTCTGTATGACAACAAGGGACTAAACTCTTTAAGTATAGATGAACAAATAGACAAAGTTGAAGAATCGGAGATACCCATTCACTTTGATGAGGAGCCATTGCATAAGGGAAAAAAGCACAAGCTACTCTCTTTGTTTTCTGGATGTGGCGGCATGGATTTGGGATTCGAAGGGCACTTCATTGCCAATAAGAAATCATTTGCTGCAGACAGTCCATTCATTGACCACCAGATGAATGACAAAAACTGGGTATTCCTAAAGAAAACGCAGTTCCAAACAGTCTTTGCAAATGACATATTGCCTGAGGCCGAAAAGGCTTGGACTATGTATATGAGTCGTTTTGGATACAGCGAAAATGTATATCATAACGCAAGCATTGTGGAATTGGTAAAGATGCATCAACAAGGTGCAGATATCTTTCCAAAGGGCATCGATGTCGTAACTGGCGGTTTCCCCTGTCAAGACTTTAGCGTAGCAGGTAAACGACAAGGTTTTAACTCGCAAAAGGATGATTGGGGGAAGAAACGTTCAGAAAATAAACCGACAGAAGAAAGTAGAGGTAAACTGTATTTTTGGATGAAGCAAGTGATTGATATTGTACGTCCGAAAGTATTTATTGCAGAGAACGTAAAAGGACTTGTTAATCTTGGTGACGTGAAGAATATCATCCAACAGGACTTTGCAAGTGCGGATGGAAACGGTTATATAGTTTTATCCCCTCAAGTTCTTCATGCAGGCAACTATGGAGTTCCAGAATCAAGAGAGCGTGTTATATTTATTGGCATTAGACGAGATGCATTGAAAGCTGAGGCTCTTAAGGCATTGGAATCTGATATTGTGCCAGACGAGTATAATCCATATCCTAAACCAACACACGCAGGAACCATTAAGGACAAAAGCCTGCTTCCTAAAGTTACGACATATGACGTTTTGAAAGATCTGGATGAACCAGAAAACTCGCTTGACGAGTCACAAAGGGTTTACTCAAAAGCGAAGTTCCTTTCTAATGGCAGCCAAGGACAAATAGAGATAAAACTTGATGGACTTGGCCCAACTATTCGTTCTGAGCATCATGGAAATATTGAGTTCCGTCGACTCTCTGCTGAACATGGCGGAAAACATTCAGATGAATTAAAGGCAGGATTAAAAGAAAGAAGATTGACACCAAGAGAGTGTGCTTTGATACAGACATTCCCACCAGATTACCGATTTGTTATCAAGAAGACTTCTGGCAATGGTTATCATGTCAGTTCTTCTGGAGCATACAAGATTATAGGTAATGCTGTACCTCCTGTTTTAGCATATCATATTGCTATGAGATTACAAGAACTATGGCCTAAATATTTTGAAGATGATTAATAGAGACGAAAACATCATTGCTATTCATAACAGAAGTATAGACGAAGCTAATAGAGCTTTTGCCGACTTCATGTGTAAGACCGAAGCCTGTTTTAACGAGAGGTCCAGAGAGAATCCTGCTCTATTTCGAGATTGCTCTCCTTCAGAATTGGAGAAAGTTACCGAGCGGATACTTAAAGAAGTATGTCATTCCACTCCTTTCCGAGAGTCTGACATATCCTTGGTCGCAGGACACACTTTTCCTGATATAATGACAACAAACATGTACGGAGTTGAGGTTAAGTCAACAAATAAGGACAAATGGACTTCAACAGGAAGTAGTATTGTCGAATCTACAAGGAGCGAGGATGTTGAGAGAATATACATGCTTTTTGGAAGTTTAGGTAGCACTCCGCCTTCTTTCAAGTGCAGGCCATATCAAGAATGTCTTAAAGGTATTGCGGTTACTCACTCGCCACGTTATCTTATAGACATGATGCTAAATGACGAAGAAAACATCTTCCGTAAGATGAAAACGGATTATGACACTTTTCGTCTGATGGAAGAAAACGAGAAGATATCCTGTGTTAGGAAATATTATATCCAGAAAGCCAAAGAAGAACACAAAGTTGAAATGCCATGGTGGATGGGAGAAACTGCAAATGTGAACTTATCTATCTTCAGTGATTTACCAACTACCATCAAAGAGGATTTAACAACAAGAACCTATATACTATTCCCTTTGGTTTTTTCAAGAAATTCTTCTATCGGTTACAAAGAAGTCGCCTTGTGGTTATGTAATCACTACTCAGTAATATGCCATAATATGCGCGACTCTTTTTCTGCAGGAGGAAAAATGACAATTCTCAATGGCAAACTTCTTAAGAAACCATATCCTCAGGTAGTGCAAAGACTTCTGGAAAGACAGCAACAAATAAAAGCCCTTCTTGCCCACCCTGATAATGACCTTCTTATGGATATCAAGGAGTATTGGGATTTTCCATATGATCCCAAACATCTCTTCCAATCATGGTTAAACATTATCGCAAATACATTTCGTAATAATCCTGATTTGGAGTTTATTGACATTAAGGAGCTTATTAAAACAAATTCCGTTCCTTATTAATTATGAAAAAGAACTCTCATCATAATAATATGGCATTTGTCAAGTCAAAAGACACAAAGCCAGAGATGATTGTGCGCAAAGGACTATGGAAAAAAGGATTCAGATATAGATTAAACCACAAACGACTACCAGGACATCCTGATCTTGTATTGCGAAAATACAGAACGTGCATCTTTGTGAATGGATGCTTCTGGCATGGGCATTTTGTTGAACTTGAAAAAATGGAAAGTTCACAATGTTGTAGGATTCCAAATACAAATCAAAACTTTTGGGTTGCCAAGATTCGAAGGAACAAGGAAAGAGATAAGGAGGAACAACGTAAGCTGGCCGAGATGGGTTGGCATTGCATTACAGTATGGGAGTGCGAACTGACACCTAAACGGCGTGAAGAAACATTGGAGTCAATAGCTTTCACACTTAACCATATTTGGCTACAGGATCATGGTGTCAAATGCGATTTTTATCCAAAACAGGAAGAAAACATTCCAATACCGATAGCAGCAGAAGAATAAATCTAAAAACACTCCACCCTAGCCAAGAGCAGACGTCAAGGGTGGAGTTTTGATATTGAGAGGGACTTTCAGCCGACGATAGCCAGACGGTTGTCGGCAATATTATACCTGACGGGATGGGCAAAGTTGATGGCCTTACCGTCGTAGATGGCTGTGACATCAATGCCGCGATGTTGGAATTAATCGATGAGTGCCTGATCGTGATAGGCACGTATACACAAAAAGTCCCATTTGTGTACTTTTTCAAATATTTTTTCGTACCTTTGCAAAACAATATAAAGATATTGGAATGGCAAAGAAAAGCAAAAAGAAAGAGGACGAAACTAAAAAGGTGGTCGCAAAATGCGACCACCCTAATGAGGTGGTTGCAAATTGTGACCACCCTGAAGAGGTTATCGCAAATTGCGAGACCCCCCAAGAAACCGCTCTCAGTCAATATGATATTGAGAAGCTGATAGTTACAGTTCGAGGCGAGCAAGTGCTTATAGACCAAGATATTGCAAGGATTTATGGAGTGACGACAGGTCGTCTAAATCAACAAGCAAAACGTAATATCGAAAGGTTCCCAGAGTCTTTCCGTTTCCAATTAACAAAGGAAGAACGTGACGAGGTTATTGCAAATTGTGATAACCTCCGCTCTCTAAAGTTTTATCCATCCTTGCCATATGCTTACACAGAGCAGGGTATAGGACAACTATCAACCGTTGTGCATAGCAAAATAGCTATAGAAAGGAGCATAATGATTATGAATGCTTTCGTGGCTATGCGTCGGTTTATGGTTCAGAATGCTGGTATTCTGATGCGAATTGCCCATCTCGAAAAACACCAGATAGAAACGGATCAGAAAATGGACATGCTTCTTGACAAGATGGACAAACAATCTCCCAAACTTTTGCCAGAGCAGATTTTTGCTACAGGGTGTGTTTGGGATGCATGGACTTACGTGTCAGATTTGGTGAGGAGTGCTAAGCGGCGGATTGTACTGATTGACAACTTCGTTGATGATCGCGTGTTGTCTCTATTGGACAAACGTGCAGATAATGTGGAAGCCACAATTCACTCTCGCTACTATGAGCCGTTTATGGTTGACTTAAAGAAGCATAATGAGCAGTATCGTGAAATCCAGTTTGTGCAATTGTCACAAAGGAACCACGATAGGTTCCTGATCATTGACGATGATGTCTATCTGCTTGGTGCAAGCGTGAAGGATATGGGAGTTGGCATGTGTGCAGTTACGAAGATGCAGGTATCGCCTGAAACGATATTGGGGTTGTTGATATGAGAAAAAAATTGATTGAAGCTTCTAAAAACACTCCACCCTTGCCAAGAGCAGACGGCAAGGATGGAGTTTTTGATATAAGAGGAGTTTCAGCCTATAGTGGCCAATCGATTGTCGGCAATATCATACCTAACGGGATTTGCAAAGCTGATGGCCTTACCGTCGTAGATGGCTGAGACATCAATGCCTCGACGTTGGAACTCATCGATGAGTGCCTGGTCATGATAGGCACGCATACCAGTCCAGCCTGTATTGCCGACCTGACTATTGAATACTGTTACTAACTCGGGAATCTGCATGCCTGCGAACTGCAGAGCATACTTCATGTAATAAATGTGCTGTTGCATAATTTGGAATGTTTTTGAAGTTAATACTACCACATCGTACTGACCACCGTGGCTTCCATTGCTCGGTTGGCGAGTCCATCCGAAGATGACTGCTCTTGATGCTTCGAGTGCAAAGGTACAAATAAGTGAGCAGAATACCAAAAGAAAAACATTTTTCTTGCAAAAGAGATTGGTCCGTCCTTACGGACTGTAAGTTTGCTCCCTACGGACTGGGAGTTTGCATTAATCGGACTGAACGAAAGTATTAAATGTAGTAATTGCAAATATTAAATGTAGCAATTGCTACAATTAATGACTCGGACACTAAAAAACATGGAATTCGAAAATGTCCCTCACATGTTCACATGACACCTTTCAAAGGCCGATGTATAAAGGGCTGAAGGCACGTGAGGGACATTGCTTATCCCTCACGTCCTTCAAACGCCCTGCCAATAAGGGTTTGAGGCCTGTGATGTGAATATGTGAGGGTAAAAACATGTCGTTATTCTTTTTGAAAAAAAATGTGGCGTTGCAATCATAATTCATAATTATTATGTATCTTTGCAGGCAGATAATGGTAAAAGACGAAAGCGCAAGACAAAATCATGGATGTAGCATTCTTGTTGGATAAATATTTCAAAGGGGCGAAAAATGTTTCGATAGACGTGTTTGACGCACAGACCTTAAATACTGTGTACAAAGACGTCATTAATGCTATGACCTCTCATTTCGAAATAGAAGTCAGTGTGCTTCAGGCGTTAAGCTATTGTCTCTATGAGATGATGGATAATGTTCATATCCATTCTGGTAAGCCTTTAGGAACAGCTATCACTTACTATGATGATACGCAAAAGACTCTATGCATTCTTATAGCAGACGACGGTATGGGTATTCAAGCGTCCCTTGCACAGAACAAAGAATATAAAAACATCACCGAACCAGAAGCCTTGAGGATGTGTCTTGAAGATAAGATAACCGACGGTAAAGGAATGGGATTTGGATTGTACACTACTTCAAGATTGGTAGACAGTATAGGCAAAGAGTTTATCCTACATTCAGGCTCTCATAAACTTATCACCAAAAATGGACATACTGAGATTATTGAGAACGGTCTTTGGCAAGGTACACTAATTTATATGGAAATAGGTACAGAAGAAGAGATTGACCCCAGTCAGATAGTTGACCACAGGGCAGATGCTGCCAGTGAATATAACGAAACGTTTGTTGAAACAGAAGAATTGGAAACATTATGGTAGAATTCAAATTTGTACAATATGGTACCGACTTTGGAACACGCGATATGGGGCAAAAACTCAGACAGGAGTTGTTGCCACTAATTAAAGGTAATGACAAAGTTGTACTTGACTTTACAGGAGTTAATGTGGTTTCCAATTCTTTTGCTGATGAATGTATCGCAAAGCTATTATTGGAAATGCCATTGGACGAGCTGAAACAGCATACTACATTTAAAGGTCTCAACCCATTGGCTGAGCGTAGCGTGTTGGTGGCTCTTCAAAGAAGATATAAAGTGATAAAAGGTAGTTGATAGCAGAATTTGCAGCGTGATTACAGTGATGATGACGTTGTTTGCTATAGTCATCGTGGGATACGGGGCTGGCAAACTGGGATATTTGGGTGGCGACTTTGACAGGCAGTTGTCGAGGTTGGTTATCAATCTGACGTGTCCGGCATTAATCTTGTCGTCAGCGATGACAGAGGAGTTGCCTGACAGGGAGTATATCCTGCCACTGTTGATGAACCGTGGTGTCATCCTTGCTATATCCAAACTTTTTCTTCCTTTTTCTTTGTTTATCTCGAAGATATTGACTATCTTTGCAACAGTTATCTGAAATCAATAATAAGAACCCTATGAGAAAACTGTTATTTTTACTACTATTCGTTGTGCCTAGTCTGTGTTTTGCCCAGAAGAACGTGGGTGAACAGAAAGAGCAGTTAAAAGATTACATTGAGATTACAAATGTCGATAACTCTGATTCTTATATAAGAATAGATCACGGAGGAAAACTTGAAAGATTTTTAGCCCTTGACGGCAAGAAGTACTACTTCGCTTCATGCATTTCTGCCGTAAAGTTTCTGGAAAATAAAGGGTGGAAACTGGAAGAAGCTCAAGTTAGTGGAAGCCATCTTGGTTTCGTCAGATATTATCTAATGAGTAAGGTGGTCACAAAAGAAGAACTCGAGGCAGGAATAACTGGTGTAACAGAAAAATGAACGGAGAATCGGAGGGACATATTTTTGTTAGCTTACCATGTTGTAAACGAAAAAATGCCGTCACGTTTCACCGACATGGCTGGGATGCCGATAGACAGGCGGTTTGCGGGCGTGTAAGGTGTGCGCGGACATTTCACTTTGCTTCCATACCATTGGCTGTTAGCGAGACAGCTGTTCCTGCGTGCGGGATAGCTGTAGCCATGCATGAGTTAGCTGTTCCTGTTTGTGAGACAGCTGTAGCGGCGAGAAAACGGTGAGCGTTTTAGCCAAAACGGTGAGCGATTTCTGGAAAACGCTCACCGTTTCTCCATGAGACAGTCCATCCCATCACCACGACAGCTTCTCCCGATACTAAGACAGCCTATCCCACCATTTTATTGGCAGTTCTTTTGCGCACGGTACCCGCATGCGTACCTTTGCTATGCTTGTGACGGGAAATGAAGGCAAAGTGAAAGGGCTAATCTCCGCTATCTCCTTTGTACACTAGGATTGTGGAACGTGATGGCATTTTTTTGAATACCAGTTTGCTAGTTCTGATAAAAAAAGGAAAGGTTGTGTCTAGGTACTGGTACGTGACACAATGGAGAATACAGGCAATATCCGTTGGCAGAGCAATATGCATTTTACATCGGTTGACTACGTGCGTGCAGGGTTCCTTATAAAGAAAAAGGGTAAGACATCTCTCCCTCATGTGTACTATCCCTTCGTCACCTCAAGCAGCTTCTAAGCATACTCTAGCCTGCTTCTAGGCATACTCTACCCATACTCTAGGCTGCTTCTAGGCATACTCAAACAGTATGGCACGAGTATGGCTACACTATGGGAAGAACGAAGAAAATAAACGACAAAGAAAAATAAAGTCATAAAAATTTGCTTTTATCAGAAATAATCCGTAAATTTGCCGTCGAAATGATGGCATAGTGCTATCATAATGCAGACAAATAGATATGAGATTATGGCACAATCGGCAGTTACAGTCAGAATGGACTCTGAAATGAAAACGCAGTTCGACGCACTCTGCGAGCAGTTTGGTATGAGTGCCAATACGGCGTTCAACATCTTCGTGAAGGCGGTGATAAGAAGTCGCAGCATTCCCTTTGCCATTAAGGGTTCGCCAAGTGCGCAGGACTTGTTTATGCAGCAAAGGAGTGCTGCGGAGTTGAGCAATGAGCCGGAACTCTCGTTGGATGAAATCAACGCTGAGATTCGCGCGGCAAGGGAAGAAGTGCGTAAAAGGAAGAGTGTGAAGGCATGATTTACGCAGTTATTGACACCAATGTGCTGGTATCAGCTCTTATCACTCACAATTCGTTGTCGGCAACAGCAAAGGTTGTAAGGCTGTTGCTTGATGGTGAGTTTACGCCTTTGTATGAAAGTAGCATCATTGAAGAATATCAGGAGGTTCTGCATCGTGAGAAGTTCAAGCTCGTGCCAGGTGTTGCCGATGCGCTGATTTCGTTTATCAAGGAACATGGAATAGAGACTTCACGGACTGCTTTCCAGGAATCAATGCCTGACGAGGACGATCGCGTGTTTTATGAAGTATCCTTGAGTGTTGAGGATTCTTTTCTGGTTACAGGTAATTTCAAACATTATCCTCAGACACCAAAGGTCATCAGCCCAGCTGACTTCTTAATGGTGATGAAGGATTCGAAAGAGGAATAAGTTATTTCCACCCTAGCCAAGAGCAGACGGCAAGGGTGGAGTGTTTGATATTGGGATGTGATTTCAGCCTATAGTGACAAGTCGATTTTCGGCAATATCGTACTTTATGGGATGGGCGAAGCTGATGGCCTTACCGTCGTAGATGGCTGAGACATCAATGCCGCGATGTTGGAATTCGTCGATGAGGGCCTGATCATGATAGGCACGCATACTAGTCCAGCCGGTACTACCGACCTGACGATTGAATACTGTTACTAACTCGGGAATTTGCATGTCTGCGAACTGCAGGGCATAGCGAATGTAATAAATGTGCTGTTGCATAATTTGGAATGTTTTTGAAGTTAATACTTGACTTTCATCGAGATTAATCCTCACCTCAGCAATGTTCAAACTCGTTTGATATTGCATTCGGTTCGTCAAATCTTCCACATCGCACTGACCACCGTGGCTTCCAATGCTCGGTTGGCGAGTCCATCCGAAGATGACTGCTCTTGATGCTGGGTGCAAAGGTACAAAGAAAAATAGAGACGCACAAATAATCAACAAGACATTTGGAATTAAGAAGAATAATGTGTATCTTTGCGGTACTATTAATTATGGATAGAGCAACGTTTGAAAGCCAAAAAGCATTTGCTGGCGAGAAGAAAGCCTCGATGCAACGACGCTGTGTAGATAACGACTACACGGCGCGACGGATGTATATGATAACGATGGTAACGGAAGAACGGAGGCCACTGTTTGGTAAGGTGGTAGGGCGAAGTGATGCCGTAGAGCCTTCACCAGAGGCGCCTCATGTTGCACTGTCACCATTGGGTAAGGCTGTGGCAGAGATTTGGCAAACGATAGGCAGCCATCATCGAGAGATGAACGTGGTGGCACTTCAAATGATGCCTGACCATTTGCATGCTATCCTGTTTGTAAAGGAACAAATGGATAAGCCGCTGGGGAAGGTGTTGCTAGGCGTGAAGCAGGCTTGCAACCAGGCTTTTAGAGAAATGATGCCAGTGGAGTTTGTTGCTGTGGCACAGCAACACGCACAACAGAAAAGGGAGAACGGGCTGCTGTTTGCGAAGGGCTTCAACGACCAAATACTGCTGAGGAACGGACAGTTAGAGCGATGGCTGAACTACCTAAAAGATAATCCTCGGCGACTGCTTATGAAGCGAGAGAACCCTGGTTTGTTTAGAGTGCAGAGGGGACTGACTTTTGGAGGCCTCAGCTTTTCGGCTATTGGCAATCGGTTTTTGTTGGAAAGGCCATTGAAGATACAAGTACAGTGCTCAAGGAGCATCAGCGAGAGTGATTTACAGGCGAAGACGAATGAATGTCTTCGTGCCGCAAGGCAAGGAGCGGTGCTGGTGTCGCCTGCCATCTCAAAGGGTGAGAAGGCTATTATGAGGGCGGCATTTGAGGAAGGACTACCGCTGGTTTATCTGCAGGAGAATGGTTTTACGGATTTGGCAAAGCCTGGCGGTATGAGGATGGATGCCTGCGCCAGAGGGCAGTTGCTAATTTTGGCGCCTTGGGAGCATCATAATGAGAAGATAGCAATTAAGAGGGGGCAATGCCTGGAGCTGAACGAAATGGCGAAGGCAATTTGCGTGATATGAGCATTGAGTGGGTTGCTGTAGGGCTTATTGCTGTGCCACAGCAACATGCTGAACAAAAAGACAATAACATTCTGCATGTGTCTAGAACTGTCAACCCAAACAGGAATAACGAACGATTATTCCCTGCCTGGGAATATTTTGCTCCCTGCCTGGGAATCTAAAATTCCCTAACTGGGAATGAATAGCGACACTTAAAGCGAACGATTGCTAGCTTTAAATGTACATTATTGAACAATTAGGGCGCCTTATTGCCGAATAATGAACGAGTTTTACTGAATGTGACCCAAAATGTGAGGGTAACGTGAGGGACATTGCTTATCCCTCACGTCCTTCAAACGCCCTGTATATAAGGGTTTGAGGCCTGCGATGTGAACAAGTGAGGGTAAAAATGACTTTTTTTCTTTTTTTATTTGTACCTTTGCAGCGTGATTACAGTGATGATGACGTTGTTTGCCATAGTCATCGTGGGATACGGGGCTGGCAAACTGGGATATCTGGGTGGCGACTTCGACAGGCAGTTGTCGAGGTTGGTCATCAATCTGACGTGTCCGGCACTGATTCTGTCGTCAGCGATGACGGGGGAGTTGCCTGACAGGGAGTATATTCTGCCGCTATTGCTCATCAGTGTGGTGACTTATGCCGTGCTGACAGGCGTGGCCTTCGTATTGCCTCGCTACTTAACCAAAAAGAAGGCAGATGAGGGTGCCATTGGTTTCGCCTTGATGTTTGGCAACGTGGGATTCATGGGCTATCCTGTGGTGGCATCCATCTTCGGACATGAAGCCGTGTTCTATGCTGCTGTGCTGAACGTGGTGAACACGTTTGTGGTCTTCACCATCGGCACGATGTTGATAACAGGCAAGAACGAGGTGGAGGGTGGCCGCTTCCAGAAGAAGGTGCTTTACTCGACACCCATGCTGGCAGCCTACCTAACGATGCTGATTGTCATTTTCCGCATCGATAATATACCCGCCTGGATCTGTCAGCCACTGACGATGATAGGCAACATCACCGTTCCTGCTGCTCTGCTGATAATAGGTTCGTCGATGTCGAACCTGCCCCTGCGGGCACTGATGGGTAATGCAACCGTTTATGCCACATCGCTCTTCCGACAGGTGCTGTTGCCCCTGGGCGTCTATTACCTATGCACGCTGCTGGGCTTCTCGTCGTTTGTGGTCAACATCAACACGGTGGTTATCGCTATGCCTGTGGCAACTTATGGCACCATTCTTTGTCTGAAATACCATAAAGATACCTCGTTGATGACAGAGACGACTTTCATCACCACACTGCTCTCGATGGTCACGATACCGCTTCTTGTGCTGCTTTTCCTGTAAAGCAAGAAGTTAAAAACATCAAAAAGAGTTAAATTAAGTTATTTTAGAGATGTCTGCTATTGCGTATGTCATATAATATGTGTACCTTTGCAGCCGCTAAAGTGAGTATTGCGCTGGCCAACAGGCTAACAATACGCTGACAAAGAGCAACTTAACCTTCAATTGCGAAGAAGTGAGGAGCATCTTTTTAGGTGTGTTTTGCAAGCGCGGTAGTTACGGCGGCACTTAAAAAGAGAATATATTCAAACATTACATTATTATTTTAAATTATTAAACTGAAATGCCAGGATTAATTGGAAGAAAAATCGGAATGACTTCCGTTTTCAGTGCCGACGGTAAGAATGTGCCGTGCACTGTTATCGAATGTGGTCCTTGTGTTGTTACTCAGGTGAAGACCGTCGAGAAGGACGGTTATGCTGCTCTTCAGCTCGCTTATGGCGATAAGAAAGAGAAGAACACCACCAAAATGATGGGTATCTTCAAGAAGGCAGGTACAACACCAAAGGCCCACTTGGCCGAGTTCAAGTTTGACGAGGAGCACAACCTCGGAGACGTGATTACTGTTGACTTGTTCGCTGACAGCGAGTTCGTTGACATCGTAGGTACCTCAAAGGGTAAGGGTTTCCAGGGTGTTGTTAAGCGCCACGGTTTCGGTGGTGTTGGTCAGAGCACTCACGGTCAGGATGACCGTCTGCGCAAGCCAGGTTCTATCGGTGCTTGTTCTTATCCCGCCAAGGTGTTCAAGGGTATGCGCATGGGTGGCCAGATGGGTGGCGACCGCGTAACAACGCAGAACCTGAAAGTGTTAAAGGTAATTCCGGAGCACAACCTCCTGCTCGTGAAGGGCAGCTGCGCCGGATGCAATGGTTCAACTGTTTTAATTGAGAAGTAAGCTATGGAAATTAACGTATTGAATATCAACGGTCAGGAGACCGGACGTAAGGTTACGTTGAACGAGTCTATCTTCGGCATTGAACCCAACGATCACGTCATCTATCTCGATGT
>CADCGD010000007.1 GCA_902800925.1 uncultured Bacteroidales bacterium | reverse complement strand
TTCTCTAGAGAATTTGACATATTTTCTAGAAAATTATCTCCATGTAGGCTAATGTAGGCTCTATGTAGGCTTGAAAGGCAAGCCTACATATGCTAAATATCTGTATAGCAACGTGTTAAATAACACTATGTAGGCTAGACCCACTTTTTCAATTTTGTGAGGGCAAAAAAATCTATTAACATTCCATTAACAATTATAGAGTTCAATCACGGGGAGTGCAATCAAGGGGCCCCTGTGATTGTATTATTTTTCTGCCATTTATAATGACGATGCCCTTGTAGTTGGGGGCCACTTTCATTCCCATCAGGTTGTAGACTAAACAAGCCGAATGTTCAATGTTCCATGTTCCATGTTCGATGTCGCTGATTCCTGTCGTCTGCTGTCCGTTCCACTGCTCGCCGCCCGCGTACTGTAGCTCAGTGATGTGGGCAACCAGCGAATTCAGGTATATCTCCAGATTCGTATAACCGTCGGCACCTATATTATTTCTGTCGTTGGCATCGTTGGGGTTCAGTCCATTGGCTGTTTCCCACTCGTCGGGCATGCCGTCGCCATCAGTGTCGGTTTTAGCCTCCGTCTGGTTGAGTGTAGGCCACTTTTCCCAACCGTCCCCACTCACATCGCTGGAGTGGTTGATGATGCCCTTGCTGTTGCCAGAACCCGTAAACGTAGCCTTACCGTTCCTGACGTCGTCCACGATGATTTGGTCCAATGCATCACGATGTAGCGAGGCACCCACATAGTCCAATACGCGTTCGTAGGCCACGTCAGCCGTATGTGTCGTCACGGTTTCGTAGGCTATCGGCGTCGTGATGCGGATGGTGTCCTTCGTCACGGCCGTATATGTGCCGTCGTTGCCCGAGGCGTCTATCTGGTTGTACATGCCGTACGTCCAGTTGTCGTTGGTCACCTGGCTATATTTGCTGTTCACATTGCCATCGACATAGTATTTGCCCCATACGTGCCACATCTTGTCCCACTGGTTAGGCGAGTCGGTATCGTGGTGCGTATATTCACTGGTGCGGATGTTGACGGCGGCAATGCGCATGCCTCTCTTGTCGGTAGGCGTGCCTGGTCCCGGCTTAAAGTAGTTGTTGACGATGTTCACCTTCATGCCCTCACCACCATAGCAACCGTTACCTGTCCAGTTGTAGATGACGTTGTTGCGCATGTCCATGCGCTCGTCGGTCTGCGTACCAGGACGCGGACCCAGTCGTGGGGTGCGTGACACGTGGTGGGCTATCAGGTTGTGGTGGTACGATGCCCCGCTGCCGCCCCAGTTGCCGCCATAGCCGTGGTTACCCTTGGCATGTGTCGACTGGTTCAGGCTTTGTGCCGATATGCACCATTGTACGGTGAAGTTCTTCGAACCATATACCGACAGACATTCGTCCACGCTCCACGATACCGAGCAGTGGTCAACGATGATGTTCTCCGAGTCCATGGCTCCTAAGCCATCGTGCTCACCCTCGTTCTCGTCGCCCGGACGGAAGCGGACATAGCGCACTATGTTGTTCTTGTTCAGGGTCACCTGATAGCCTGCAATACAGATGCCGTCGCCTGGTGCCGTCTGTCCGGCAATGGTGGTGTTGGCACTGAGTTTCAGGGCAGACTTCAGTTGGATAGTACCACTGACGTCGAACACAATGGTTCGCGGTCCGTTTTGTGCGTTGGCCCAACGCAGCGAACCTTTCAGCGACGTCTTACCGTTGTCCTCCAACGTCGTCACGTGATACACCTTACCGCCTCGCCCACCGGTGGTATAGCGGCCGAAGCCCTCTGCCCCTGGAAAGGCTGGCAATTTTTCCTGTGCGGTCGTTGTCATCGCCATCACGGCAAGGCAACATGTCATTAGTAGATTTGTTTTCATCATCAATTTGTAGTTTTGTGTTTATTTCGACTGCAAAGGTAGTAATCAACCTGCGGAGAGAACAACAAAGCCCCGAGCTTTTTCCTCGGAGCTTTGAACCTGTTCAACCTGCGGAGAGAACAGGATCTATTGTTCTTCACATCTCTACCTTTTATTACCTATTGGAAACCAACAACATACAGCGGTTTTACTGCTTGACGTTATTTGTCACCTCTAATTGTTTCATCATGTAATTGCCTGCAAAGATAGGCATTTTCTCTGGAATGGCCAAACTTTTCAGCAGGTATTTTACAGCATCAGGCCCAGTGTCTTGGCAACAGCATTCTTGATAAACGCATTGATGGTAATGCCCTGCTGACTGGCGGCTATCGCAGCACTGCCATGTATTTCGGGACCGAGTCTGACATTCAGTACACCAGTGTAGGGTTTCCTGGGTGCGATACCCTTGTCCTCACACATCTGCAGATAGTCATCTACGGCTCCTTCAAAATCCCTGGTCAGTTCCTCGACGGTGGCACCTTCGTAAGTGATGCCATCCTTCATCATACCCTGCACCTTGCCAAAGAGGCACTTGTCCTCTTCACTGTACTCTACGCTACCCGTGTAGCCCTTATACTTTAGATATCCCATAGTCCTTATACCTTATTATTTTATATAGTCGTTCTTCAGTAGATAGTTCAAGATGTCACGCATCATATATCCCTTGATGATGTTGGCAGGATGGGGTTTGTGCATGATATATGAGTTCCCATCCTGTTCATGGTAGAACTTGACGCGCGAGCCTGATGTCGCCCCCTTGTTCTCCAAAGTAAAGCCACAGCCCTGAAACAGCGTCACCACCTCTTCAAAAGTGAAGTCCCTTGGCTGTGTCTTAAAACGCTTTATCAGTTTCTCTTTCTTATTCATCGCCACAAAGGTAGCTATTTTTAGACACATCACCAAATATTTTCTCTAAAAGTTGCGTAAAACATTGCGTAAATAGTTAGGTATAGGGATTTCCCTATCATATCATAGGAATAATCCGTTTAATATATGTAACATTATGACTACTTTTGCAGCATAAATGATGGCCAAGCCTCATTTTCTGAGCAGATTTTGTCTCAAAAAGACTGAAAAAGCTCGCTATCTTTGGCATAATGAGTATTTTTTACTAATTTTGTCGAGGAATTAGGCCCCAAGGGGTTGCGTTCTATAACATCGAGGGTAAAAATAGGAGCGTTATGCTTGTCTGATTATTGCAAAGCCTGAGAAACTTGACAATAAAAAGTACAGACGACAGCGTAATTAGCTTCCACGTTTTGCGTGGACTGCTATTATCGTGTCTTGTACTTTTGGGAATTCTCAGGCCCCAGCAATAAGGATGCGAAGTGGTTCACGCTTCTTTTGTGCCCAATGACAAAAGAATAACTTTAAACAAAACGAATATGAAGAAACTACTTTCGACAATGCTGGCTATAGCATTCTGTGGAATATGCTATGCACAATCAGGAGACAACCAAACTGGCAAGATTTTATCAGCACAGATGTCTCAGAGTATTAGCTACCAGGATACGAAATCAGCTCCGGCAATGAGATGGGTATGCCCAGAGGTGGAGAAGTATCAAGACCTCTTATATTCTCAACGGGATGACGATTATAAGGTTTACGCCAACAATATTAAGAACAGAATAGAGTTGTTTACAAATCCAGAACAGCCAACAGATAAGTATCTCCTTACACAAGCTATACTAACAATTGAGAATCCATTGTATAGTACTGAGAATTTGCTAAACTACATCTCAAAATGGATTAAAAGTTCCAAAAAGGACTGGGCAAAAAACCTGACGATAGACATAAAAGAAAAGAGAATTAGTGCTGTTGCAAATATTTTCGTTGCAAGTCATGCCACTTATGTTGAACTATTCAAGGTTTCTGTATCTCCTAAGCTTTTCATTCAACTTTTAGAAGACAACAAATTACTCGTATCATTTTCAACGAACAGTTACAAGAATGGTGTTTATGACAGTCATAACAAACTGTCTCGTACATTAAATGAAAAGATTTCGGAAGTATTCCCATTTGTGCAGAAGTCGTCTCATAAAAACACCTATGCAAAAGCATATGTAGGTACATATACATACTTTTGGAGTTTTATCGCCGACTTGCGCAACGAGCTCAACGCCAACTTCACAAAAGACACAAAAATGCTTTCCCAATTGCATTACGAGTATTCGAGGGACTCACTGAGGACAAAATATGGCGAGCCTACAAAAGTCATTGCTGACCAGACTTCTACTCCCGATATTAACAAAGAGTTACATTTTTATGAATCAGCTCAGAAGTTTGTTTTTATGGGCAAGACTATTGACTTTAAAGACATCATGAGCTGTGAGATTGTCGATGATCCCCAATATATCCCAGGTCGTTCTAAAACTTTAGGAACAGGAATATGCATTTTTGGCTTTGGTATTGGTGGTGCCGA
Organism: uncultured Bacteroidales bacterium; assembly: GCA_902800925.1. Classification (GTDB taxonomy): domain Bacteria; phylum Bacteroidota; class Bacteroidia; order Bacteroidales; family Bacteroidaceae; genus Prevotella. The sequence goes on along the minus strand of CADCGD010000007.1, from coordinate 55,007 downwards.
AACAGTTAGAACTCCAGACAAAACCATACACAACTACGTGGTAAATGTGAAGATTGATAATCTTGGAACACCCCTCATTCGTATCGGTACGGGACAAAACGAATATAAAGCGACTGAAATTGCTTCTGCTTTTGAATATATACTGCGGCATCAGCAGAGCAATAATTTAACAGCGAAGCCCCAATCACGTACTGTAACAAGAAGAAGGAAATGATGACGACATTATTTTACTAACCATCAAATCATATTATTATGAAAAAGTATTTTTTTGCGAAACTAATGATGCTGGCTATGATGGCCGTAGTAGCAATAACATTCACAGCCTGTGGCGGTGATGATGATGACCTGAATAATGGCATATCCGGCAGCGCCACGACATGGGTAGAGCCGTACCTTCGTTGGGATGCCACCCTTGACCAGATCAAGGCCGACATGGCAGCTCAGGGATGGACGGCACAGGTAAGCGAAGGGAACATCCTGCAGTATGGCAACAACAGCAGATATCCTGGTGTGACTATGAATATGGGGGTGCTGAATAGCAGAACCAATACGCTGAGCACAACACAGGTAGCTTATATGAACGTGCCATCAGACTTTTTTAACAAGATCCTAAGTGAGGTGGTGACGCGCTATAATGCGACCTGGGAGAGTACTGGTAGGATATACTCTGGCAAGGGCGTTGCCAATGATAAGGACGTATCGATCACCGTCACCAATGCCGCCAGTACTGTCCTCGTACAGTTTGTGAGACGCTAGCGACACTCCTGCTATCGGATATGAAGAGCTGCTTCCCAATAGGGTAAGGCGGCTCTTTTTTTTGTCAGCAAAAGTCTTAAAATGGTTAATTCAAGACTTTATAAGTTCAAGATTCTTTAGGCAATTAAATAATTGCTAATTTCGCGGAGAAATCCCTTTGGGGATATAGCCCACTATAACCCCGCATCGTGTACTACGTACACCTATTGCAGAGTTGTGGGCTCTCCGAGGGATTGGAGCAAGCTCCATTATGGTCTAATAGAATGTCAAATAAAAATTAGCGATTATGGCAAAGACTGGCGCACATTTTGTCCCCTGCAATGTCGGGAGTGTAGAGAAGCACAACGAGAGAGATCCTGAGTACCTAAAATCGGTAGAGGCCTCAGGAAGGGACCTTTATTTCTTTCAAGACCTTACGCCAAACAATACGTCATGGGTGAACCCTGACTACGGAGGAAAAACATGTTCAGACATCTTTGCGGACATGATTAAACGGTATAAGGAGAAGATAGGACAGTCACCACAGCTTAACGACCGGTGGAGAATCAACCCAAAAACCGGAAGGAAAGAAAAAGTAGCCGGGTGGTCACCTATCCGCGAGGCTCCTATCCCAATAAAGCCAGATACTACTATTGAGGACTTTAAGCCAGTAATAGATTGGCTGAAGATGAAAGGATGGAATGTTATCCGTATTGACCTTCACAAAGACGAAGGATATGAAGATCCTGTAACAGGGGAAAGAAAAATGAACTTACATGCCCATTTCGTAGCCGACTGTCTGGACTGGAAAACAGGACGCACAGTGAAACTCTCGGAAGAAGACATGAGTCTTAAGGGACTTCAGGGATTAGTAGCAGATGCTCTTGGAATGGAAAGAGGAGAAGCGAAGAAGGTCACTGGTGCTGAACATCGAGACATGTGGCAGCAAAAGGAATATGCGGCTTCGAAGAATTTCAGCCGGCTTGACATCAAGGTCAAAGGCTTGTCGAAAATGATAGAAAACCTAAATAAGATAAAAGCGGATGTCATCCAAGAAATCGAAGTCCTAAAAAAGCAGGCTGCTGACGGTAAGATCACGCAAGAGCAGCTGGAAAAGGAAATAGAAACCCGGCTGTCGAAACTGGAGGATGTCGAAAGGAAGCTTGAAGATAAAACAGAGAAGCTTCACACGGCTGAAGAACAGTTATCAGACATCACCAGAAGGAGGCTGGAGGCAGAGCGTGAATACCACGCCCTGCAGCGTGCCATTAACAAGGATCTGCCGACACTACAGGATAAGGCACTACGTGACATGAGTGCGACAGGATGGGACATCGCTGCAGAACAGGCTCAAAGAATGGAGCAAAAAATATCTGTTTTTCGTGAAGAACTGGACGAAAAGAAACAACAGAAACTTGATAATATCATGGTGGGCTCCATTGTCGAGGATCTGGCACAGCTCGGCAATGAGATTATAAGTGTGGCCACTGCCCTGTATCTGGGATATGTTCAGCAGGCTGTCACTTTTGCAGAAACACGCGGTGGTGGCGGTGGTAGCCCTGAAAGTGGATGGGGACGCAACCCTGAGGATGATGACGAGACATGGCGAAGAAAATGTTTCTATATGGCCAAAGTTATGATGAAACCAGCGAAGGGGCGTGTTGTACAACGTTCCGGTGGTGGATTTCACCGATAACTATCATTTCATTAGGTTATTTATTGTGTCTATATATTTCCCCTCCTGACGCTCCAGCTCCGCAATACGATACTTTAGCCGCTGAATTTCTTCAATCAACAGGAACTTCTCTTGACTGTCTTCCTCGAACATCGGTACCTGGACACGAATCTTGCCCTTGATAGCAAGGTCATACAGGTAGTCAACTGCCCAGATGACTTTTTGGCAGTCTTTGCCTCTCGCACTCTCAGGCATCAGATTTTGCAATTGCATCGAGTTCAACTGCAGGAGTAGCTTTTCCTTCTGAGCCTTGTCACTAAAGGTGATTGTGGCATTATTGCGTTTCTTCTTTTCGTCCATTTGCAATTGCTTTTTACTTTTTATTCACAAGGTAGTCATTCACGTCTTTATAAGGGGCGAAGTGGTGTCGTATGTCAACTGCGGATGCAATTGCATTTTGAATTTTCTTGGTTGCATCCATGCCGGCATCGTCATTGTCAAGGCAGAGATAAGTTGTCCTACATCGTCCTGCAATTGCATCTATGGCGGCATCTACATTGACGATGCTATTAAGGACAACATAATTATGTTTTACACCTCCGCAGAGAGTGGCAAACGAAAGCATATCAAAGAACCCTTCGAACACCACGACGGGAACACCATCGATATGCCAATGGGTAGTAATACCCTTGGGGCTGGTACCACCCTTATATTTGCTGCTGCGCAGCTCGTAGCCGCCAAGGTCGTTACCATAGGCGAGAGCATAGAGGTAATGATTATCGGTACGTTGCTCAAATGAGTAGTGAGCCTCCATGAGAAAGTGCTTCGCTATGTCGATGTTCATCTTCCGATGGTAGAGGTAAGCGAATAGCCCTTTTGACTGCAGCTTCGTCACCTCGAATCTCGTAAAGCCACCTTCTTTCTTCTTTTCCCCGTTCTTCTCTAAGAGTGGCTGGGAAAAAGAAAAAGATGGGTTGTTACGCTCCAGTTCTTCACATGCCCGCTTAATGTCTGTAGTATTCAGGCATCGCATAGCCAGATCAATGACACTACCGTGTTCTCCTGTGGCCATGTCATGCCATCCCCTGCCGTTGGCTGTTACTGACAATGAAGGATGGGTATCCTCTCGCCATGGTGCTCTATACATGAACCCGTGAGCAGTCCTTTTCACTGGCTCACCCAAATAGTCCAAGCAGGTGTATTTCTCTTTTATTTGTTTGATGTTCATATCACAATTCTTTACATTACAAATAAATGGCTAAATTTTTACTCATCGTATAGAAATAAAAAAGTTACAAAGTTACGAATTGGCAAATAGGCTGATATTCAACTGCTTACAGCGTAACCTTTTTGTAACATTGTAACTTTTCCCCAAGAAGGTTTTACGAGGATGCTCAAAAAAGTTACAAAAAGTTACAAGAAAAGTTACACAAGAAATCCTTTGATTATCGGGGTTTGAAAGCATTTGTAACATTGTAACTTTTGTAACCGTATTTTTGTTGGAGTCTATTTTTATCATAAATAGCATGATATGATTTGAAGAAAATATTAAACAAATTGACCTATAAACTAAAACAACTTCGAATGAGATGGAGAAAAATAATCTTGAATTAGAGATCTGTAGATAGTGTATGGCTTTCCTGGACCATCCTTCTTGATAACCACAAAGTTCTCATGCTTGTCTATATCGTAGATTTCGAATCGCTCTGTTTTCTTGCCTGCTACCAATCCCCATTTGGTAAGAACCTTCTTTATCTGGATCTTATCAAGATTGTATCTTGCCTTTTTCGAGAACGAGCCGCTTTTTTCCGCAAGTTGCAGTAGATTTGTTGCGCTAAATCTCTGCTTTTCCTTTTTTGTCTGCGCGAAGAAATCTACAAGCATATCCCGAAGCCCTGCCTCTACTTGATCTACGTTAGCCAGTGAGGATGATACAATCTTATCCCAAGCTGACGTATGGGTTTCCTTAGGCGTAAACCACAAACGGTCATGACCGCTTGTATATAGCATGCGCTTTTCAAGAAAATAAAGGAAGGCGGGTATCTCCTTCCTACATTCTTCGAGGAAGTTTTCATCTGGATCACTATCCCTTATGACTGGCACCTTCCTTACCCAATGACGGGTATCAGTTCTTTCTATGATGGTTGGATTTATCTCGTCGTTTGAACAAAGCACAATCTTGAAGTAAATCTTTTTGTTCTGCATATCCTTTCCCTTACCTTCAGCAGGAATATACTCTGCTGTAGCATACGTCTTAAATTGATTGATGATTTTGGGATCGGTATTCTTCGTTTCCTCGAGAAACACAAACAACTTCTCTACCCATGTGGAATTAAAATGTGTCTCGAAGGAATGGTTACTGAGAGCCATAGCATTTTCGCCAAGAAAGCTCTTAAAGAAATTACAGAAGGTAGACTTACCTGTTGTATTCTCAGTACTGACGAGCACAAGAATAGGAAGACGCTGCTTAGGCTTAGTATATATCAGCTGTGCGTAATCGAGACCAAGTTCATACTGCTCGCCAAATATATGTCTGAACAATCTCTCTATATGTTTCCAACAGCCCTCCTGGGGGATATGAGCCAACGGACGATATAGATTGAAATATTTATCGCCAGTCTGAGTCATAATATACTCCTTGTAGTTCAGATGTTCAGGAATATAACAAGTATTTATACACTTGCCTGCAGCTTCTACAATAGCCTTACCAAACTCTTTGCCATAATCGGCAATAATATTCTCTTTACTATATTTTTCAAGCGTGAAATCACCATCAGGATTCTGACATTTTTTAAACCATGTTCCTCCTATCCGAACAAAATTCGGCGCAATTTGTTCAACTGTTTGCTGAAGATTATCAGCGTTATTCTTGATAATATCGGATGCCGTTTTAATGTTATTTTCTTCCATAATTCTCGACTTTTTTGTTAATTTTTTCAAGTTTATTCGAAAAAACTTGGAAATTAGGAGAATTATGCGTACCTTTGACCTCGTTGAAAAAAGAACAAAGAAGCATTCTCCCTTCCGCTTCGACTACTGGCTTAGAGTTTCCCCCTCTGAGCCAGATTCTTTTTATGGTGGTCTTGACAACATATCCTTTTTCTTTTTGCCCGTTATCTATGCCAGCCCCGGTGCTGGGGCATATCGTCTTCCAGTTCTTCGTCTTGCTCGTTCTGCTGGCAATGAATGGTGTCCTCGAAGAGCACCTTTCCGTTGAAGCCGTCATCGGCCAACTCTATTAACTGTTTTTTCAGACCGTCTACACTACGCTCGTACTGTTCGTCGAGCAGGTTGTACACAGCCTTTGCCTGTCCTCGGTTAGTCGTACGGTACTGTTCATCGCCATCTATGGCAATTATGTAAGTTTTTTCTGCCATAACTTCTACTACTTTAATTTGTTCTCAATTTCATTGACAGCTGCTACAACAGTCTTGGGCAACAGCTTAGCATAAATTCGCTCAGTCATTTTGATGGTCGAATGACCGCAGACCTTCGACACTATCTCGATAGGAACACCAGCATTGAGAAGGAGCGTGGCTCCAGTGTGCCGAGCCCAGTGCGTGGTGACGGGTTTGTCAATGCCAGCAGCAACGGCCACCTCCTTCAAGTAGGCGTTGTACTTGACATTTGACAGCAGCGGCAACTTGCCCTTGTACTTTTCAAGAATCTCTATGGCTGGCGACATTATAGGTACGGTGTACTCTATCTTTGTCTTTCCACGATGACCGATGTACACCTTCCGGCCATCCACCTCCAGGATCTTCTTAACATTAAAAGCCCGAAGGTCGTGATAGCTTAGGCAAGTATAGGTGTGGAAAATGAAGAGATCACGTACACGCTCCAGCCTGTTATCCGGCATCGTTGCAGTGCGTACCTGCAGAAACTCTTCTGGCGAAAGACACTTATCAAGACCATCATAGTCGCTGCCCTTCTCTATCTTCACTCGATCGTAAGGGTTCAGCTGTAACAGCCCTTCCTTCTGGGCATCGAGGATGAAGGAGTTTAAGAACCGATGATAGTTGTTCCAACGACTCTTAGCCTTCATATCGTTCTTCTTCAAATAGCGGTCAAGCTCCATCACCTTACTTTCTGTCAGGTCGTAGAACGTTTTGATCTTGCCGTAGTCCTTTAGGAACCTAAGGAAGCGGTCATAGCGTTCCTGGCTGTCAGTAGCCTTGCCGTACTTCCTTATTTCAGCCCGCTTCTCGCAGAAATCCAAGAAAGCGATGTCAACCCTCTTGCCGGCCTCCAGCCTGGCAGGAATACCGAAGATATCGACGTGACCATCCTCCACCATGTCATAGATAACCTTTCGGACGTCATTGACAAGCTTATCGAGGGTCTTGTTGAGGATGGCAGCATCCGTCCGGTTTATGATACGTCGATTGCGGTCATCCCACTCTTTAGGGAGAAGGAAGATACCAGTCGACAAATACTTCTGCTTGTTGTTGTACGCTATTCTGAGCTCCACCACCGCATTTCGCGATGACGAAGCCGTATGATACCTATTATATATTATTGTAAGGATAGGTAATCTTATCGCTCTCATATTGTCTCGGGGGTAAAGTCTCTCAGCAGCGCATCACGCTTAAAGAGGATTCGACCTTGTTTCTTGTTACCACTTTTTATAGTAGGATACTTGTCAGGATATTCCTTCTTGAGGAATCGCATATAGGTCTCAGAAACACCAATAATTCTGGCAGCTTCCTTGGTATCAACATACTCTGCCTCGCCAATGCGCATACCCTTAAGTTTCTGTACCACTACCTCGGCCACCATTGTAGCCAGAAGATTCATTTCTTTCTTGTCCATACTCATTTCTTTTGGTTTTTTTTGCTGCAAAGGAAAAATAATAGATTGAAATGCAAGAATTTTGAAGTTATAAAGTCTTGAATTAACTATTTTAAGACCGAAAGGGCCGTAAAATAGGGGGATTTTGCACATTTTTCTCATTTTGTGCATCTTTCAATTCCCTGGCTTCTGCTGGCTATTATCACGTTAACTCAGGATACTCAGATACTCCAGGCAATAGAACAGTGTCCTGCTCTTTCACTTCTCGATTGTCCAATTGTTTTTCCATAATCACCTCTAATTGAATTATAAGTTAAAAATATTGCATTGACATACATTGACATACATTGCAATGAACACGTCTTAGAGGTTTTGATTTTTCTTAGCAATCTAACTATCAGCAAGTTACAATTACAATCTGTTGATAATCAGGCATCAAAAAAGGGAGCCTGAACGGTTCCCTTTAAGTTCAAAAGGCGGAGAGAACAGAATTCTCCGTACAAATCTCCGCATATTCTAAAAAATAAATTATCACTCATTATCAGGAAGTTACCTGTTTTGTTAATATAACGAAATATATCGGAATTTATTTTGTATTTACAAAAAGTGTGCGTAAATTTGTGCGTAAATTCAGAGGCACCATCCCATTCATATACTCGTTTGAACGGTGCAAAGATACAAATAATAATTCAAACTTCCAAAAAGAAGGAAAGAAAATGGCTGTCAAATTCTACCTCGATAAAAGGTTAAGTAAGCAAGGCGAAGCACCAATAAGGTGTTCCATCACGATTCAAGGGCAACGATGTTTGACTACAACCGGTCATAGCATAGCTCCAAAATGCTGGGACAATGATTCACAGAAAGTACAGCTGACATATAGCGGAAAACCCGTTGTTAATGCTAAAGGAGTGAAGGCAAAGGTCATCAATGCTTACTTAAAACGTATCGACAGTTATTTTTCTGATCTTGAGAATGAGCTGCTGAATACTGGCAAGGCTGTTGGGGACATCAAGAACATCTTCAGAACTGAGTTTGGAAGAACCAGCCTTGATGCCACACAGGAAGAGCCACAAGACTTCTTTGGCTATTTCGACGAGTTCACACGAGAAATGGGCAAACAGAACGATTGGACTCCATCCACCCATGAGAAGTTTCATGCCCTAAGAAATCACATAAGTGATTATTCGAAGGATGTATCTTTCGACTCGTTTAACGAAAAAGGTCTTACTGACTTTGTCGAGTTCTTACGCAATAAGTTAGATATGAAGAACAGCACCATCGGCAAGCAGCTGGGATTTCTGAAATGGTTTCTGAAATGGGCAAACGTAAAAGGCTACAACCAAGAAACGGCATTCAAGGCGTTCTCGCCCAAGTTAAAGGCAACAGAGAAGAAAATCGTGTTCTTCGATTGGGAAGAACTGATGAATATCTACACATACGATTTCCCTGAAGCAGGTGAAACCATAAAACTGAAAGATGTTGGGGGAAAAGAATACGAGAAGCGCGTGGGACTTGCCAAAACTACTCTGGAGCATGTTCGCGACGTATTCTGTTTCTGTTGTTTCACGTCGCTACGGTATTCTGACGTTGCCAATCTGAAAAGGTCTAATGTGTTTCCTGGATTTATTCAAATCACGACCGTGAAGACCGCTGACACTTTAAAGATTGAGCTGAACAAGTATTCTGCAGCAATCTTAGAGAAGTACAAGGACACCATTTTTCCCCATGACAAGGTCTTGCCGGTCATGAGCAACCAGCGAATGAATGAGTACCTGAAGGAAATGGCTGAGATTATAGGCTTCAACGAGCCTGTAACAGTGACCTACTACAAAGGCAATCAGCGTATCGACCAAGTTTACCCCAAATGGAGTCAAATAGGTACGCATACGGGCAGGCGTACATTTATATGTAATGCTTTAATGTTAGGCATCGCTCCCCAGATTGTCATGAAGTGGACAGGGCACAGTGACTATAAGGCCATGAAGCCATACATTGATATTGCTGACAAGGCAAAGGCAGACGCTATGAAGCTGTTTGACAAGTAACCATTCTCATGGTTCCCAGAAAGACAGAGGACTTCTGAGATCTTCGCTATATTCTTCAGCATTAACATCTGCAGAACGGATATCGCTCTCTGAAAAACCAAGAGCCGTAATTTTATCCTCTGTCACACCTGCTTTCTTGAGTATTCTTCGCAAGACATTAATTTTGTGTTTCATATCGAAGTTCTGAAACAGAAGTTGCTGCACTTTTCTTGTATAATCCCATGGAATTACATTACTCTCCGCAGTCTCTGGGATTTCTTTAGGCCTGTTGTCCTTGTAATACTCTTCAAAGAAATTGTACTGTAGAATAAAGCTGATAAAGCATAGCAAATCGGTGTCAATAGTGTTTTTTTTGATTATTATACTCACGTTTTGCTGCTTTATATTCAACATCTGATTGGCTTGATTTAATTTGTCTGCCAATTCCTTTTGAGTAATACCATGTTCCTTCATTTTCTTATCAATCAAGGCACCTATATTAACCTCTGATATATAGAAATCCTCATCTTTCAGATATGCATTTACATATTCAGTATCTCTACAGAATTCTTTAAAGAAGTTATATTCTATAGCTCGCGAGATTTCTACCAACTTACCTGTATCAATAGATGATTTCTTAAGTAGCCTGGTCAAATTTGACTGTGGCATACCTATTTTCCTTGCCAGTTCAGCACGAAGGATACCTTTTTCTTTAAGATGATTTTCTATCATCTCCCCAACATGAGGTTGGTTCAAATATGTAAAAGGAAGTCCCATATATTAGAAAATACAGTTAATTTTAGTTAATTACTAAATTATTATATATCAAAGTTTTGTATAATACAAAATATTTATTACTTTTGCACAAGAAATTGATAATTCAAGTGACAAAATACATAATTTCGGCTACAAAGATACAAAAAAATAATAAATCAAAACCCATTTTAAAGAAAATTTTTATGATGGAGAACTATCAGATTACAGATTCAACCCCTGTCGCCATATTGACAGTAGGACAGCAAAAAAAGCTGTTTCAAGGGTGGGTTAAAGAACTTCTCGGAGTGCAGGACATAACAACTCCAAGTGAACAACTTAACAAGCGATACGTATATGGTATTGCTGGTATTGCCAGTCTTTTTAATTGCTCGTACGTCACAGCATTCAATTTGAAGAATGGTATTCTTAAGCCTGCAGTATTTCAGCAGGGCCGCAAAATAATTTGCGATGCTGACATGGCTATGGAAATATTTAAGAGCCAGGCAGCAAAATAATGATACATTAACATGGAATTAATAATATGACTGAGAACACAGAATTTCTTTTGCATGATGAAAATTTAGAGGCCACTGTAATAGGTTCTCTCGTGTGGTCATGCAGTGAAGGTAACTTTGATGCCTTTTATAATGCACGTCTAAGTCCAGACCTATTCTATTACGATGTGAACAAAACTATCTTCGGCGTAATAGTAGAGCTTATCAATTCAAGTATCGTCCCCGATCCTATCACAATTATGGACAGGGTGAATACTATGGGTATCAAGAATATCGAGGCTGCAGATGTCGTCGTTCGTACTGAGTGGCATCCCGGACAGGAGGTAAATTTTTTCGAGCATGTGAGGATTTTGCGGGATCTCGCACTTCGGCGAAAAGCACAGATAATGTCTCAGCTGCTTGCAAATGGCAGTACAGACCCCACAATTTGCATTGATGATGTAATTAAGAACATAGAAGAATTAAAGGCTGATGCCGATGCAATGGCACTTGACGTATTCTCACCCTACTTTAAAGGTGCCCAGAAAGGAGAAATTCGCGAAAGGCTTCTTTTGCGAGGTCAAAGGCTCTCTACCGGTTATCATTTCGGGCATCGAGAGAAAGAAGAGTTGATGATACCGCCAAAGGCACTTACCTTCATTGTGGGTGCCACAGGACATTGCAAGAGTACCTTCCTGATTAATCTTGCACTCCACGTCTGTACCGCCTACCCAGAGAAGAAAGTTCTCTATCTTAGTTATGAAGAAGCCCTGGAAAGTGTGTATGTCAATATGCTGAACACTTATGCTAAAGTTATCCTCGGCAATAATAACAGAGAGATTATAGCTAATCACACTATAGCAGGCGGTGATGTAACTAAATTACCACCACTCAGTAAAATGGACGAGGAAGACTATCGGCATTTCTTAGGTAATAAGCAAGCTGTCAGAGAATTTGCTGTACAAGAAGCTGCATTCTACAAGTTGATAGAGACTGGCCGTCTCAACATTCAGTATATAGATTTTCCGGTCGACACCCTGGCTTCTTATATTAAGGAAATGCGTCGGAAGGGTTTGTGCGACATTGCATTCGTCGATTATGTCCAGCTCCTTAACGCTCCCATCAGGAGTAAATATCGTTCACGCGAAGATGAAATGAAGGAGATATGTATAAACCTTAAGAATCTTGCTGTCGATAAGGAGTATGGACTGCCTATCGTTTTTGGTGCTCAGTTCAATCGCCAGGTAAAATCTATCAGAGACCTTCTGCCAACGAACATTGGCGAAGCTGGCGATATAGAGCGAATAGCCAATACTATAGTAGCTTTATGGAACTGTCAAAAGACGGAAGACCCTGGTAGCGATGAGGAACGACAGAAGATAGCCGATGCACAGGGAACGTTGGAATACAACTCATCTGCTATCTTTGCCAAGATTCTGAAGCGTCGCGACCGTTGCAGTGGTCTTAAGGCAACTTTCCCTTTCGAGGGAAACACTGGGCGTATTCTCGATTATGGTGATGTCACCACTGCAGAAATCAATCAGCCACAGTCAAAGCAGCAGGAACTTGATTTTGATAAAAGTAACAAAACATCTGAAACGTATGTACCTTTCTAAATAATAGCTATGTCAAAGGAAAAGAAGGATATAAAGGATATTTCAAGGGAGTCAAAGAAGATTCCTAAGACTCTTATGGGTGACAGCAAGGTCATTTGCCGTCCACATTATTATGGTATTTATACCAATGCGGCACAGATAAACGGCTCCAGAAAAAAACCCCATCTTCTTTTCACAGAACTTGATAAAGATGCACAAGCACAATATGAACAGTTGGCAAAAAAATTAAATGTCAGTGAAACCGTCAGTCTCTACAATCAAAAAGGTGAACAGATTATACTTGACAGAACAAAAAGGTTTATTGTTATGGTGCTTCTTGAAATGTATAATGAGCAAGTTGCAACCAATACGGACTTTAATAATCCTAATTTTATGTTAAACAATGGTGGATATTATGGAAGAGTTTATACATCAGCCTATGCACTTGCGTGTAGGATTTATAACACCAAGAATCCTGGTAAAAAGACGCATGATATATTGAATCATCTTCGTCAATTGGCTGGTATACCAACTTATAAGGGTGATGACATTAGTAAATGGAGAGGTATGCTTGTTTATGATGCCCCCAATAGAGTAACAGGAGAAATAGAAACCACCTTCATGTACGACAATCTGATTACACTTGGGGGAACATCGAATAAACGTAGCGTATTTGGCTTCATTAAATTACATGAGGCATTCTTTGCGAATATTAAGAATGTATACATACATTCGTATGGTACTGCCTCCAAACTGACGGAATATTATAATAACAAAATACCTCCACAGTCAGCTATTACGTTGGATCAGAAGCTTAAGCAGGCCGGTAGTATGGGAAACAAGAAATTAAAGATGTATGCGTCGTTATTATACGATACACTTGCACATGATCGATTTATTGTTCGGGATTATGCTGCCTGTAAGAAAATAGCAGAAGAAGCAATAGCTGCATGTAAGTTTACAGGAATATTAGAAGATTCCGAAGAAAGCACAGGTTCAACAGGAGAAAAATTATATATTTTGAAGATTAATCAGAAATTCTTTCCCCGTAAGGATGAGAATAAAAATTCTTCAGTCTCCCAGAAAAATGAGTAGAATAGGTACAAAAAATGAGCAGAATAGGTACAAAAAATGAGCAAAAGCATTTAAAATAGGTACAAAAAATGAGCAGAATAGGTACAAAAAATGAGCAAAAGCATTTAAAATAGGTACAAAAAATGAGCAGAATAGGTACAAAAAATGAGCAAAGCACCTGTTTAACATACTGTAGTACAGATGTTTGCACATCTAAAAAATGCTTAGAAATAATTTATATAATACTTAGTAATGAACTAAGTAATTATAGAAATAGAGAAACTTGCCCCAAATTTATGGGGAATTTGGGGGACGTTTCTCATTTAATAGCTGCGCGATGAAAGACAAAGACAAAGAAAGAATAAAAAGTAGAGAGATACATCTGAAGAAATAAACATAATAGATAAGATAACTATGGAAGAAAATAACAAACTAAAAAAATTACAAGACCAGACAGTTCAGTATGCCATTGAGCACATCACCGGCAATGGAATGCACAAAGGCATTGCTTGGCTACGCAACTCATTCAACGAGCTGTGTGAGGCCATGGGCATCCCCACCCCACAGGAGCCGGACGGTTACGACCGTGAGGATATCATCGAGACTATTGAAGAGGAGCCATGGGTAAAGGATATTGCTGCCAAGCCAGCAGACATTCGTACCCAAGACGATACCGATCGGATTGTGAACGACTTTTTCTGCAAGCATTGGATGGTACGACCAGAGGAAGTAACATCTAATGACGTTGCTCAGCTATTGAATTTTGCAGATCCTTACAGTCACCGCCACATTATTGGTCAGAAGGTGGCCATTGACTGTATTCATGCGCTCAGCCATGAAGAGCTGCAGCGTCTTGATGACGTTTTGTGTGATATAGAGAAGAACCCAGACTATGGTAAGTCCAGAGGTTTGGGACGCTAATAGTCCTAACTCTAAAAAGTTAGCTAATTTAGTAATAAACATAAAAATAACAAAGTTATGAAGAATTTAATCATTTCACTTGCCAGCCAAAAAGGTGGAGTTGGAAAGTCAACCCTGTGCAGTCTGCTTGCTACATACTGCGTGGAACAAGGCCTACCTGTAGCAGTACTCGATGCAGACACCCAGCTTTCTCTCAGGAAAAACCGCTTTGACGATTTGGGGTATAGGAATATAGAAGTGCCTTGGCAGGTCTGGCCGTTCAGACTTGATGATACCATTCAGGAACGACTGACTAAAGTTAGGAAAGTCCCCGGTATCGTCCTGATAGACTGTCCTGGTTCCGTTGATAATAACAACCTGAAGTACGTCTATCACTCTGCCGATATCATTATCATGCCATTCCGCTTTGACCGGATGAATGTCCGCGAGACAGCATCCTTCGCAGAAGTTGTTAAGGGCATCAGCAAGGCTAAGAGACTGTTCCTTCCAAATCTTGTAACACAATACGATGATAAACGAGAAGAATTGAGAGCTGCCATCGAGCAGGCTAACACCGCCTTTGCAAAATTCGGTGATGTTCTACCTGGTATTGCTGACAGTCTGGACATTAGGGTTTCTAACACCCTTGGTATGAACTACAAGCAGCGTCGTGTAGTCAGATCATCTTTCGACGCAATCGTAAACATTATAAACGAAAAAATCAAGTAACATGGCAAAGAAGTATAAAAATGAGTTATCTGCCTTTGACATGGCAGGCACGGTGTTCGAGAATGGTGTTAATACTACAGAAGCGAGCAAAGGTAGAAGGACAAAGAAAGAGAAGTCTGATAAGCCTGATAGTATGCAAGAAACATCTGATGGCAAGAGAGCGACTTATGGTGCAGCACGTGGGTGCAAGCCAGGTTATACCCGCCACACCTACGTCCTACCCCAGCAGATGATAGACCAGGTAAAGGCCGTGGCCCAGTTCTTCTGCTGCTCAGAGGTATCTGCCGCCGAGCAACTTATCCAAAAGGGATTAGATGATATAAAGAAAAAACACGGAAAGAAAGCACTAACTTTACAAAAGACACAAACTTTGTTTGGATAGTGCGATAAGTATAAATAGTAAAATGTATAATATTAGCAAAATTAGTAAAGTATGAAACAATTAGTAAAATTAGCAAATGAGGCTAACTCCCTGAAGAGTTACGCCATTGAGTTGGAATCTTCCATCACAAAAATAGATGGTGATAATGTTGTTTTCCCAGAAAAGCAATCAGTCATAACAACGATGAAGAATGCCTCACAGGAGATGCGCCAGGCATCTGAACTTCTTGACGGGATATCATCGAATAATAGTGACAACGAAATTGTCAGCAGCAGAGACGCAGCAGTCCTGAACTACCTGAAATCCAATCATGAAACATTCCAGAAGAATAACGAGAAGCTTAGTGTAGTTCTCGGCGAACTTGTAAAAATGTTGGATTTGGATGGTTCAGGTGTTGATGTTTATCTTCTCCACTATGTTTCTGATGTCATGGAATCACTACGTACTCTCATTGAAGAAACCAAGGATATAGACAATAGAAGCTGAGAATTTTGAAGATTAACAGCCGCTTCTGGCATTAATAGTTTCACACTATTAGATAGAGCTGCTTTCCTCGATGGGAAGTAGCTCTTTTTCTCAAAATGGTCTTAAAATAGTTAATTCAAGACTTTGAAACTCGTATTTTCGCGTGTTAGTTTATTATCATGTAACTTTGTGCCAAACAACAACAAATTAGCAACGATATGAGAATAAAGATTGTTTTTGTAATTCTGTTTTGCAGCACCTCCATAGGTGCACAGACCTACAACCATGACGGGGCTGTCATGCGACAGTATACCGTTGCCGAGGAAGGTATTGGTTCTCTATCTCCAGATTGGTATTATGATTGGCTTCATAAAGATTATTCCAGCTGGGCCAAGAAAGAGAACAAGCTTGCCGCCCGTTGGTGGATGTATAACAGCATCCATCAGGAGTTGGGGTATGCTGAGCAAATTGACTCATCGCTGACCCGCCGTGCTAAGGTAGAGGCCTTGAATATCGCCGACCGCACTGGCGGTGTCCTCGATGCCGCATGGCTGAGTGAGAAGGATAAGATCACCAAGAAGCAGGAGGCTTTCAAGAAGAATATCGGCCTTATCCTCACCAGAGGCGGCTCTTATGCCGACAAGCGTTATTGGGAAGAGATCTATAACTGTCTGTCACAGTCGGTCAATGCTATCCGTGACGCCTACCTTCCCAATATGAAGCGTATGGCTGCTTACCAGCTTATCTACAAGGATTTGGTTAAGCGCAATAATGAGCTTGTCATGATGTTATGCAAATGGCAAGGTCTGAAAGCCACCCAGGACATGGCCGAGGGCAGTCCTGTTGTCAAAGCCAATACGAAGAATGCCGTCAAGTCAGCTTTTGCCCGTTGGAAGAAGTCCATGGTGACTGGCTCCAATGGCAGTGTTCATGGAATAGGAGAATAAAAATATATAATATATGGGTTTGATAAGTAGTTTATTTCTTGCTGCAGAAGGTGCGGAAAGCTTCGTCAATAGTATTGGCGTTGAGCTGTTCGAGGAACAGATTGACGATGTCATCTTCCAGACCAACGAGTTTCTGACCGATGAGACGTTTATCGGCGAGCAAGGTCCTTTCTGGTGGATTCTCCAGATGTGTATGGCCTTGGGTGCTCTGTTTGCTATCATCATGGCCGCAGGTCAGGCCTATAAGATGATGGTCAAGGGAGAGTCTTTCGACCCCTTGAAGATTCTGAGAGTTCTTGGCGTTGCTTTTGTGATGTTCTTCTGGTATGCCGATGGTGGTGTCCTCGACTGCCTGGCATATATTCCTAACTGCATCGGTAGCTATACCCATGACCTGTATGAAGCCGAGGCCATGCAGGTTCAGGAGAAGTTCGAGGACTTGAAGCCGTTGATTGCCAAGCGTGACACCACCTTCTTTGATGCCAATGGCGATCTAAAGGCAGCTTTTAAGAATATCAACAGTGAAGGGACGCAGACCACTGTCGGTGATGCCGTCAATGCCGAGGAAGTCTCGAAGGAGTCCAAGCAGTCTGCCAAGCTCAATGATATCAGCACTTTTGCTGGTATCACCATCATGATTGACAAGCTCGTGATGTTCATAGCCCTTGTAACCTTCCGTATCGGATGGTGGGCCACTATTTATATCCAGCAGATTATGTTGGGTATGCTGACCATTTTCGGTCCCATTATGTGGGCTTTCTCTCTGCTACCAAAGTGGGAAGGAGCCTGGGCAAAATGGATAACTCGATATCTGACTGTGCATTTCTATGGAGCCATGTTATATTTCGTCGGCTTCTATGTATTGCTGCTGTTTGACATCGTCATCAGCATCCAGTATGAAGAGCTGTCCGCTCTGTTGGCCAGTCCAGAGACTTTCACCGGTTATCTGCATACCGCTTTCATTACCGGCGGCTACCTGTTAGCAGCCAGCGTTGTTTCCCTGAAGTGTCTGAACCTTGTTCCTGACTTGGCAGCATGGATGATTCCTGAAGGAGATACTGCCTATTCTGCCCGTAGTTTCGGTGAGGGTGTTGCCGAAGGCATGGGAAGAAAGCTTAAAATTTAGTAATTGAATTAAATTCTATACAGTTATGAGTTGGAAAAAGTTGATCATAGGTGAACCTATTCCTGACAAGAATGACCCTCGGTACAAGGATCTCCACGAACGTTGCAAAACAGCGGGTGAGAAATTTGCCCGTATCATGGGGTTGGCTACCCTTGGAGAATTTATCCATCGTCATGCCACAGCCCACAAGGTAGCCTTCCTTGCCTTGGTTTTTGGTTTTACGATATCCATTTTTGCCCTGAACGTTTTTCGTATGGTTCGTGCGTATAATGTCCGCACAGACTCCAAAGCTGTTGCCGTTGAACGCGTCGATTCAGCCATGCGACACCGTTTAAATAGATAAAGCGTTTGTTGTTGTTCCAGTTCCAGTTACCGGCATTGAAGTTCAGGTATCATCGTTGTTCGTTAATGACATAGCTTGCATGGTGAAGCGTGACGTCAGTAGTAACCGATAAAGCTGGCGATGATGACCAAAGCTGTTGATGCAATTGCCCCGACGGATGTTAGGGACTGGCAGTTCCCCTTCACGGGTTGGAGGGGAATTTTCTTTTCATCTCAAAATTGTTGCAGTAAAGTTTGTATATATCATATATATATTGTATATTTGCCCCAAAATTCAGAGAATTATGGAAGCAACAGTAAGAAAAACAACATCCAAACCGGCCATGCGCCGTAAAGTCATTGACATCAAGCCAGACACATTTCGTGGTCTGTCCGTTATTGCAGCCAGTCGTGGCACAAACCTAAAGCATTTCATTGAGAGCAGTCTTGATGAGCTGGTCGAGTCGTACGATGATGCGGCCATATTCAGGTATCTGCAGCAGACAGATCCAGAAGGGCAGGAAATGCTCAGCGACGAGGAACAGGCAGCCTTTGAAAAGAAATATGGTCTATGAAGGTCAAGTATTCAAAGAGCTTTGAAAAAGCCGTTGACAAACTGTCCGGCAAGCAACTTGACAGTGTTCTTGATGTCATCAAGGAAGTCAAGGCCGCTCAAGGAATAGAGGATATCACCGACTGCACCCGTCTTGTCGGCTATCATACGGTTTATCGTATCCGTATCGGTGGTTACCGTGCATTCTTCACTTTCCACGTTGAGATTGTCGATGATGAGGTCTATTTTCGTTATCTCATATCAAGGGGTCAGGCCTACACCAAGAAAGTAGAGAAAGAATTGAAGCGACTTGATACGTAAAGTACTGCATGGGTAAAAATGCGTACCTTTGCAACATCAAAGCGAGTAAAAAATGAATATATATTTTCTCATCGGCGTTATCATATTGATTATAACGGCTTTTGTCTTGCTTGCTGTCCGGAAAAAGCTAAAAGATAAAGCCGATGCCTTTGATGATGATATAGATGCTTCATTTACCTCCCTTACACTTTCAAACTACAACCAGGAAAAGGAAGCAGCCGAAGGTAAGAATAACGGTTCCTTTGATGACATCGCTTCCATCATAGCACAGCGTTATGATGACCGTTATATACCAGAACGTGGTGAAAAGGAGGTAGAAGAATACTTCAGCGAGATATACAACGATGCTTATTCGTTGAGATCGAGACTTGAAGCCTTTCATATTGAGCCATCCTATAAGCTGGATAAGCTTATCAGCGATTATGGCTCATTGCATAGTCTGATCAAGCAACACAATGATAAGGTCATTAGTGACCATCTCGAACGAAACAAGGTATTCTTTGATACCTGTCTGGCCTACCCGCTGGATAACCAACAGCGGAGGTCTATTGTTTCGGAAGAAGATAATTGTCTTGTAGTCAGCAGTGCCGGAAGCGGTAAGACGTCCTCTATCGTCGGTAAGGTGAAGTACCTCACCGACATCAGGAAGGTAGCACCTGAAAGGATCCTACTTATCAGTTATACAAACAAAGCTGCTGCAGAACTAACGGACAGGATGGGTATTCCTGGACTGCGCGGTTATACATTCCATAAGCTGGCCCTTGATCTGATAGGCCAGGTTACGAAGCAAAAGCCGTCGATATGCGAGAATACCGACGCGCTATTTGTCAGTATCTATCGTCAGCTGCTGAAGACGGAAGAGTTTCGTAAGAGCGTATTCCGTTACTTCATCGACTTTCAGGATGATGAAGCGGACTGGGAAAAGCGCAAGAACGAACGCCGTCAGGATCTTGCCGCTCAGAAGGTCACCAGACTGAAGGCCATGCTCCCCGATATGGACGGCAACGATATCTATGTGAAGAGTGTTCAGGAACAGAAGCTATGCTTCGTCCTGTCCAGCCTCGGTGTGATGTTCCGCTATGAGGAACCGTATGAGCACCGGGTGGCCGACGAGACACATTCACAGTATAAGCCGGACTTCTCGATATACTATGAGAGTCACGGCCAGTTGAAGCGAATCTATCTGGAGCACTTTGCTGTTGATGAGCACAGTCTGGTACCGACGTGGTTTGCCACAGAGAAGGGAATCACCTATGAAGAGGCGAACCAGCAATATAATGACGGCATTACATGGAAGAAATACCTCCATGAGAAGTACGGCACCACCTTACTCTACACCAGCAGCGCAGACTTCAACTATTTCGACATCAAGGAGAGATTAAAGAAGATGCTTACCAATGCCGGTGTGAAGTGTCAGGAGAAAACCATGGAAGAGTTATACGCAATGGTTTTGCCAGAGGGTAGCAAGCGAGAGAAAGCTTTTATCCGCTTGGCCGTCACCTTCGCTACCCTGTTGAAGTCCAGTTGTAAGTCCCTGAGTGCCATCCTGGCGAAGAATGAGGACGAACGGACGGACTTCATCATCAGGAGCATCTTCAAGCCGGTATATGACAATTACCAGGCAGAACTTCGCAAGCGAGGTCAGATTGACTTTACCGATGCTATCCTGATGGCCACTGAGCTGTGCAGGCAACACCGTCCTGTCCGATATGACTATATCATTGTCGATGAATTTCAGGATATTAGTGTTGACCGCTACCAGTTTCTGCTTGCACTCAGGGCAGGCAACCCACCGGCCAAACTGTATTGTGTCGGTGATGACTGGCAGAGTATCTACAGGTTCTCCGGCAGCGACATGGCACTGTTCAACAGTTTTGAAGAGTTCTTCGGGCCTACTGACATGAACAAGATAGAGACCACCTACAGGTTCGGTGAGCCGTTGGTGGGCTATTCCTCCTGGTTCATACAGAAGAACACAGTCCAGATAAGGAAGAGTATTCACCCGTTCAGTGACCAGACAAAGACAGAACTGCTTTTCCAGCCGTATGACAGGAATGAGTATTGCTCCATCATCGGTCATCTGGTGGCCACCATCCCTGCAGACAAATCTATTTTCCTGTTGGGCCGGTACTCCTTTGACGACTACTATCTTTCATTCATGTATCAGAGCATCAAGGAGTCCGGAAAGTTCTTCTATGTCATTGACGGCAGGAAGATAGAGTTCCTGACGGCGCACAAGTCGAAGGGCCTGGAGGCAGACTATGTGATCATCCTCCAGTGCAACAGGGATGTGTATGGATTCCCGTCGATGGTCAGCGATGATCCCGTCCTCGATGTGGTTCTGACAAAGAGTGACAAATATCCTCATGGAGAGGAACGAAGGCTTTTTTACGTGGCTATTACGAGAGCCAAGAAAAAGACGATAGTCATGTACGATAGGCGATACCCTTCAGTGTTCGTCGATGAGTTTCTGAATCCCGAGAAGGTAACCGAGGAAAACCAAGTACTTCACCCGAACGCCAACAAGAAATGGACGAAGGCTGAAGATAGGTTTCTGTTGACCCTGCATAGTGAGGGAAGAACTGTCAAGCAGATTTCCCAGAAGATGGGAAGAAGTCAGACCTCTATCATCATGCGACTTGGGAAGTTAGGTATAGGGTGAATTCGAATCGGTAACTATGAACGGCGCATAAAATTACGAGCTGCCACCCATCACGTATAGCAGCCCATAGTCGCCAACGTCCTGTCCACTAAGCACAGAGTCAAAAAAAGCACGTCCACTTAACAGCAAAATGGCGAATGCCGACACGCTCGAAGGCGCAGGTGTTAACAGTGGAAATGCTTTAGATGCTGCAAAATTACAAAATAATTCTGAGACCACCAAGGATAAGGAGCAAAAAAAGAACTGCCTCCTGTTACACCACTCGGCACTAATCGCCGGGGCATCAGCAAGGCAGCTCATGGTGCTGCACTCCTGTCTGGCTTGTCTTCAACGGAAGAACCGGGATGCTCGGAACTGCTCCGTCCGGCAGTGTGCAGCTTCAGGACTATTGCGTCCGTCCTGAGAAGATTGGAGAGCCGTTTTTCCAGTCGTTATCGGCTTTCGCCTCAGACCCCCGCAGACATGCTTTCGCACCTGTGGATACCTATTCCGCGCTCTCCAGTAGTAAAGTCCTGTCTGCATCCGACGGCGCAGATCGGGAGGCCAGTCTCTCTTAACGATGCGAGTGGGCTTACTATACTGACAGTCAGCCCACCAGGCTCGGTTTCCATTCGTCAGGACTTCTGGTAAAGAGTTGCCTTCCACCCATTATTTCAGGGATGCCCAGCCGTGGGTTTCCCCACCCGGATCTCCATCCGCAACTCTTATAGGATCCTGGCACCGCGGTAGGTGATCGGTCACCGTTACAAGCCACTGCCATGCCAGGAAATCGCCTTCACGTGTCATAGATGCTCGTTCGTCAGAACGCCCCCTATGCTCGACGTCTTAACCTGCAAATATCGCAAGCGGAGTTATTACTCCAGATGAAACAAATGCAAGAACCGTTATCACGTCCTTCGGCGATATAAGAACCTGGCACCGCTCGCTCATGGGATGGACTAAGTGAACGCGTCATTTAACACGTTCCCGCAATTCCCAAGGCACACAGACCGACATGCCAGGCAGGGATTGAGAGTCAAAGGAACGAGGTTCCGTTACCAAAGTGGCGACACCGAAAATCGGCGGAACAACCAATGATCTCAATTCCCTTTTTAGAAACCTGGCACCGCTTATCTCTCGACGTGTCAATGACTCTGGGAGTCCGAGACACTTACGCCCGGAACGGAAGAGGGCATCGCGATATGCCAGGCAGGGACACCGCGGAAACTCAGTTTGCATACAAACCTTATTAGGGGTTCAGTACAAAGAGGCATACACCACTAACATGTCCCGTATTTCAGAAACCTGGCACCGCTACGCTCATGGCCATAAGCCAAGGCTCAAGTGCCGACGTGCCAGGCAGAGTTTCTTGATTCTCCGATGGCAGCGAGTTTTATTCGGTCAGTCAACGTTGGTCAGAATGAATCTGACACGAAGGAGTTCACAAGAATCTCAATTTCTGCTGCAAAGGTACGAAGAAATTGACATTATGTCAATCCAACCCGTCGGTATGAGCGGACTCCTCTTCACGAAGCAGGCTATCCAAGAACTGCTGGGCAGCATGGTCGCTTTCCTGCAGCTGATGATCCTGGCAGAACTGCTTGAAGGGTTCCTGATACTCTGCTGACCTCTGGACGTACTCCAGATGTGTTAATTTTCCATCGTAGAGCTGCTGCAGCAACTCCTGTTCATTGTTCGTATTCATAGCGGACGGCGGTTAGCGTCTCACGAACTGTACGAGGACAGTACTGACGGCATTGGTGACGGTGATTGACACATCCTTATCATTGGCAACACCCTTGCCTGAATATATCCTACCAGTATTCTCCCAGGTAACATTATAGCGGGTCACCACCTCGTTCAGGATCTTATTAAAGAAGTCTGATGGGACATTCATATAGGCTACCTGTGTCGTGCTCAGCGTATTGGTTCTACTGCTCAGCACACCCATATTCATTGTCACACCAGGATATTTGCTGTTAGAATACTGCAGGATGTTCCCTTCACTGACCTGTGCCGTCCAGCCCTGAGTGGCCATGTCAGCCTTGATCTGGTCAAGGGTAGCATCCCAACGAAGGTATGGCTCTACCCAAGTCGTGGTGCTGCCGGACATGCCGTTGTTTACATCGTCATCATCATCACCGCCACAGGCTGTGAATGTCATACACATTGTAGCTACCATGGCCATCATCACTCTCATAAAAATGTTCTTTTTCATAATTGTTAGTTTTAAATTAGTTAATAAATATACTGTCTTTAATTAGCAAGTTTGTTTGGGAAACATCTAACTGCTTCCAGCATATGTCGCCGTTGCTGGAGGTCTTTCTTGCGCCTTTCTATCTCTTTTCTTTGCATGGAAAGTTCTTTCGCGTATTGATTGATAGCATCGTTTATTTTATTCAGTTTTTCTTCCTGTCGACGGATATCCTCACGTGATTCGCACTTCTCGTTTATTAATTCCAGCAGTTCTGCCTCCAATTTTAATAATTTTTCCATATCGCTTAAGTTACCTTTTCTAATTATAAACGCCACCCCGGTCGAGGCGTAACGGAACCTCGGTGGCCGGAATGGCAGTTATTTTCTTATTATCTTCTCAGTGAGCCGTTACACATCACTGTTGAACGGTAGACACACAAAAAGTCCGCAGGATACCCACATTAATGGATATTCTGCGGACTTTACCTATGGAAAGCGTAGCCAGTTTTCAATCCTTGCTACATGTCCGTATGTCTTTTGGAGTTTCCCCTGATATGACGGGCCAGGAGCAGTGCTCTCTCCATCTGGTATCAGCCTTTGACCGTCCGAGGCTTCACATTACGTAGTCCTTTACCTTTTACCTCTTAGGGAGTGCCGACCGTCTTATATCAGTTGCAAAGGTACGAAAAATTTCTGAAACCACCAAATTTTTTGCGTGTTTTTTGTTGAAAAAACAAGAGAAATCACCTACTTAAGACTTCTTAATATTCCACAACCACCGGCTGATGATTGTAAACTATCGTTAATATTATCTATGGTTTCCTCCGCGTCCAGACTTCCTTGTGGGAATATGTCCAAGGATGAATGGCTTTCTCTTCTCGTCATCATCGTTTTTACCAGCCCATCCGCCAGTGTCCTGTCCACCTCCACCATGTCCAGCACCAGCTGCAGCACCGATGCTTTCAAAGTATGCTTCTGCAAATGCTCCGCATACACTGCTAAAGCTCCCACACAATCGTCCCGCAAAGTCATTGAAAGCTGCCACCGTTTCCTCTATCCCCTTAAATGAATTTGGGTCTGCCATCTCTCCAAATAGCCGTCCTTTGATACTGTTGATACTCAGAGAATCACTTATTTCCAAATCCCCGACAATTTCTGGACCATATTTTCTACATGCCATTTGTTCTGGCGTATAGTTATTATTTTTTGCTTCGTGATACTCATCTATAGAAATAGCTTCATTTTTCCATCGTTTCCTGCCATCTGCCATAATAAAGTTAGCGACTAAACGGGGTTGCGAGGATTTTTCAATAAGAGTTCTGGCATATTCAAGTTCTACGCCCTCTGGCATCTTGCCCACCTTAAAGTGCTCTTGTTTCCAGTTATAGAGTTGTCTTTCCTGTATTTCATCCGAGAAGTAGTGCCAAGCAAGTGCCATCCCATTATTTTGTTTGTCCTCTCCGCTGTTATATAAATGGAAATGTTCTCTGCTCATCTTCCGGCCATCATATTGTTCGCCGTCAATCATTGCCGATATATATGCTTCGCCCTTATATTGATATATATGCGGCTTTACATCAACAAATGGCAGAAAGAAATCATACTGTTCGTTGGATTGCATTTTACTCCCATCATCCAACTCATCCTCTCTCTGCAATAGATTCGGATTCTCGTGTAAATCATATGCATGTCGGGCGTATGCTACTGCTTCTTCTGCTTTCTGTCGGGCTTCAGCTATTTCACCTTTTTCATTTGCCTGTAAAGACTGTTGCAGGCTTGTATATGCTCTGTCAACAGCAGTTTTTTCATCAACGTTTTCTTTCGACAGCTCATAGTGGCCAGCTATATCGTATATTTTGTATCTCTCCAGCACATCCTCTATATATTCACCTATATTCAGACTATCAAAATCTTTTCTGTCACGCAGTTTCATTTCATCTTCGTCCTGTTCGTTGTTCAGTTCCAATTGATGTAGATATTCTGCCACTAAGGCATGATTATAAGCATCCTGTCCTTTTTCGCATAACTGTTTATATTCTTCCCCATATTCAGACATTTCTGTGTTAAATTCCTTCCTCAGCTCCGTCATGAGAGAAACGGCCATTCGCCGATTTTCCTCTTCCTCCTGGTATTCAACAGCAATATCTACGATTGCTGATTCTGACAGTTTTGTTACTTCTATTCCCATATCAGCCAGAGCATCACAAATATCGTCTGCCAAGGTTGGAGAATTAGCGAGCCGATGGGTGGCATCGCTTGCTTCATCAGCAGAAAGAACCAGATCCTTTTCCATTCCCCTCTTCCAGTCAGGATTCAGCAGCTTATCAAGCTGTAAGATGTCTGAACCCTTAAAGACTGACTTTGTTTGGTGGTCAATCAGTGTATATCCTCTTGTGCTGCCATCTTTCCACTGGTTGAAAACAATAGATATTCCCAATTGATTTTTCAGTTCTTCAAGGAACTGTTTGAACTGAGCTTTACGAATACCCTTTACTTCCTGTCCTGTAAGATCCTCATATTCCTTCTCAAATGCCTTGCCGCCCTCAAAAGCAGCCCCACGAACGTCACGCAGTCTTTCTGTTACAGTGTGACGCTTCCCATCCTTGGTTATCTTCACGTCAGGATCTTCTAAGAGATACTTCATTGAACGCTGACGTCTGTCAAGGATCATGCTATGAAGTTGCTTTATTCTATTCTTAGATTCCTCCACATATTTCTTGTTCCTTTCGATGGCCTCACTGACTTCTTGAAACGTGAAGATATGTTGAACGTCCCCATTCCGGACAACATTAACGACTTCCAGTTCGTCGTCAAAGAAAGACTTGGGATAGCCATTGGTACGAAGCAAGCTGAGAAACTGCTCCTTGGATGAAAACTTATAGTCCAGATAGTTTTCGATGGTCTTAGGTGCATTGACGCCTCGAAGTTCATCAAGATAATGTCTGGCTTTTCTCCCTTCCTTATAGTTGTCTATCCATTCACCAGTAGTCTGATTCACTGTTACAGTGACGCAATGCAAATGCCAATAGCCAGTATCATTGTGCGAATAGACAAGAATAGGCTGGTTCTTATAACCAAGCATTTCTAAGACCTTTACTGCATGATCTACAAGCTGCTGTTTTTCCTCTTCCGTGGGCTTGCCAGGAAGTGAAAACATAATATGCTTCTGGGGATGTTTCACGTCCTGATTCTGGTCGGCAATCTTTCTCAGGTATCGACTTGTGACTACAGGAGTATGTATGCCATACTTCTGCAAGTCACCGAAATTTCGCATTTCAAGGAGTTTGGCTTCGCCCTTTGCCACCTTTTTTTCGTTGTAAAAACATGCCGCAAACGTAGTGGCATCGTTACCAAGTATTTTAACTATTCCACGTTCCATATTATATATATTTATTGCTTTGTTTTACTTCGAATTTTCACATCCAATTCTGCCAATAGTTGGCCAATGGTCATTGAATGATACTGTTCCTTATTTCCATTCACATAATCCTTTATCTTTCTGATAAGGACTTTATACTGTTGTTCTTTTTCGCCTGCATGTGGAAACACAAGGCAACGTGTCAGTAGTTCGTCTTCACCACCTAACACGTTCTTCAAAGTCTCTCTATTTAGAGTCATTGAAGTAGTAAACGACCTGATTTTCTCCAGCAACTCGTCCTGATAGTACTGGATATATTTAATCATATCCAGCAACTTTTTCGCAAGTTCATATTCAGGTGTACCCTCTTCCTTGGCAATCAATGATTCAAGATTTACCCGTTTCGTGACCTGGTTGATGTTGTTTCCGATACGGTTCGCTTCTCGCAGGATTTCCTCGAAGAAGATGTCTATTCTATCGAGTTGTGAGCGATTATCTTTGATGGTTTTTACCAGTTCGTCAACGCAGTCAAGATCGATACCACACCCGTCATCCATGTGTAGATAGATGTATCGTAACATGCGCGAAAGACTATAACCAGGCCTTCCAAAACCTTTGTTTGCTCGCTCTATCATTTCCTCCTTCATGGCAGATGACTGGGTCAAGAACTCTATTCTTCTTTCGCGTCTATCTGTCTTCTTTTCACGCAAAGAAGCAAGCGCAGAATTGATAATATTTCCTTCGTTCATAGTTCTTAAATATTAGAAATTCGTACAACGTTAATGAAGAAAGCACCCGATACAGAGGGTGCGCTATCCCCTTCTGGGGCGAGTCGGGAACCATCGGAATTTCGCACGTCAGTGTGACATTCCGGAATGGTGCCACTACTCGCCTAACTCATTTGAGTTACAGCAAAGGTACTTTGTCTCTCTTTTTTTTCGAAAAAATAGAGCTTCTATCTCTTGAATTAACTATTTTACGACAAGCCAAGTCTTAAAATGGTTAATTCAAGAGATTTTATGTTGTTTTTTCAGCGATAAATATATATATGTGTACCTTTGTTGAAAAAACAAAAGCGTATAACTATGGAAGAAAAAAGAATAAAGATACCTTGCAACAAGAAGGTAAGAGACTACACTATCAACAATCTGAAAAAGTTATGTGGGCTGACTGTCAGTCGTGCCTATGAACAATTCATAGAGAAGGGTGCAATTTCTGTCGAAGAAAGTCTTGCTCCAGATAATAGGATAGAGCAACTGATAAAGTTGATTAACAGATTTACCATTCCAAAATCTGTTCCTGTTCGACCTGTCGATAAAAGACACATGGAGCAGTTTCGCGAACGGTGGAAAAAACATCTGGAGAGCTTACCTGTTAACAATGCCGCCGACTCAAAGCCTGTTTATCTCATTGATGCCGTCAACAGAATCTTGAAGCGTCGGAAGTCACGCATACAATGTACTCGTATTCACCTGATGTGGCATCTTGACCTTCAGGGAGAAGATCATATGATACCAGAAGAAATTGCAACAGCGATTACGAAGTTTGGTTTGAGCGACTGGAGCGATGTTCGACCACTCATCGACAACAGCCAATATAACATTAGGATAAGTGGAAACGGTACTAAAGAAATAGAACAGGAAGAATTTCTAAAGGCTATCGAGTTCATTTATCAAATTCCCAATTTTCATGTTGACGAAGGCATGAAGGAGAAAATACTGAACGACATTAAGGTTCTGCAGGATTTTTTAAAAGACAACGAGAAAAATCCAGAGACATACGATTACGAAGCTGTCTGGAAAAAATATACTGCGAAACTACAGACGGCACCAGCATCAAGAAAGCGCAAGTCTGACGCAAAACAAAAGGTGAAGACCGCCAAGGAAGAGAAAACTGGTGAGAGTTCCAAAGAAGGTGAGACCACCATGACGGAAGAAACAACTGTTCCGACAGTTCAGCCACAGGGAGAGGTAACGGTTGGACAGGAAGAGTCATCACCGGAACCAGCGAGGGAAGGTATGACGATGCAGTCATCAGGAATGACATACGTCGCCATCCAGAACAAGATCATAAGAGGTGAGCCACTGAACGAATCAGACCAGCTCTATTTAATCAGAGTGAAGCATGAATGTCCTTCGTGTGGCCACCAGATGGCAGAGCACACCAGTCAGATAGGCAGGAAGTATGTATCATGTGACTGTCAGTACTACGCACCAGGCACATTTGAGAATCCGACCATCGATAGCAAGTATAAGGCTGGAGTGATCAGGAGGCAGCGACCGTAGGGAAGCTGCGCGCGACATAGCGGACGGCGACCAAAGTTGCTGACGTACCATCCGGGTTGGCGACCCAACCTCCATGAGGTGCCTGGGAGTGAACAAGGATAGTGCATTAGCAGCTGCCAGGAGTGGGCCAAGTCCGTCAATGAGGCTGTGCCGGTAGTGAGTGGACAGGAGGGATTTTAAATCCCATTGATTGGGAATTCCTATAATTGAAACCACCAAATCAACAAGAAAAAAGGGTGAGACTTCACGTCTGACCCTTTCATGTAATGTTTTTTCGTTTGCATCTTATGACTAAAAAGGGAGGGTTCGCTTACCCTCCAGATTGTATTAGTCAAAGGGGGATTCCCAGCTGCTGGCCGTAAGGATTATCACATGGTGCTTGACACCGTCCTTTTCGTATTCCACCGGTTTAAACCCTCCATGGATGAAAAGACAATTACCTTTCTTCAAACTATCGAAGTCTGAAACTTTTTCATTTTTACGCCATGCCTCGAGATTCATAAAACCTACGACCTTCTTTTCCTCACCGTTTACATTCTCCGTACGGGTGACAGCTACGCCGAAGCGAGCAACTGAAGTGTTCTGGAACTTGGTAATCTTAGCATCTGCAGTGAGACGAGCTGTAATCTGAAAATCATTGAAGGTATTCATAATTTTTATTTTTTAGAGTGAAACTTAATTTTTACGTGCAAAACAAAGCAAACCAGAAGAAGACATGCAACGGTCAAGGAATACTAAGGAAAATTCACGGAATACCCCATTTTCTTTAGGACTTGTCCGTTAAGAAGAAAATGCGGAAGGCTGCTGAGAATTTTCTGCAGGGATAAGGAGGTTTACGACTGGTACTTGCCAAATGGCGCTGGTGCTAAATTCGCAACGGAAAAATAAGTCACGCTCGCCCAGAAAAATAAAAGTGAATACCAATCTTGATAAGATGGACAGGCCGTATGCGGACAGCTTTGAGAGCAACACCAGAACACATGTCATACTTTAGACTGTCATCCCAAAAGATAGACTGTTGGTGAAACGTGGAAAAGGAAAAGTTTTTGAAACGAAGTGTGGTGGAAAACGACATAATGTGTCAAACGACGAATGGTGAAGAAACAGTCTCTATCAACGGTAATGCCGGTGGAGAGAAGGGCTACGCCCAGAACATGTTACAGATAACACAGGGTGAGAGGAGACTGCTCGACTATTCAGGATGGTAGAACCCTCTCACAGTCAGATAAAGAAAGTGAACACAAGTTTGCTGAAAGGCATATGTAAAACCGAAAAACTACCATATAACGGTTATTTGGAAGGTTTTGACGTTATTAAAAACGGTTGACTGTCAGGTCGTAGTTCTCGTAATAGAAAGGGAACAGCAGCGGTATGTGTACCGATGCCGGATAATGAACTGGAGTGTTGACCATCAGGGACAGAATCGGGCATCTTCAGAGGAAAACCGATAGCAGTGCCGTAATGACAGTATCGGTAAGAGTACGTCTCATCAGGTTTCAATCAGCAGTTTGTTGATGGAAAACGGCTGCGTTGACAGGTTTCCTTGGCTACCCAGACGTAAGATGGTGACATGCCCTTACCGATGCCGACATAGGCTTATTGCGTTAAGTCGGGCTTTCTGAGGAAGAGGCTTGACTCTGTCCGGTCATCGCCCTGTCCATTATCCAGAGGGTGTGAAGCAACCGTTCCCAGAAAAAAGATGAGAAACGATTGGTAAATTCAAAGAAATATTGTACCTTTGTCTCTTGAAAGCGGATAATATAGATATTGGGAAAAGAAATACGCACGTAATCCGCGAAAAGTGTGCGTATTTACGTGCGTAAAATTTGTAAGTTGCTGATTATCAGCGTTTACTGCGGAGAGAACAGGATTCGAACCTGCGAACCGGTTTTGCCGGTTACACGCTTTCCAGGCGTGCCTCTTCAACCACTCGAGCACCTCTCCAAAAAATACTTTGCAGCCGCAAAATTGCGTTTGCGGCTGCAAAGGTACGAAAAAACATGAGAATTACCAAAAATAATCTCTGTTTTTTAATTACGGAACACCAAGCCGTTGCCAAACTCATCGATGATGATGGGCTTTGAGCGGTCTACCTGGTCAGCCAGAATCTTTCGTGACAACTCGTTGAGTACGAGGTTCTGGATGGCCCGCTTGACGGGACGGGCACCAAAGTCGGGATCGTAGCCCTCCTGTGCCAGATAGCTGACTGCCTGATCGGTCATCTGTAGCGTGATGCCCTGCGGTTCGAGCATGTCGGCGACACGTTTCATCTGCAGGCGTACCACCTCAGCAATCTGCTGCTGGGTGAGCTGCTGGAAGGTGATGATCTCGTCGATACGGTTCAGGAACTCCGGACGCATCGTCATGCGCAGCTCCTCACGGGTAGCATTAGACGTCATGATGATGATGGTATTCTTGAAGTTGGCCGTACGACCCTTGTTATCCGTCAGACGACCGTCGTCGAGCACCTGCAACAGGATGTTGAAGACATCGGGGTGTGCCTTCTCGATTTCGTCGAACAGCAACACCTGATAAGGCTTGCGGCGTACAGCCTCTGTCAACTGACCACCCTCATCGTAGCCTACATAGCCCGGAGGGGCACCGACCAGACGAGAGACAGTATGCTTCTCTTGATATTCCGACATATCGATACGCGTCATCATCTG
This sequence comes from uncultured Bacteroidales bacterium, assembly GCA_902800925.1. GTDB lineage: Bacteria > Bacteroidota > Bacteroidia > Bacteroidales > Bacteroidaceae > Prevotella. Next base: position 22,973 of record CADCGD010000007.1, on the reverse strand, counting down.
CTCATCATTGAACAGGTATTCTGCCAGTGCCTTGGCCAGCTCCGTCTTACCGACACCCGTCGTACCCAAGAAGATAAACGAGGCTATGGGACGCTTGGGGTCTTGCAGACCAGCACGCGAACGGCGCACGGCATCGGAGACAGCACTGATAGCCTCATCCTGTCCGATGACACGGCGGTGCAGTTCGGCCTCGAGGTTCAGCAGCTTCTCGCGTTCGCTCTGCAACATGCGGGTGACAGGGATGCCCGTCCAACGGGAGACGACCTCGGCGATGTCGTCGGCGGTGACTTCCTCGCGAACGAGGCGGGAACCCGACGGAGAACCGCTGGACGCACTATCCAGCTGTGCCTGGATGGCGGCGATATCGTCTTCGAGGGCCTTTAGCTTCGAATAGCGTATCTCGGCTACCTTACCATAGTCGCCCTCGCGCTCCGCACGCTCGGCCTCATACTTCAGGTTCTCCATCTCCTGCTTGTCCTGCTGGATCTTGTTCACCAGCTGGCGCTCGCCTTCCCACTTGGCACGGTACTGCGTCTCCTGCTCTTTGAGCTCGGCGATGTCCTTGTCCAGGTCTGCGAGCTTGGTGGAAGCGGGAGAACCGCTTCCCACTGTAATTTCGCGCTTGATGCTCTCGCGCTCGATTTCCAGCTGGGCCAGACGGCGCATGATCTCATCCAGTTCCTCGGGGACGCTGTCGCGCTCCATACGGAGCTTGGCAGCTGCCTCGTCCATCAGGTCGATGGCCTTGTCGGGCAGGAAACGCTCAGAGATATAACGCTCCGACAGTTGGACGGCAGCGATACAGGCATCGTCCTGGATACGTACCTTATGATGGTTCTCGTAACGTTCCTTCAGACCACGCAGGATAGATATAGCCGACAATTCATCGGGCTCGTCTACCATCACCGTCTGGAAACGACGCTCCAAGGCCTTATCCTTCTCGAAGTACTTCTGATACTCGTTGAGCGTTGTGGCACCGATGGCACGCAGTTCACCACGCGCCAGTGCCGGCTTCAGGATGTTGGCGGCATCCATGGCACCCTCGCCACCACCGGCACCCACCAAGGTGTGTATCTCATCGATGAACAGCACGATACGGCCTTCAGCCTTCGTCACCTCGTTGATGACGCTCTTCAGTCGCTCCTCGAACTCACCCTTGTACTTCGCACCAGCAACCAGTGCACCCATGTCCAGTGAGTAGAGCTGCTTATCCTTCAGGTTCTCAGGAACGTCGCCACGTACGATACGCTGGGCCAAGCCCTCGACGATGGCCGTCTTACCCGTACCCGGTTCACCTATTAATATAGGATTGTTCTTCGTACGACGCGAGAGAATCTGCAGCACACGACGTATCTCATCGTCACGTCCGATGACGGGGTCGAGCTTACCCTGACGCGCCAGCTCCACAAGGTTCTTCGCATACTTCTCCAGCGACTGGTAGTTATCATCTGCCGACTGCGACTGCACCTTCTGACCCTGACGCAGTGCCTGGATAGCGGCACGCAGTTCACGCTCCGTGACACCAGCATCCTTGAGGATGCGACCAGCCGTCTGACCATCGGTTAATAGCGCCAACAGAATGGGCTCCACACTGACGAACTCATCGCCCATCTTCTGAGCATAGTCCTGTGCCTTGAGCAATACCTTGTTGGCATCACTGGAAAGATACGGTTCACCACCCGTCACACGGGGCAGGTGTTGCAGCTCTGTCTGTACGAGCATGTCAATCTGTTGGGCATTGACACCCAACTTCTGCAGCAGGAAGTTCACGACATCCTTGGCCTTATTCATCACGCCTGCCAGCAGGTGTACGGGTTCGATGGTCTGCTGGCCATTGCGCTGTGCGGTGTTGACAGCCTCCTGGACCGCCTCCTGCGCCTTGATTGTAAACTTGTCTAATGTCATAGTTTTGTCCTCCTAATTTTATTTATCAGTTATCATTTATCAATTATCATTTATCCATTATCATTTATCAATTATCATTTAGGGCGAAGCCCGCATTGAGGCGAAGCCCGCATCTAAGCGAAGCCCGCATTGAGGCGAACAAACTATGTGCCGAAACAGAAAAACCGACAAAATGACAGAAGAAAGCGCCATTTTGTCGGATAATTACGAAGGGCACGCAGGGAAATTGCGCGCCACACTTCGACCTCGGTCGAAGAACCTGCGTGCGCACTATTCTTTCTCGATGAGGATGCGAGCATCTACAGCCACCACGTTGTCTTGGTCGGCCAACAATGGATTGATGTCTATCTCCTTGATTTCCGTAGCGAAGCGGAGGAGCGTGGACAGGCGGACGATGATCTCCGCATACTTATTCTCGTTGATCCCCTTCTGACCGCGCGTACCTTGCAGAATCTTATAGCCACGCAGCGAGTGAATCATCGAGAAAGCCTCATTGTAACCCAATGGAGCAAGACCCGACGACACGTCCTTCAGCACCTCGACGAAGATGCCACCCAGTCCACAGAGTACTACATGACCAAAGCGTTCCTCGTACTTAGCACCAATAAAGAGTTCGGTGCCTTTCAGCATCTTTTGCACCATCACACCCGTCGCATCAGGGATTTGCATCATGCGGTCAAACTCTGCACTGAGAACCTCCTTCGAACGAATGTTCAACGCCACACCACCCACATCGCTCTTATGAACGGGACCTACCACCTTCGCCACAACGGGGTAACCACACTGCTCGGCAAAGGTCGTGAGTTCCTCCTTCGATGTGCTGACCATCTCCGGCACAAGAGGAATGCCCGCGCAGGAAAGGATGTCACGCACAGTCTGTGGTGGTACATAGCCATTCTCCTTGATATCAAAGATGATTTTGTTCAGTTTAGGAATGTCAATACCGTAAAGCTGTACCTCTGTGGGGGCCGGCTTGGGGGTACGTATCATCTGCGAAAGGGCCGTCGCCAGCGTCACCTCGTCGGAAAAGTTCACATGTCCCTTCTTCAGGAATTCTGCTACCTCAGGACCTGCCGTATGCAGACTGGGCAAGATGGGGAAAATCGGTTTCTTGCACGTCACCATCTTCTGATGGAGCACCTCGTAGGCCTCGTAGAGCTGCGTCAATCCAGGGGTGCCGTAGATGACGGCGATGGCATCAATATTCTTAAACTGCTGTTCACAGTAGTCGATGGCAATGCCCAGTTGTTCAGCTGTTCCTGTAGCAAGGATATCGATGGGATTAGCCACGGCAGAGCCTGGGAAGAGTTTGGTCTTCAGTTCGTCAGCCTCAGGACCCTCAATCTTGGGAACGTTCAATCCACCCTTCGACAGCGCATCCGTCAGCATCACGCCAGGACCACCGGCATGCGTCACGATGGCGAAGTTCTTACCCTTCAGTTCAGGCAACGTAAAAATGCAACCCACCGTTGTCAGTTCCTCACGCGAGAAGCAACGGACAATGCCCGCCTTACGGAACAGAGCCTCAACAGCAGAGTCTGACGAGGCAATGGCACCTGTATGACTACTAGCCGCACGACTGCCACTCTCCGATGAGCCCGCCTTGATAGCTGCTATGCGACAACCCTTACGTATCAGGTTGCTGGCATGGAACAGCAGCTTGTCGGGATTAGAGATATTCTCGATATAGAGCAGTTTGACCTTCGAGTCCGTCTCAGGATTAAAATGTTCGTCAAAGTACTGCAGCACATCCTCAATACCAATCTGTTTGCCGTTACCGATAGACCACACGCTATTGAACTGCAAACCCTTGATGACAGCACTCTCCAGGATGAACACTGCCGTAGCGCCAGAGCCTGAGACGAAGTCGACACCTTGTGGATTGAGGTTCGGAATGGGTTTGGTGAATACCGAGTGATGCCAACGTGTCAGCAGTCCGATACAGTTAGGACCAATAAGCGCAGCACCATACTGCTTGCAGGTGTCGAGAATCTGCTGTTCCAGCAGAGCACCCTCGTGGGTCTCCTCACCAAAACCTGCCGAGATGATGATGAAGGCACGCGTCTGCTTCTCCTTAGCCAACAATTCCACATACTGCGGACAGAATTTCGCAGCCACCACGAGGATGGCTAGTTCTGTGGGTGGCAACTCGCGGGCATCATGGAATGCCTTGATACCCTGCACCTCATCCTCCTTGGGATTGACAATGCGCAACATGCCCTGATAGCCTCCTTGCAGGAGGTTGCGTACCACAGCGCCACCGGGTTTATGAACATTGTTCGACCCGCCAATGACGACGATACTCTTAGGTTGTAATAGTTCTTGGTTTATCATATCTTTATTTACTATTTGACAATTTACTATTTTCTTAATAATTCTGGTGTGCAGCTCCGAATGTAAATAGGCATCTCCTCTGCTGTAGCGTCATAGTCGGTGATTGTCAGGCGTACGATGGCTCCTTGCCGGTTGATGTCACGCTGCGGGTCGAAGATGAAGTTGCCTAATCCATAAAAGATAGGCTTGCCACGATAGTTCTCCATCGGCTGACGGGTATGCGTATGGTGACATACCAGACAGTCGGCGCCTGCCTCTATCAGTTGACGGGCATCATAGCGTTGGCGAGGCACCACCTCCACATGGTTCTCCCAGCCCCAGTGCAGGCTGACAATGATGTAACACAGTGGATCGGCACTGCGTAGCTGGGCGACACGCTGACATAGCGAGTCAATGCTCTGCTGACTGACGCAAGGCTTGTCGGGCAGAAGCGCAAAGTTCTCCAATGCCATCTGCAACGAAGCGACGAGCCATACCCGTCTGGGTGTCTTGCTGAGCAGCACAGGTTGAACGGCTTCTTGCATGTTCCAGCCAGCGCCAAAGGGTGTCATACCCGCTTTCAGAACATTCTGATAGGTGTCCAACAAGCCTTCGCGCCCTTGGTCGATGGAGTGGTTATTGGCGAGATTCAGGTGAGTAAAGCCATGCTGTTGCAGGGCTGTCAGCCATTCCGGTTCTGCCCTGAAGATATACTGTTTGAAGACGGGTGCCTTGACCTTGGTAGCCGGACACTCCAGGTTGCCTACCACCACGTCGGACGCCTGTAGTACAGAGTCGATAGCTGCTGAGAATAGCTGGTCGACGCCCTGCTTCTCCACGACGTTGCGCACCCCGCGGTCTAGCAGGATGTCGCCCGTCAGGGTGGCTGTGAGTTTTTGGCTGTTAGCTGTTAACAGAGAGCCAAAAGCCAATAGCCAACAGCATATTGCCACTCTAACAGCCTGTGCTATAGAAGAACTTCTCATTCGTCTTGGGCATCTCTTTCAGTGGTACGATGATGTCCCGCATCCATGCGGGGCGACCCTCGTCAGGATGACTCTCCAGATTCTTCTGCCACTCCTCGTCCGTCAGTCGTTGTACGTCCAAAGGGCGCTGTGTCTCACGATACGACAGCACAGCACCACGCATGAGCCACAGGTAGCCGTCGACCTCCACGACACAGTATATCTCGTCTGCCGCTCCCACTGCCGCATACATCACACTTTTCTCGGGATTGTTGTCAGCATTGGCGGTATAAACATCGGCGACCAGTGCCACCTTGCGGTCGGTACCCTGCACATCATCCCAGCCCATGAGGTACTGGTCCTCCTCACGTATCAGGTCAAGGGAGATATTCTCGAAGGTGGCACCGATATGCTCCAGTGTCTCGTAATCTTCTTCGTTCAGCTTCCTGCCAGCCAACTCTGTCTCGCTGATGCGCAACAGGAACTCGGCTTCCTCACGAAGGCGCTGGGTAGTGTTCTTGCTCTTCTCAGTGGTCAACTGGTGACGCTCCAACACGTCGGCAGTGGCATCGAGCAGACTGATAGCCTTACGCCAGAACTTGACGTTAGGCTCTACATATCCCGTGACGATAGGATCGGGGGGACCACCACCGCCACACTCGGCACCCATGGGCTGTTTGGCATAGAGGATGGCATCGTGTTTCAGCTCCGCCCACGAAGCAAGAGCGGCATTCAGCGTCTTCTTCTGCCATTCAGGAGTCAGCATAAAATAAGGATAGCCCTGACAGGTGTCGTTGACCGTCTTCAGCGCATCCATCCAACGGTTGCTAATGGTCTGTTGCCAGTCAATCTCCTGCATGCGCTGCTTCATCCTGGCGAGTGCACCGACAAAGCCATCCCACTGTTGGGCTTCCTGCAACTCGTCGAGGAGGATACGCTCGGCAGAGGGTACCCCCATAGATGCCATCACGTCAAGTCCCTTGGGTAAGGCACGCTGTGTGGGGAGGTTGTCATAGTCTACCATCTCCAACAGCACCTCGCCATCGGGCATGTAGCGCTGAGGCAGCAGGTTGATCTTATAACGACTGCTATACTCGTATTTCGGACGGATGCGCGTCTGTTGCTGGGCCAGCGTTTCTATCTCCTTGCGCAACAGCCGCATCGACTTCTTGCTCTTCATGAACTGGCTGGCCGTACGTCCTCTCATGAGGTCATAGACCTGCAAAATGGTGATGTTGTCAGGTGCGCCAAAGAGCCATGTCATGGGTTCGCTCAACTGCTGGTAGAGGGCGCGCATCTCAGCGTCGCCACCCGTCAGTTCAGCCAACACGACAGCATTCTGCAACTGTGACGGCACGTCTGTTCCGAAGGGCACTGTCTGCAACCACATCATCGCACGGAAATAGTTCTTCAGCGTGTCGCTGCGGGTGTAGTGTCCACGTGGACGGAACAGCTGGTAGGTGAAGGGGATACGTTCGTAGCCAAGGTATTTGGAGTAGTTCAGTTCTGACGCCATCACCTTCTTTACCTCGTCAGCCACCGTACCAGCAGCACCAGGTTGCCCCGTTATCAGCGCATGAGCCACATCGAAGTAGGTCTTTAGCCACTGGTTGTTCTCTGCTGTCAGTTGCTGACCACGTTCACACAGTCGCTGTACTACATGGCACAAGCGTTGTTCCTCGATGTTACGCAGCAGACAGTCGAAGTAGAGGTGGTAGAGTTGCAGGTAGAGGTCGGTGGTCACGAAGTTGGGCATATTCGTATAGTCGTTACGCTCATAGACATGGAACAGCTGATCGTGCTGAGCAGGCACAATGGCAAAGCCATTACGTCCCAGTTTGTCGCGCAGACGACTGTCGAACTGCTCCATCTGCATGGCATTCACCACATTGCCCATGTTAACACGATGACCCTTCTCTTGGGGGTTGAAGTTCTCCTTTTTCAAAACCTGCTCACGGGCTTGCAGCTTGCTGATGAACGCCTGTTCCGCCTTGCTAATCTTGATGGGCACCTTGGCGTCGGCCTTGTAGTAGTTGTTGCGCCAGCTGTCGTTGCTATCATACTTGATATCCATCTCCTCAACTTGTTCCCAACGTGCCACCATCAGCGAGTCGTACCACGACGTACACTGGAAGATGCCACGCAGGAAGGCATCGCGGAAAGGATAGCCACTACGGGCATAGAAACTGTTGCGCAACACGCGCAGCTCCGTCAGGTTCAGCTGCGAGATGTCCTGTTCGAGGTTGACTGGCTGGTTCAACTGCTCCACGTTGATGTTCCCCTTTCCAGGCAGCATCACACGTTGGGAGTTTTGAGCCTGACAGCCCATTGTCAATAGCCATAAGCCAATTGCTAAAATTGTATGTTTCATATCATTCAAATTTTTCTCTTGCCGTTGCTTCATCCACATTCTTCACGAGGTATCGCTCGAAGGCTACACCAAAACCGCTCCAACGGTATTCGGCCACTGTATACTGTCCCTGGGCATTGGTCTCCAGACTGCGTACACAGCCGTCCTTGAAATGAAAGTCACACAGTGTACCACCCAGTTTCGAGCCCAGCCACATGGGACGTATTAGTCCCTCATAGTTCTTGAAGATAAACAGGCGTCGCCCCATTTCCGGATGGAAGCGGGTAGGCTTGATGACACCCACCAGTGCCTCTGTGGTACCATTTCCGTCGACATCGCCCGTCTCCATGCGATAGACGGGATAAGGCAGTCGCCACTGATGGCTTGTCGTATCGGTGGTCAGCGTCAACAGAGACAGACTGTCCGTCTTGTGTTCAAGCGAAAACGTCTGCGCCTGACAACTCAGTGCCAATAGCCAACAGCTAAGTGCCAATAGCCTCTCTATCCTCATTCTTGTTTTAAGTTTCTGCAAAGATAATGATTTTTATGCAAACGGCATGCACGAAATAGGAAAAACTTGCAACAAGGTTGCAGAAAAACAGCATTTACGGGCTGTTGCAACCAGGTTGCAGCAATGTTTTCCTACCTTTGCAGCGTGAAACAAGAAAAAACAAGATAATTATGTCACACGAACATCATCATCACGACCATGAGCATGGTCACGAGCATCACGGTCATCATCACCACCATCATCATGTGATGCCCACCAGCATGAACGGCATCTTCGTCTTCTGCATCGTACTAAACCTGCTGTTTGTGGGTGTCGAGGCCCTTGTAGGCTGGACACAGAACTCGTTATCACTACTGTCTGACGCAGGGCATAACCTCAGCGACGTGTTCAGTCTGGTATTGGTACTTATCGCCTTCCATTTGGCCAAGGTACGGTCAGGTGCACACTATACTTACGGACTGAAGAAGTCGACGGTACTCATCTCGCTGGTCAACGCCGTTTTGCTGCTGGCAGCCGTTGGAGGCATCTTCTATGAGAGTATCCTGAAGTTCACCGAACCCGTCGACGTCAATGGTGTCGCCGTATCGTGGACAGCAGGCATCGGCATCCTCATCAATGGACTTACCGTGGTACTGCTGATGCGTGGACAGAAGAGCGACATCAACGTGCGTGGTGCCTTCCTTCACATGGTGGCTGACACACTCGTATCGGTAGGTGTCGTCGTATCAGGCGTCATCATCACCTTTACGGGATGGAATGTGGTAGACCCCATCGTCAGTCTCATCATCGCCTTCATCATCCTATGGTCTACCTGGAGCTTGCTGACAGCCAGCTTGCGACTGATTGTCGACGGTACACCAGAGGGTATCGAACCCGATGAGATAAAAGAGCTGATGGCTGCTGAGGAGCATGTCAGTGAGGTGCACCACCTGCACATCTGGGCCATCAGCACCACCGACAACGCCCTGACAGCACACATCGTCATCAAGGACATCGCACACATGGAAGAGGTGAAAGTTCGCCTGAAAGTTCTCTTAAAAGAGAAAGGTATCGGCCACTCCACACTGGAGTTCGAGACACCCGAAAGTGGTTGTCACGAACACTGTTGCGAGGATGCGCACTAATTGAGAAACATGAATTATTGGTAAAACTCGTTAAATGGCTTGGCTGTTTAACGGGTTTTTCGTATCTTTGTGCATTATTTATTCGACAGAAACTATGAAGAAGACATTGTTAGTCGTTTTAGCAGCCTGTCTGCTACTACCTATAAATACGTTCGCACAGACATACCAATCATTGTGGAAACAGGTGGAGAACGCCCGTGACAAGGACCTGCCGCGACAGGCGTTGACCCATCTGCAGAAGATAGAGGAGAAGGCCAAAAAGGAGAAGGCCTACGGTCAACTGCTTAAGGCCACCCTGCTGACAGCCAATGTGCAGCAGGACATTGCACCCGACTCGCTGGCACCAGCCGTAGCGCGCATCGAACAACAGGCCAAGGCGGCCACCGACCCCGTCTTGCAGATGGTCTATGCCACCGTCTTGTACAAAGTATACTCCCTGAACCCTTCTATCGACAACGAGACCTCCGACAAGGCCAACCACTATCGCGGGCAGGCAATGGCCCAACCCGATCTGTTGGCCAAGGTCAAGGCCGACGGCTATGAACCCTTGGTGGAGCGTGGCAAGGACAGTAAGGTGTTCGCTCACGACCTGCTGAGCGTCATTGGCATGGAACTGGACGAGTGGCAGTGGCTCTACGACTATTACACGAAGGTCGACAACTGCCCTGCTGCCTGTATTGCTGCCAGCTATATTGCCAAGAACATTGAGGAGTACGACTCACTCATTGCCATCTTCGGTGACTATCCAGAGGCTGCTGAGTTGGCCATAGGTCGTTATAGCAAGATGCATGGCGACAGGTTCACCAATGCCGACCGCTACAACTGGCTGCAACAGTCACTGCAACGTTGGGGTTCTTGGCCACGTGCCAACATCATACGCAACGAATTGACCGCCCTGACGACATCGCAGTTTACTGCCAATGTAGAGCGTCGTGTCCAGGAGGTGAGCAAGTCGCAGGTGGTCAGTCTGAAGAACCTGCGTAACATCACGCAGTTGACCATGCATGTCTATCGCACGTCGCTGCAGGGTGACACACAACTTAATCCCAACAACAAGGACGAGTACAAGAAGATAAAAGCGGGATTGACAGAACTGACAGAGATGACACAGACCATTCCCTTCTCAGAACATGCCGTCTATGATATCTTTACCGACTCCCTGCAATTGCAGGGGCTACCCGCCGGTGTTTATCTGCTGGAGTTCACCAGCCTTCCTCAGACGGAGGTTGTCCGCCAGTTGTATTTCGTATCGGGCATCCGACTCCTGCAACAAGGCCAGCCCGACAACAACCGTCGCTATGTGGTCGTCGACGCCACGACAGGACAACCCGTCAAGAACGCTTCTATCCGTCTATCGTTCCGCAAGAACTGGAACAGTCCTGAGACCACCCGTGTGCTCACCTGCAACAGCCAAGGAGAAGTGGTCTATACCGGCGAGCAAAGGCCGTCAAGACTCTTTGCCTACACCGCCAATGATAGTTACTGTCCGGAGCAGAACGGCTATGGTGCCTACAGCTATTACGAGCGACAATATAATAACGAACATACCAACCTGTTTACCGACCGCGCCATCTACCGTCCAGGCCAGACCGTCTATGCCACCGCCATCGTGTGGAAAGAACAGTCGGTCCTTGACAATGCCGCCGTCAGCGATAAGGTCGTGAAGTTTGAACTGCGCGACGCCAACTACAAGTTGGTTGCCGAACAGCAGGCCACCACCGACCGCTATGGCAAGTGCAACGTACAGTTCACCCTGCCTACAGGTAAACTCAACGGTCGCTACTCCATCCGCACCAATAACGGAAATATCAGTTTCCGTGTCGAGGAGTACAAGCGTCCTGCCTTCCAGGTGACGTTCGACGATTATAAGGAATCCTATCAGGCTGGAGACACCGTGCAGGCCAAGGCCAAGGCCATGAGCTATGCCGGTGTACCCATCCAGGATGCGAAGGTGCATTATACCGTGAAGCGCCGTGTTGCCTTCTGGTGGATGTCCTACAGCCGCTATTGGCAGGGAGGTTATTTCGGTGATGGTCTCCGCGAGACGGTTGTCAGCGAGGGCGACGCCACCACAGCCGACGATGGTTCGTTTACTGCGGACATGCCGTTAGTAATGCCCGAAGACCTTGGTCACCACACCATGTTCTACCATTTCGTCGTCGATGCCGACGTCACTGACCAGGCCGGCGAGACGCACCACGGCAGTCTGTCGCTACCCTTGGGCAACAAAGCCACCTCACTGACCTGCGATATCCCTGAGAAGGTGCGCAGCGACCAGTTCCCCGCGATTACCTTCACCCGTCGCAATGCTGCTGGCAAAGAGATCCCCGGCAAGCTGCGCTACCGCATCGATGGTGGAAAATGGCAGCAGTGGTCTGCCAATGGTCCATTATCACTCTACTATCAATTGAAGAGTGGTCAACACCGCATAGAGGCTATCTGCGCCCAAGACAGCATCGACCAGACGTTCGTGGTGTTCAGTCTCACCGACAAACGTCCAGCTTTCGAGACCCACGACTGGTTCTACGTCTCTCATGAGCAGTTCCCCAACGATGGAACACCCGTCACTGTACAGGTGGGCTCATCAGATCCCAACACCTATATTCTATATAGCCTCTTTGCTGGCAAACAGAAGATTGAGGAAGGTGCCGTCAAGAAGAATGGCGAACTCATCAATCTTCAGTTTACCTACCGTGAGGAGTATGGTAACGGGCTGCTGCTGACCTTCGCATGGATGAAGAACGGCGAGTGCTACAGCCACCAGCAGGTCATCCGTCGTCCCATGCCCGACAAGAAATTAAAGCTGCAGTGGACCACCTTCCGCGACCGCTTGACACCTGGCCAGCAGGAGCAGTGGCAACTGAAGATTAACAAACCCGATGGGCAACCCGCTGACGCCAGTCTTATGGCGGTACTCTACGACAAGAGCCTCGATGCCCTGACTTCTCACCAGTGGTCGTTTACGCCAATGTCATACCTATCCATGCCTGCTACTTCCTGGCAGCACACGTCGTTTGGTAATATCTGGGCCTCAGCCACCAAGGATATGAAGTACATCGATGTCGACCAACTGCAGTTCAGTCGCTTCGATGAGAGTATCTTCCCCATTTACTACAAACCCATCCGCGTCCGTGGACGCAATATGCTCATGAAAGCCGCAGCCCCAACAGCCATGGCAGTAGAAGAGTCGAGGGTCTATGATGCCGTTGAAACAGGTGCGGTTCTGAAAGCCAAAGAGACCGTCAACGAACAAGCTATTGGCAGTAATGATGAGTCTACTACCGAAGAAGAAGTTCAAGTCCGCGAGAACCTCAACGAGACGGCGTTCTGCTACCCCACCCTGCAGACTGATAGCGATGGGAACGTTTCGTTGTCATTCACACTCCCTGAGAGTCTGACGACCTGGCGCTTCATGGGTATTGCCAATACTGCCGACATGCTCTATGGTTACATCGACGGCGAGGCTATCGCCCAGAAGGATGTGATGATACAACCCAACATGCCACGCTTCGTCCGTGAGGGTGACGACGCCACCATCTCTGCCCGTTTGTTTAATACCACCGACCACAGCGTCAGCGGTACGGCAAGGCTCCAACTGATAGACCCCAACAGCGAACAGGTCATCTACGAACAGTCAGCACCCTTCACCATCGCAGCCAACAGTTCCACCGCCGCTCAGTTTGTGGTCAATGGTTTGCCCGTTGACATCAGCCTCCTCATCTGCAAAGTCACCGCCACCGGTGACGGCTTCAGTGATGGCGAGCAGCACTACCTACCCATCCTTTCTAACAGAGAGTATGTCACCAAGACGGTACCCTTCACCCAGCATGAGGCAGGTGTGAAGACCATCGACCTCACGAAGCTCTTCCCGCAGGGTACCGACCAGCAGAAGCTAACCATCGAATACACCAACAACCCTGCATGGTTGATGGTACAGGCATTGCCCACCCTCGGACAGCCGTGGGAGCACAGCGCCATCGACCAGGCTGCCAGCTACTATAGTAATCTGTTGGCAAAGTATCTCCTCGACCAGAACCCACAGACCAAGCGCGTCTTCGAGCAGTGGAAGCAGGAAGAACTATCCTCTCACCTCTCACCTCTCACCTCTCACCTCTCCAAGAACGAAGACCTCAAGAACCTCGTCCTTGCCGAGACCCCATGGGTGGCTGCCGCCGATCGTGAGAGCGAACAGCGTCAGCGCCTCGCTGACTTCTTCGATGAGAATGGTATCAACAACCGCCTGACTACCACCATGGAGAAATTGCAGAAGCTACAGAACAGTGACGGTTCCTTCTCATGGTATCCTGGCATGGAGGGCAGCACCTATATCACCGTCACCGTTGCCGAGATGCTTGCCCGCCTACAGAGTCTCTCACCTCTCACCTCTCACCTCTCACCTCTTTATGACAATGCTTTCAACTACATCAGCAAAGAGATGGTAGCCCTGGTGAAGAAGATGAAACAAGAGGAGAAGAAGGGTCATCGTCAGAGCTTCCCGACATTCACCGCCCTGCGCTGGCTCTACATCTGTGCCATCGACGGTCGTACGCTAAAGACGGATGTGAAGGCTGCCAACGACTACCTCATCGTCCTGCTGAAGAAGGACATCAAGCGTCAGACCATCTATGAGAAGGCGCTTACCGCCGTCGTCCTCGCCCAGCATGGTGAGAAGACCAAGGCCGCTGAGTATGTGAAGAGCCTGAAGGAATATACCGTATATACCGAAGAGATGGGCCGCTACTACGACACCCGTCGTGCCAGTTATTCATGGTATGACTACAAGATACCGACAGAGGTGGCTGCCATCGAGGCCATCCAGCGGGTGACACCTCAGGACCAGCAGACCATCGATGAGATGCGCCGTTGGCTGTTGCAGGAGAAACGCACCCAGCTATGGGATACGCCCATCAACAGCGTCAATGCCATCTATGCCTTCCTAAACGGTAACAGCAGTACGCTGACCACCAGCCAGCCCGCCACCGCCCTTGTGGTCGATGGTTTGCCCATCGACACCAGCAAGGCGTCAGCCGGCCTCGGCTATGTGAAGACCGCCCAGTCCTATAAAGGCGAGCGCACCTTCACCGCCAACAAAACCAGCGAGGGTACGTCGTGGGGCGCCGTCTATGCCCAGTTCCTGCAGAAGACCGCAGATATCGAGGCTTCGCAGAGTGGTATTACTGTCAAGCGCGAAGTGATTGCGGCAAAACCGCAATCCACACTGACCGTTGGCGACCGCATCAAGGTGCGCATCACCATTGAGACCAGCCGCGACCTCGACTTCGTACAAGTGGTGGACCGTCGTGCCGCCTGCATGGAACCCGTCAACCAACTGTCGGGCTACCGCAATGGCGCCTACTGCTCACCCAAGGACAATGCCACGCACTATTTCTATGGTGGTCTGGCGAAGGGCAAGCACGTCATAGAGACCGAATACTACATCGACCGTGTCGGTACCTACGAGACAGGCACCTGTACCGTGGGCTGTGCCTACGCACCGGAATACCGCGCCACAGCGCCGTCTATTCAGTTAACAGTTAATAGATAAGAGATAATAGTTAAGATGAGAAGATACATCAAGTTTTTTTGTTTATCATTTTTCATTTATCAGTTATCCGTCAGCCACGCAGTGGCGCAGAAGCTGATAATCGAGAAGACCACCATTGACGTGGGACGTACGGGTTACGAACAGCCCATCACAGCCATCTTTGAGTTCCGCGTGAAGGGCAGCAAGAAGGTGCGTATCAACGACGTGCGCCCCGACTGTAACTGTACCAAGGTAGAGTATCCCAAGACCGACCAGGGTGACAAGTTCCAGATTCGCATGACCTACGACGCTCGTCAGTTAGGGCACTTCGACAAACAGGCCGCTGTGGTAACCAACGCCACTGCCAAACCTTTCTATATCCGCATGAAGGGTATCGTGCTGCGAGACTATCAGAACCTCAGCAAGAACTATCCTATCACGATGGGTAACCTGTTGCTCGACCATAGCGAGCTGGAGTTCGACGACATCAACCGTGGCGACCAGCAGGTACAACTCCTACATATTTATAACAGTAGCACCACGGTCTGTCAGCCCAACCTCATGCACCTGCCGTCCTACCTGAAGGCCACTATGGCGCCTGAGCGCTTAGGTCCTGGTCGTGCAGGTACGCTGACCGTCACGCTGAACTCCAACGAACTCCACGACTACGGACTGACGCAGAGTGCCGTCTTTCTGGCTGAGAACCCTGGCGATACTGTCAGTGCCGACCATGAGATACCTGTCTCTGCCGTCCTGTTGCCCTCGTTCATGGGCATGAATGCTGCGCAGAAGCAGTATGCCCCGAAGATGCAACTGTCGAAGACTACCTGCGACATCCAGTTTAACAGTAAGACGAAAAAGAAGGACGTCATCGAGATTACCAACAAGGGACGTACCGAGTTGGACATCTCGTCGCTACAACTCTTCACCGGTGGTCTGCAGGTGTCGCTAAGCAAGAGTAAGTTGCAGCCTGGCGAGAAGACAACCTTGAAGATTACCGCCCTGCGCGACGAACTGAAGAAGGTTCGCACCCGTCCGCGTATCCTCATGATTACCAACGATCCCGACCATCCCAAGGTCACCATTACGATAAATGCCAAATAATATGGAACATCCAGAGAATAGTGCCGAATATGCCGGCTTGCAGGTCAACAGTGGTGTTGAACAGCCGTCGATTATCAATCCCTACCTGAAGCGCAACCGCTTCCGTCGTCGTGAACTCACAGCGGCAGAGATGGTGGAGGGCATCATCAAGGGCGATGTCACCATCCTCTCGCAGGCCGTCACATTGGTAGAGAGTGTTAACCCCGACCACCAAGCCAAAGCCCAGGAGGTCATCAACAAGTGTCTGCCCTTTAGCGGCAATAGCATCCGCATCGGCATCAGCGGTGTACCGGGTGCTGGTAAGTCGACGAGTATCGATGCCTTTGGCGTTCATGTGCTGAAGGAGCATGGCGGTCGCCTCGCCGTCCTCGCTATCGACCCTAGCAGTGAGCGCAGCAAGGGTTCCATTCTCGGTGACAAGACACGTATGGAGAAGCTCTCCATCCATCCCGACTCATTTATCCGTCCTAGTCCAACAGCAGGTTCCCTGGGTGGTGTGGCCCGCAAGACGCGTGAGACCATCATCCTCTGCGAGGCTGCCGGCTTCGACAAGATATTCGTCGAGACGGTAGGTGTGGGACAGTCGGAGACTGCCTGTCACTCCATGGTCGACTTCTTCCTGCTGCTCCAGGTGGCAGGTACGGGTGACGAGCTGCAAGGTATCAAGCGCGGCATCATGGAGATCTGTGACGGCATCGTCATCAACAAGTGCGATGGCGACAATGTCGACAAGTGTCAGATGGCCGCCACGAACTTCCGCAACGCCCTGCACTTCTTCCCCATGTCGGAGAGTGGCTGGATGCCGAAGGTGTTATGCTATAGCGGCTTCTATGGCACGGGCATCAAGGAGGTGTGGGACATGATCTACGAGTATGTAGACTTCGTCAAGGCCAATGGTTACTTCGACCACCGTCGCAACGAACAGGCGAAGTACTGGATGTATGAGACCATCAACGAGCAGTTGCGTATGAAGTTCTACCATAACCCCACCATCCGCCAGCAGCTAAAGACTGCCGAAGCCTCTGTCCTCGCCGGTCAGCAGACTAGCTTTATCGCTGCCCAGCAACTGCTGGACACCTATTATAATAACCTATTAGCCCCATAGGCCCTATAAGCCCCATAAGTCCCATGAGCCCCATGAGTTTAAAGATAGAGATTGACAGCGGCAGTGGTTTCTGCTTCGGAGTGACTACCGCCATCCAGAAGGCCGAGGAGGAGTTGGCCAAGGGTAACGCCCTCTACTGCCTGGGCGATATCGTTCACAACGGTATGGAGTGCGACCGTCTGCGCCAGATGGGGCTTATCACCATCGACCATGAACAGATGGCACAGCTCCACGATGTAAAGGTACTGTTGCGTGCTCACGGTGAGCCCCCAGCCACCTACGAACTGGCACGCCGTAACAACATCGAGATTATCGATGCAACCTGTCCTGTGGTACTGAAGCTGCAGCAACGTATCAAGAAACAGTATGACACGGGAGGTGGACAGATTGTCATCTTCGGCAAGGAAGGACACGCAGAAGTGTTGGGACTGGTTGGCCAGACAGCAGGCAACGCCATCGTCATTGAACACTTTGATGACGTCAAGCAGCTCGATTTTACACGCGACATCTTCCTCTACTCGCAGACCACCAAGTCGCTCGACGAGTTCCATCGCATCATCGACTATATCCAGTCGCACATCGCCCCCACAGCCACCTTCAAGAGCTTCGACACCATCTGTCGCTCCGTCGCCAACCGCATGCCCAACATCTCGCAGTTTGCCGCCCGCCACGACCTCATTCTCTTTGTCTGCGGTCGTAAGAGCAGCAACGGCAAAGTGCTCTTCAACGAGTGTCAGCGTCTCAATCCCAACACGCACCTCATCGAGGGACCGGAGGAGATAGACCCCTCCTGGCTCAAAGGCATCGAGACTGTCGGCATTTGTGGCGCCACCAGCACTCCTAAGTGGCTGATGGAACAGTGCCGTGACGCAATTAGAGGTGAGAGGTAGTAACGATTCATAAATAACAATTTCTTTTACATCGACCACATTTTTTTTTAAAAATATCTGTTTATTTTTAAAAAATGTGTAACTTTGTACCTTGTAATCAAATAAGCTACTTAAAAAACATGACAAACTATCCTAAAATCGGTATCCGCCCCACCATTGATGGACGTCAGGGAGGTATCCGCGAAGGTCTTGAGGAAAAGACCATGGCATTGGCTAATGCAGTAAAGAACCTGATTGAGAGCAATCTTCGCAATGGTGATGGCTCCAAAGTAGAGTGTATCATCAGCGACACCACCATTGGACGTGTCGGTGAGTCGGCAGCCTGCGCTGAGAAATTCGAGCGCGAGGGTGTTGGTTCCACCATCACCGTTACCAGTTGCTGGTGCTATGGCTCTGAGACCATGGACATGAATCCCTACTATCCCAAGGCAGTTTGGGGCTTCAATGGCACGGAGCGCCCTGGTGCTGTATATCTGGCTGCTGTTCTTGCAGCACATGCCCAGAAAGGTCTGCCCGCTTACGGCATCTATGGCCACGACGTGCAAGATCTGAACGACAATACCATTCCTGAGGATGTAGCTGAGAAGATTCTGCGATTTGCACGTGCTGCCCAGGCTGTAGCAACCATGCGTGGAAAGAGCTATCTGTCGTTGGGCAACACCTGTATGGGTATCGCTGGAAGTATCGTCAATGCAGACTTCCTGCAACAGTACCTTGGCATGCGCACGGAGTATGTATCGCTTGTTGAAATCCTGCGTCGTGTAGACTTTGGCATCTATGATAAAAAGGAGTTCGATAAAGCAATGGCCTGGGTGGAGAAATACTGCAAACCCCAAGAGGGTCATGACTATAACGAGGACCGTCCCTTATTCCCTGGCGTTCCCATGACCACCTTTAATGGTAAGGGTAAAGGCAAGAATCGTCAGGAGAAAGACGAGGACTGGGAGTTTACCGTTAAGAACATGATGATTATCCGCGACCTGATGCAGGGCTCTGAGAAGTTGCTGGAGATGGGTTATAAGGAAGAGGCCATCGGACACAACGCCATTGCTGCTGGTGTGCAGGGACAACGTCAGTGGACGGACTATAAGCCTAACTTCGACTTCCCTGAGTCGATGATGTGTACATCGTTCGACTGGAACGGTCCGCGTGAGGCTTATACATTGGCTACTGAGAACGACTTCTTGAATGGTATGTCGATGCTCTTGGGCCATCTGCTGACCAACCGTGGTGTGATGTTCTCTGATATCCGCACCTATTGGAGTCCGGAGGCTGTAAAGCGCGTCACAGGTACTGACCTTAGTGGTGCAGCTGCTGGTGGTTTCATCCACCTCATCAACAGTGGTGCTACCACCCTCGACGCAACAGGCGCGATGACGGATAAGGATGGCAATCCTACCATTAAGCCCTTCTGGGAGATGAAAAACGAGGATATGGAGGCTTGTCTGAAGGCTACCTCATGGATGCCTGCCGATCGCGACTACTTCCGTGGTGGTGGCTACTCGTCACACTTCGTCACCAAGGGCGGTATGCCAATGACGATGCTGCGCCTGAACCTCGTAGCGGGCTTAGGTCCAGTACTGCAACTGGCTGAGGGGTGGACGGTAGAACTCGATCCCAAGACCCACGACATCCTAGACAAGCGCACAGATCCGACATGGCCTACCACTTGGTTTGCCCCACGTCTTGACCCCACGAAGGATGCCTTCAAGGATGTTTACAGTGTTATGAACAACTGGGGTGCCAACCATGGTGCCATCTGCTACGGACACGTAGGTGCCGACCTGATTACGCTTTGCGCCATGCTCCGCATCCCCGTTTGCATGCATAACATTGCCGACAAGGACATCTTCCGTCCTGCCGCATGGAATGCTTTCGGTATGGATAAGGAAGGGGCCGACTACCGCGCCTGCCAGAATTTTGGTCCTTTATATAAATAAGGTATATGGAAGAAAAGAAATCATTAATCGCCAAGGACGGAGTAAACTACCTCATTCCGTTTATATTGGTTACGTTCTGTTTCGCACTATGGGGATTTGCCAACGATATCACTAATCCTATGGTGAAGGCTTTCTCCAAGATCTTCCGAATGAGTGTAACAGACGGAACGTTGGTACAGGTTGCCTTCTACGGAGGTTATTTCTGTATGGCATTTCCTGCTGCCATTTTTATCCGGAAATACAGCTATAAGGCCGGCGTACTGATGGGTCTGGGACTCTATGCAACAGGTGCCCTACTCTTCTTCCCATCGAAGAGTATCGGACTTTATGGTTGTTTCCTGATGGCCTACTTCATCATGACCTGCGGACTCTCTTTCCTGGAAACGAGTTGTAATCCGTATATCCTTACGATGGGACCGGAGGAAACAGCCACCCGTCGACTGAACATGGCTCAATGCTTTAACCCCTGCGGTTCTATCATCGGTATGTTTGTCGCCATGAACTTCATTCAAGCTAAGCTGAATCCGATGAGCAGTGACGAACGTGCCCTGTTGGGTGACGCAGAGTTCGAGGCGATGAAGGATGCCGACCTCAGCGTTTTGATCTCACCTTATTTAATAATAGGACTGGTCATCGTGGCTATGTTCCTGGTCATCTTCTTTTCCAAGATGCCTAAAAACGGAGACCAGAGTCACGACATCCATTTCTGGTCTACCCTGAAACGCATCTTCTCTCTGAAATACTACCGGGAAGGAGTGATTGCCCAGTTCTTCTACGTCGGTGCACAGATTATGTGCTGGACATTTATCATACAGTATGGTACACGTGTATTTATGGCAGAGGGCATGGATGAACAGTCTGCAGAAGTATTGTCGCAACGCTTCAATATCTATGCCATGATTTTCTTCATCTGCTCACGTTTTATTGCTACCTACCTGATGAAATACCTGAAACCAGCTAAGTTACTTGCTATCTTCGGTATCCTTGCTATGGTTTTTACGGTAGGGGTAATCTTATTCCAAAACCGAGTGGGTATCTACTGTCTGGTATGCGTCAGCGGCTGTATGTCACTCATGTTTCCTACCATCTATGGTATCGCCCTTGATGGTTTAGGTGATGACGCGAAATTTGGAGCAGCTGGTCTGATTATGGCCATTCTCGGAGGTTCCGTACTTCCTCCGTTGCAGGCAATGATTATCGACCAGAATACAATATTTGGCACATTTCCGGCAACCAACGCCTCTTTTGTGCTGCCATTTATCTGTTTCCTCATCGTAACCGTCTATGGTTATCGTACTCATATCCGTAGAAGTCTATGACAGAAGGTTATCAAATCAAGGAATATCAGCAGCCCGTCAAGCGCTATTGTCAGACGATGGACCTGAAAGACGATCCTCAACTGATTGCTGAGTATCGTCGTCGCCATAGTGAACCAGAGGCATGGAAAGAGATACTGGATGGCATCCGCTCTGTAGGTATCTTGGAGATGGAAATCTATATCCTCGGCAACCGACTGTTCATGATTGTCGAAACGCCTCTTGACTTCGATTGGGATACGGCGATGAAGCGACTTGCCACCCTACCCCGTCAACAAGAATGGGAAGACTATATGGCGATGTTCCAACAGTGTCGTGAAGGTGCTACCAGTGATGAGAAATGGCAGATGATGGAGAGAATGTTTTTCTTATATTAGGACTCAAATAATTAATTACATAATATGAAAGCGATACAAATAACCGAACCTTCTGTGATGAAGATTATCGACATCGCCGAACCCCAGATGGGTGACGATGAAGTGCTGTTGAAAATGAAGTATGTAGGCTTTTGCGGAAGCGACCTGAATACTTTCCGTGGTGGTAACCCGATGGTAAAGATGCCTGTAGTTCCAGGTCATGAGGTAGGAGCTGAGATTGTCAAGGTGGGCAAAAATGTTCCCGATGTACTGAAGCCCGGCATGACTGTCACCGTCAATCCATACACCAACTGTGGCAAATGTGCCTCCTGCCGCAACGGCAGGGTCAATGCCTGTGAGCATAACGAGACCCTTGGTGTGCAACGCTGGGGTGCCATGTGCGAATACCTTTCACTGCCTTGGGTAAAAGTAATCCCTGCTGGCCAGTTGTCTGCTCGCACCTCAGCCCTGATAGAGCCGATGAGTGTAGGATTCCATGCAGTCAGTCGCGCACAGGTGACTGATATCGATGTTGTCATGGTCATTGGCTGCGGTATGGTCGGCATGGGAGCAGTCGTCCGTGCTGCACAGCGAGGAGCTATTGTCATTGCTGCAGACATTGACGACGAAAAATTGGCTCTTGCCAAACAGATGGGTGCCAGTTATGCTGTCAACACAAAGACAGAGGATGTACATGCCCGTCTGATGGAAATAACCTCCGGTTTTGGTCCCGACGTGGTCATTGAGGCTGTCGGCAGCATCCCCACCTACCAGATGGCCATCAACGAAGTTGGCTTCACAGGACGTGTAGTGTGCATCGGCTATGCCAAGTCGGAAGTATCGTTCCAGACAAAATACTTTGTGCAGAAAGAACTCGACATCCGTGGTTCACGCAATGCACAGCCCAGCGATTTCCGCGCTGTCATTCATTATCTGGAGCGTGGCACCTGTCCTGTAGACCGTCTGATTAGTAACGAAGTTGAACCAGAGGGAGCCGCCAACGCTATGGACCAATGGGCAGCCAATCCGGGTAAAGTTTTCCGCATCTTGGTACATTTTGGATAATCTTTGATTACTTTTTAAACAAAATAACGTCTTTTAAGAAATAAACTCTATATAGCTACTAATTTTTATACATGTATAACTTAAAACTTAATTTATGAACAAGAAACAAATTTCAAAAAGAAACCGTTTCTTCACATGGACGTGGCAGGGCTGCCTGTTGTTAGGTGTAGCAGGCTTCTTGATGACTTCCTGTGCTGGTGACGGGTTCGCAGATGAGTCGTTTGTAGTTGCAGGGTCACCTGAACGAGGCCGACCGCATGGAGACCTACTGTCGGGAGATTATCGAGAACAACCCCTACGTTACAGGCTGTGCCATCGCCTTTACACCTTATTATTATAAGGATCAGGAATTGTGGAAGAAGACCATATTCATCCTGGAGATGCCGAAAAAAAACACACTCAAAAGAGGTTCTGCGTCAATTTGGGTGGTAATTCCAGTCCCATTTCATACTACTATAGAGGAGTTTTGCTCTCAGGACATCGGCATTTGCCCTGTTGAACATGC